>NZ_JBFTNV010000027.1:0-100084 GCF_056397645.1 Rhizobium sp. 05L429 | reverse complement strand
ACCTGGAAGGGTGCACTGGCGCAGGACGACGTGCTCGATCACTATCGCCGCGCCGACCTCTTCGCGCTCGCCTGCCGCATCGCCGCCAATGGCGACCGCGACGGTTTGCCGAACGTGCTGGTCGAGGCTTCCAGCCAGCGGCTCGTCTGTCTCTCTACCAACGTCTCCGGCGTGCCGGAACTGCTGAGCGACGGCGAAAACGGTCTGGTCGTGCCGCCCGAAGATCCGGCAGCCCTTGCAAAGGCGCTCGAGATGGCGATCCGCAATCCCGATCTGCGCGAGCGGCTGGGCGATGCGGCGGAGTCGCGCGTGCGCGACCATTTTGATTATCATTCCAGCATCCGGCAGCTGAGCGGCCTGTTCGAAGCAGAATGGCAGAAGGCGTCATGAGAGCTCCCCGCATCTTCTTTTATGTTCAGCATCTGCTCGGCATCGGTCATATTGCACGCGCCAGCCGCATCGCCAATGCGCTGGTGAAGGATGGCTTCGAGGTCACCGTCGTCACCGGCGGCCTGCCAGTACCTGGCTTTCCAGGCGAGGGTGTCAAGACGATCGAGCTGCCACCCGTCGTTGCCAGCAATATCGGCTTTTCCGGCCTTGCCGATGTCGATGGGCAGGCTGCGGGCGAAGAGTTTCTTTCCAGGCGACGCGACCTGCTTCTCAAAGCCTTTGAGGAAGCAAGGCCTGATGTCGTCATTATCGAGGCCTTCCCGTTCGGCCGTCGGCAGATGCGCTTCGAATTGCTGCCGCTGCTCGATGCGATTGAGACCGTCGAGCCGCGGCCGAAGCTCTTAAGTTCGGTGCGCGACATCCTGCAGGAAAACCGCAAGCCCGGCCGCGACGAGGAAACGGTCAAGCTGATCAAGGACCATTTCGACGCCGTGCTCGTGCATGGCGATCCTGAATTCGTGCGCCTGGAKGACACTTTTCCGTTCACCGTCGAGATCGCCGACCGGCTGCGCTATACCGGTCTCGTTGCTCCGCCGCCGGCACCGGAACCATCCGAGACATTCGACATCATCGCTTCGGCGGGCGGCGGCGCCGTTGGGCTGGAGCTGATGCGCGCCGCGCGCGGTGCGGCCGCACTCCTGCCTGCCGATATCAGCTGGCTGCTGATTACAGGTCCCAACCTTCCCGCAGCCGATTTTTCCGCATTGTCTGAATATGCGCCTGCCAATGTCACCCTGGTGCGGTTCCGCAAGGACTTCCCCTCGCTGCTGCGTGGTGCGAAAGTCTCGATCTCGCAGGCCGGCTACAACACGGTGGGTGATCTCTTACGCACCCGATGCCACTCGATCCTCATCCCCTTCATGGCGGCCGGTGAGACGGAGCAGACCGTGCGCGCCGAACGGCTGCGGGCGCTTGGTCTTGCCGAAATCCTCCCGGAGGACGGGCTGACCGTCGACGATGTCAAGGCTGCGGTCGAACGGGCTCTTGCAGCACCGTTGCGTCCGGCCGTTTCCCTTAATCTCGACGGAGCGGCAAAAAGTGCGGCCATCATTCGCTCAATGATCGGCTGAAACCCTCGCCTATTCTAAAATTCATGTGATATAAGAAAATTTCCGGCGAGAATCGGCGTTTCGACATTAGTCCGCTMCGCCTTGTTTTCGTTGCGATATCGGCGGTCTGACTGCATGGTCCTGTACTCGGAGATTCTCCCTTCCCCAGCATCAGGATCGCTGTACGGACTTTCCCCACAGTCTGACGGTTAGCCATGGAAAAAAGCCTCGCGCGCTACATCTGGAAGAACACGCGGCTGCAGCAGCTCTGGATTCTGCTGGTCGTCGCAGCCTCCATGGTGCCCTACTTTCTATCCTTCGACCTGCCGAAGCAGATCGTCAACGGACCTATTCAGGGTGACGGCTTCGAAGGGCCGGGTGCGCGACAGACATTCATGCACATCGCCTACGACATCCCGCTGATCGGCCATGTCGAATTCTTCAAGGGCCTGGAGCTCAACCGCTTCCAGATGCTGATGGCGCTGAGCCTCGTCTTCCTGGCGCTGGTGGTGCTGAACGGCCTCTTCAAGTTTTATATCAACACCTATAAGGGTCGGCTTGGCGAACGCATGCTGCGCCGCATCCGCTTCGAGCTTATCGATCGCGTGCTGCGCTTCCCGCCCTCCCATTTCAAACGGGTGAAATCGGCCGAAATCGCCACCATGATCAAGGACGAGGTGGAGCCGATGGGCGGCTTCACGGGCGACGCCTTCGTCTCACCCGCCCTGCTCGGCGGTCAGGCGATTACCGCGCTGGCCTTCATCATCATCCAGAATTTCTGGCTGGGCATGATCGCGGCGGGCATCGTCGGCGTGCAGGCCATCGTCATTCCCCGCATGCGCAAGCGTCTCTTGGAACTCGGCCGCCAGCGCCAGTTGACCGCGCGTGAACTTTCGGGACGCGTGGGCGAGATCGTCGACGGCATCGGCACGATCCACGGCAACGACACCTCCAATTTCGAGCGTGCCGATATCGCGACCCGCCTCGGCCGCATCTTCTCGATCCGCTACGACCTTTATCAGTGGAAGTTTCTGGTCAAGTTCATCAACAACTTCCTCGCCCAGGTCACGCCCTTCCTGTTCTACGCAATCGGCGGTTATCTGGCGCTGCAGGGCCGGCTCGACATCGGTCAGCTCATCGCCGTCATTTCCGCCTACAAGGACCTGCCCGGCCCGCTGAAGGAGCTGATCGACTGGGACCAGATGCGCCAGGACGTGCAGGTCAAGTATGCGCAGGTCTACGAGCAGTTCAATGTMGAGCCGCTGATCGATAGCCGCATCCAGGAGCTTGCAACGGCGCCGATCGCGCCGCTGACGAGCGCCTTCGTCGTCACAAACCTCTCTGTCAGCGACGACAGCGGCGCACGCCTCGTCGATCACGTCTCCGTCGAGATCAAACCGAACGAGACAGTTGCGATCGTCGGGCCGAACGGCAGCGGCGCGGAGGCCTTCGCCGAAGCGCTCGGCCGTCTGGTCTGGCCGGATTCCGGCCGCATCACCATCGACGGACAGGATCTGCTGGATCTGCCGGAATCGATCACCGGCCGGCGCATCTCCTATGCGGCCGCCGACAGCTATTTCTTCCACGGCACGCTGCGCGACAACCTGGTCTACGGCCTCAAGCATGCGCCGATGAAAGAACCCGAATATGATGACAAGACTGCCCAGGAATACAAATGGCACGTGGCGGAATCGCAGAAGGCCGGCAATCCGACGCTCGACCTCAACAGCGACTGGGTCGACTACGGCGCTGCCGGCGCAAATGGACCTGAAGACCTGCTGAAGGCGATCCGGCCGGTGCTCGACGCAGTCATGATGTCGCAGGACATTCTGGATCTGGCGCTGCGCTCGACCGTCAATACCGAGGTTCATACTGCGCTCGGTAGCCATATCGTCGAACTCAGGACGTCGCTGCGTGAGCGGCTTGCCGGGGAAAACCTCGACGCGATCGTCGTGCCTTTCGATTTCGACGCTTACAATACGCAGGCAACCGTCGGCGAAAACCTGCTCTTCGGTACGATGAAGCGGCCGCTGATGAACAACCGACGGCTTGCCGGCCATCCCTATTTCCAGCAACTCTTCCGCGATACCGGGCTCAGCACCGATCTCTATGCTATGGGKCTGGAAATTGCAGAGAACGCGGTGGAACTCTTCCATGACCTGCCGCCGGACCACCCCTTCTTCCAGCAGCTCACCTTCATGACGGCGGATGACATCCCGACCTATCAGGCGCTGCTGCAGAAACTGCAGGGCAAGCGCTTCGAGGATGCGACGCCGGAAGACCGGGCAAGCATCATCCGTCTGAGCTTTGCCTATATCGAACCACGGCACCGCTTTGGCCTACTGACCCAGGCGCTGACGGACAAGATCGTCAGTGCCCGCAAGCAGTTCCATCAGAATATCCCCGACGACCTCGCCGAACTGATCGAGCGTTATGACATCAGCCGCTTCACGGCCTCCGCGAGCCTTATGGACAACGTGCTCTTCGGCCGAATCGCCTATCAGCAGGCCGATGCCTCCGACCGCATTCGCCTCATCATGGGTGAGCTCTTCGATGCGCTCGATCTCTATGACGACGTATTGTCGATCGGCCTTGAATTTGACGTCGGCTCCGGCGGCAAGCGGCTGACGGGGGTGCAGCGGCAGAAGCTCAATCTTGCCCGCGCGCTGCTCAAGCGGTCCGACTACTTCATCTTCAACCGGCCGATCCCCGCGCTCGACCAGCGCATCCAGGACCAGATCACCCGCAACATCATCGAAGGCCTGCACGAGGAAGGTAAACGCCCGGCGATCATCTGGGTGTTGTCAAACGCCAAGCTTGCCGAAATCTTCGATCGGATTCTGCTCTTCGATCGCGGCGATCTTGCCGAGGCGGGCAACTATCCGGAACTTTCCGAGAAAAACGGGATGTTCAAGGAACTGTTATCGTAATATTCTATTGGGGCGGCAGAGACGGCGCCCGCAAGGTGCTTGGAGTTGGTTTTTAGCGCATGATCACGGACCATGCGGCAGGGGATTGTAACGCTCATGCTGTTGAGAGATGAAGTCGAAATGCTGCGGCGGGTGYCGATCTTCTCGAGGATCGCACCAGCGAAACTCAAGCTCTTGGCTTTCACCTCCGACCGCATGACGTACCACGTCGGCCAAAACCTGTTCCGACAGGGCGATGTCGGCGACGCCGCCTATGTMGTACTGTCAGGCACGGCCGATATCATCGTTTCCTCGCCTGCCGGCGAGATCAAGGTTGCCGATGTCGAGGTCAATTCCATCGTCGGCGAAATCGCCATTCTCTGCGACGTCTCGCGTACGGCAACCGTGCGTGCGACCTCTCCGCTCGAAGTCTTGCGCATCAGCAAGGAACATTTCCTCAAGCTTCTGAGTGATTTCCCGGAAATGGCCGTGGAGATCATGCGCGTGCTCGCCGACCGTCTCAACCACACGACCGCCGAACTGACCGCCGCGCGCGCTGCCAAGCAGCCGCAGATGGCGCAATAAAGTCCGAAAATAAGATCCCAAACAAAAAGGCCCGCCGGGTTTCCCAGGCGGGCTTTTTTGTTATGCCTATGCGCTATTCGCGCTGTTCCAGCGCCCGGCTGAAGGCAAGAGCCGCCAGCGTGCAGATCGCGCCCGAGAGCAGGTAGTAGCCGACGAAGGTCAGGCCGAACTGGCTCGACAGGCTGAGCGCGACCAGCGGTGCGAAGCCGGCACCGATCAGCCAGGCAAGGTCGGAGGTGAAGGCCGCACCGGTGTAGCGATAGCCGCGCCCGAAACGCGACGATATCGAGCCGGTCGCCTGGCCGAAGGAAAGACCGAGCACGCCGAAGCCTATGATGACGAAGGCGTCATGACCGCTGTTGCCGGCGCCAATCAGGAACGGGCCGATGAAGCTGAAGATCGCAATGAGCACAGCGCAGATCGCAAGCTGCGCGCGACGGCCGATGCGGTCGGCGATCATGCCCGAGGCGATGATGGCGACGAAGCCAACCATGGCGCCGATAACCTGCACCACCATGAAGGCGCCGATCGGCTGGTTGCCGTAAAGGCTCATCCAGCCGAGTGGGAAGATGGTGACGAGGTGGAACATGGCAAAGCTTGCCAGCGGCACGAAAGCACCGATCAGGATATCGCGGCCGTGGACGCGCAGCACGTCGAGGATCGGCGCGGCTTCAAGCTCATGCTGCTCAAGAAGGGTGCCGAATTCCTTGGTCATGACAAGGCGAAGGCGGGCGAAGAGTGCGACGACGTTGATCGCGAAGGCGACGAAGAACGGATAACGCCAGCCCCATGAGAGGAAGTCTTCCGGGGAGAGGTTTGCGACGAAGTAACCGAACAGGATGCTCGCCAGCGCAAAGCCGATCGGTGCGCCGAGCTGCGGAATCATTGCGTACCAGCCGCGATGATTCGGGGGCGCATTGAGCGCCAGAAGCGAAGCAAGGCCATCCCATGCGCCGCCAAGCGCGAAGCCCTGGCCAAGTCGGAAGAGTGCCAGCAGGGCGATCGACCAGTAGCCGATTTCATCATAGCCCGGCAGGAAGGCGATCGACGCCGTCGAGCCGCCGAGCAGGAAGAGCGCGATCGTGAGCTTCGTGCCGCGCCCGTACAAACGGTCGATCGTCATGAAGACGACCGATCCGACGGGGCGAGCAAGGAAAGCGAGCGAGAAGATTGCAAAGGAATAGAGCGTGCCTGTCAGCCGATCCGGTGCGAAGGGAAAGACGAGCTGCGGAAAGACGAGTACGGATGCAAGGCCGTAAACGAAGAAATCGAAAAATTCCGACATGCGACCGATCACCACGCCGACCGCGATACTGCCGGGCGAAACCGGCTTGTCGTCGTGAATGCGCCGCGCATCCCTTTCCAGCGATGAAGATGATGGTCCTAAATGTCTGGCAGTAGCCATATGAAACGCCTCCCTCGTTCAAGGTGCCTGTGACAAAGCACCCCAAGCTGATCTTGTTCCATCTTTGCAGCTTATCAAGTCCGATTGCGCAAATAGTTTTCCCGAATTYTCAAAAATCAATGCGGCCGAAAAAATCGCCCAATATACCGGCCGACCTATTCCAGAGTTTTATTGGGCAAAGCCTTACATTTCGGATATACAAAAATCGACGCCCGCCAAATTCCTTCTTGATTTCATCAGGATTCAACGGCGTCAGGGAGGCTGACTTCTCCCGCAGTGCAAAATGCGTGTTGCACTGCGACCAAAGACCTCATATCGCTGCGCGTGCCAGTGCTTTAGTCGGCAATCGAACGAAACAAAAAGAGCTTAGAGACGTGCAAAAACTGTCAAAGTTTTCCCGCCTTCTACTGATCTTGCCGCTGTTTTTTTTGGCAGGATGCAACCTGGTGGTCATGTCGCCTTCGGGTGATATCGCCACCCAACAGCGTGACCTCATCATCGTCTCCACGGTGCTGATGTTGCTGATCATCATTCCGGTGATCTTTCTCACGCTGTTTTTCGCCTGGCGCTACCGGCGCTCCAATACGGCCGCGAACTACGCGCCCGAATGGCATCATTCCACGCGCCTCGAAATCGTGATCTGGGCCGCGCCGCTCGCCATCATTATCGCGCTTGGCGCCATCACGTGGATTTCCACGCATAAGCTCGATCCCTACCGCCCGCTTGACCGTATCGATGCGGACCGTGCCATTCCGGCAGATACCAAGCCGCTGACCGTCGAGGTCGTGGCACTCGACTGGAAATGGCTATTCTTCTATCCCGACCTCGGCATTGCGACGGTCAATGAGCTCGCAGCTCCCGTCGACATGCCGATCAGTTTCAAGATCACCGCCTCCTCGGTGATGAACTCCTTCTTCATTCCTGCCCTTGCCGGCCAGGTCTATGCCATGCCCGGCATGCAAACGAGATTGCACGCCGTCATCAACAAGGAAGGCGAGTATGACGGTTTCTCCGCAAATTACAGCGGTGAAGGCTTCTCGCACATGCGCTTCAAATTCCACGGCCTGAACCAAGAGGGTTTCGACGCCTGGGTGGCGCAGGTCAAGCAGCGCGGCACGATGCTCAATCGCGACACCTATCTGAAGCTCGAAAAGCCGAGCGAGAACGAGCCGGTGCGCTATTATGCCGGTGCCGATGCCGACCTTTACGACGCGATCCTCAACATGTGCGCCACGCCCGGCAAGATGTGTGCAGGCGAGATGATGCACATCGACATGATGGGCGGCGGCGGCAAGGAAAGCCAAGAAAACCGCGAAAAGCTGACCTACGACAACCGCCATGCGGACGAAGGCATCGTTGCACCTGCGGCGACCGTGCCCGCAACCGGGGCTCCCGCGCGAAGCGAGCCGGCCAGGAACAGCGGCGGCGACATGCAGGACATGCCCGGAATGGACATGCAGCATGAGGGTCACTCCATGCCTGGCACGAGCAACGGCGGCGATCCGGCGCCGGCGCAGCTCAACAATAACAATTAACCTGGCGCTTTGCGTCGCAAGACATAATGAACGGGTTGTTCCATGTTTTCCAATCCTGACCTCCTGAAGTTCATCTTCGGCCGGTTGACCCTCGACGCGATCCCCTATCACGAGCCGATCCTGGTCGTGACCTTCATCGGCGTCGTTATCGGCGCCATCGCGGTGCTCGGCATCATCACCTATTTCAAGTTCTGGGGTCCGCTCTGGCGCGACTGGATCTGCAGCGTCGATCACAAGAAGATCGGCATCATGTATGTGATTCTCGCCGTCATCATGCTGTTGCGCGGCTTCTCCGACGCGCTTCTGATGCGCGGCCAGCAGGCAATCGCCTTCAACGGCAATGAAGGTTACCTGCCGCCGCACCATTATGACCAGATCTTCACCGCCCACGGCGTCATCATGATCTTCTTCGTGGCGATGCCCTTCGTCACCGGCCTCATGAACTTCGTGGTGCCGCTGCAGATCGGCGCGCGCGACGTCTCATTCCCGTTCCTCAACAACTTCTCGTTCTGGATGACGACGGCGGGCGCGATCATCATCATGCTCTCGCTCTTCATCGGCGAATTCGCCCAGACCGGCTGGCTTGCCTATCCCCCTCTCTCGGGTGCTGCCTATAGTCCCGGCGTCGGCGTCGACTATTATATCTGGGGCCTGCAGGTCGCCGGTGTCGGCACGACACTGTCAGGCATCAACCTGATCGCGACAATCGTGAAGATGCGTGCTCCGGGTATGACCTTCATGAAGATGCCGGTCTTTACCTGGACGGCGCTCTGCACCAACATCCTGATCGTCGCTTCCTTCCCGATCCTGACCGCAACGCTCGCTCTCCTGTCGCTCGATCGCTACGCCGGCACGAACTTCTTCACGAACGACCTCGGCGGCAATCCGATGATGTACGTCAACCTCATCTGGATCTGGGGCCACCCGGAAGTCTACATCCTGGTTCTGCCAGCCTTCGGCATCTTCTCAGAAGTGGTCGCGACCTTCTCGGGCAAGCGCCTCTTCGGCTACGCTTCGATGGTCTATGCCACCTGCGTGATCATGATTCTCTCCTACCTCGTGTGGCTGCACCACTTCTTCACGATGGGGTCGGGTGCTTCCGTCAATTCCTTCTTCGGCATCACCACGATGATCATCTCGATCCCGACGGGTGCGAAGATGTTCAACTGGCTCTTCACCATGTATCGCGGCCGCATCCGCTACGAGGTGCCGATGCTGTGGACGGTCGGCTTCATGGTGACCTTCGTCATCGGCGGCATGACCGGTGTCATGCTTGCCGTGCCCCCGGCCGACTTCGTACTGCATAACTCGCTGTTCCTGATCGCCCACTTCCACAATGTGATCATCGGCGGCGTTCTCTTCGGTATGTTCGCCGGCGTGAACTACTGGTTCCCGAAGGCCTTCGGCTTCAAGCTCGATCCCTTCTGGGGCAAGATGAGCTTCTGGTTCTGGCAGATCGGCTTCTGGTTCGCCTTCATGCCGCTCTACGTGCTTGGTCTGATGGGCGTCACCCGCCGCATGAGCCAGTTCGATGATCCGTCGCTGCAGATCTGGTTCATCATCGCCGCCTTCGGCGTCGGCCTGATCGCGCTTGGCATCGCCGCCTTCCTGATCCAGATCGTCGTCTCCTTCAGGAAGCGCGAAGAGCTGCGCGATGACAGCGGCGATCCGTGGGATGGCCGCACGCTCGAGTGGTCGACCTCTTCGCCGCCGCCGGACTACAACTTCGCCTTCACGCCGGTCGTGCACGATCACGACAGCTGGTACGACATGAAGAATCGCGGTTACGAGCGTCCGCTCGGCGGCTTCAAGCCGATCCACATGCCGAAGAATACCGGCACCGGCGCGATCCTGTCTGCGATCAGCATAGCGCTCGCCTTCGGCCTGATCTGGTACATGTGGTGGCTGGTGGTCGTCTCAGCCGTTGCCATGCTCGTCGTCGCGATTGGCCATACGTTCAACTACAACCGCGACTTCTACATTCCCGGAGAAGAAGTCACCGAAACGGAAGGCAAGCGCACTCGGCTGCTTGCCGAGCAGGTGTAAGAGACCATGAGCGATCATACTATCGACACGGCCGAAAAGCCTGAATTCTATCTGACGGAAGACCATCATCCGGAGAACAGCACCAATCTGGGCTTCTGGCTCTATCTGATGAGCGATAGCCTGATCTTCTCGGTGCTGTTTGCCACCCATGCCGTGCTTGGCCGCAGCTATGCGGCCGGCCCGTCGCCAGCCGATCTCTTCGATCTGCCGCTGGTCGCCATCAACACCTCGATGCTGCTGCTCTCCTCCATCACCTACGGTTTTGCGATGCTGCAGATGGAGCGGAACGCCAAGGCGGAAACGCTGTTCTGGCTGGCCGTGACCGGCCTCTTCGGCGCGGTCTTCATCGGCCTCGAGCTTTACGAGTTCGTGCACCTCATCCATGAAGGTGCCGGACCGCAGCGCAGCGCCTTCCTGTCGTCTTTCTTCACGCTGGTCGGTACGCACGGTCTGCACGTCACCTTCGGCATCATCTGGCTGATCACGCTGATGGTGCAGGTCTCCATGCACGGCCTGCATGAAGCCAACCGCCGCCGTCTGATGTGCCTTTCCATGTTCTGGCACTTCCTCGATGTCGTCTGGATCGGCGTCTTTTCCTTCGTTTATCTGATGGGAGTTCTCGGATGAGTTCGCAAGCACCCGCACATGAGGATGCCCACGAGGCTCACCACGGCCACAGCCATGGGCACCAGGCTGGTCACGGCAGTTTCAAGAGCTACGTGACGGGCTTCATTCTGTCCGTCATCCTCACTGCCATCCCCTTCTGGCTGGTCATGGGAGAGGTCTTCGAAAACCATATCGTGACAGCCATCCTGGTGATGGCACTCGGCGCCGTGCAGATCGTCGTTCACATGATCTTCTTCCTGCACATGAACACGAAGTCGGAAGGCGGCTGGACGATCATGGCACTGATCTTCACGATCATCATCGTCGCGATCGCGCTGTCGGGTTCGCTTTGGGTCATGTATCATCTGAATGCGAACATGATGCCGATGAGCCCTGAATTGATGAAGAATATGCCCTAGAGGCTGGGAACGGGCGGCGGCAACGTCGCCCGTTGCGGTTTACCTATGACCGATATTTCTTCCGACCAACAGGACAGGCCGCGTTCGCCCGTCACACTTGCGATCCTTGGGCTCGTCCTTCTGGCCCTCATCGCCGCCTTGCTCGCGCTCGGCACCTGGCAAGTCTACCGACTCTCCTGGAAACTCGATCTCATCGCCCGCGTCGATGCGCGCGTCCACGCCGAGCCCATCGCACCGCCCGCGCAAGCCGACTGGAGCAAAGTCAACGCCGCCGATGACGAATACCGCCGGGTTACGGCATCAGGTACCTTCGAACACGACAAGGAAACGCTGGTCACGGCATCGACAGCGCTCGGCTCTGGCTATTGGGTGCTGACGCCGCTCAGGCTCGCGGATGGCAGCGCGATAACAATCAATCGAGGCTTCGTGCCGACCGACCACCGCGACCCGGCCTCGCGGCCCGAAAGCGAGATCAGCGGCTCTGCTGATGTCACTGGGCTGATGCGCATGACCGAGCCGAAGGGCATGCTGCTGCGCTCCAACGATCCGGCTGGCGACCGCTGGTATTCGCGCGATGTCGCAGCCATTGCCGAGAAGCGTGGCATTGCGGACGTTGCCCCCTTCTTCATCGACGCGGACGCGACACCCAATGCCGGCGGCTTTCCGCTCGGAGGGTTGACGGTCGTCGACTTCCCGAACAACCACCTTGTCTATGCGATTACCTGGTATGTGCTGGCGATCATGGTGACGGGGCTGCTCGTCTATATCGTGCGGAACGAGGTCAGTCTTCGTCGTAAAACCTAAGCGGTCACAGGGTAGAGACGCAGCCTGCCCTCGCCGTCAGTCGTCAATCTTAACATCAAACCACCGCCCGACCGATCGCTTCAGCAAGCTGAGCCTGCGAGAACGGTTTGCCCAGCCGCGGTACGTCGGCGATACCAGCACCTTCCGGAATCTCGGCAAAGCCGGTCGCCAGGATGATCGGTATGTCCGCCCACTCCCTGCGGATCGCTGCGGCAAGCTGCGAGCCGGTCATGCGCGGCATGGCGTGGTCGGAGATGACGAGATCTACGCTTTCCCGTCGAAGGATGTCGAGCGCGTCGGCGCCAGCCGTCGCCTCGAACACGGTATGACCGAGATCCTCCAGCATCAGCGCCGTGTTCATCAAGACCAGTCCGTCATCATCGACAGCAAGGATGCGCAACGGCCGCAGGCCGATCACGGCTTCAGCCAAGGGCAGTTCGGACGGCTCGAAGAGTTTTTCGGCTTCCGTGACTGGAAACCACAGCTCGGCTGTCGTGCCTTCACCGAGCCGGCTTTTCAGCACGAGCCTGCCGCCAGACTGGCCTGCAAGCCCCTGCACCATGGAAAGGCCGAGACCTGTGCCTTTGCCGACACCCTTGGTGGTGAAGAAAGGGGTCACCGCCTGTTTCAACGTCTCTTCGGCCATGCCTTCGCCCTCATCGGTAACGGCGACGCGCACATAATGGCCGGCCGGCAGAGTGCCGCCGTCGGGCACGACCTCTTCAGTGGCTTTGATCTTGATAGACCCGCCGTCGGGCATCGCGTCGCGGGCATTGACGACGAGGTTGAGCACCGCCGTCTCGAGCTGATTCGGATCGGTGGCGATCGCCGGCAGGCTCTCGGGAAATACGGTTTCGAGCGAGGCGACCGGACCGAGGGAGCGCGAGACCATGTCCATCATGCCCCGCAAAAGTTCGGAAACATCAATCCTCTCCACCTGCAGCTCCTGGCGGCGCGCAAAGGCGAGCATGCGCTGGGTCAGAGCCGCACCGCGCTGCGCGCCGAGCATGGCGTTGTCGACAAGCGGCGACAAAGCCGGATCCTGCGGCATGCGCTTCTTGAGGATTTCGAGGCTGCCCAGCACCGCCATCAGCAGATTGTTGAAGTCGTGGGCGATACCGCCGGTCAGTTGGCCGATCGCTTCCATCTTCTGCGCCTGGAAAAGCTCTTCGCGGGTCTGCTCCAGAGCACGCTGCGTTTCCATCTTCTCGGTGATGTCACGGGTGATCTTGGCAAAGCCTATAATGTCGCCGAAATCGTCTCTGATCGCGTCGATTACGATACTGGCCCAAAAGCGGGAGCCGTCCTTGCGCTGGCGCCAGCCTTCCCTTTCGAACCGTCCGTCGCGGCTGGCGGTGGCCAGCGCCTGCTCAGGCAATCCGTTAAGGCGATCCTCATCCGTATAGAAAGTGGAAAAGTGTCGGCCGATGATTTCTTGCGACCGATAACCCTTGATGCGTTCGGCACCGGAATTCCAGCTCGTCACGTTGCCTTCGGGGTCGAGCATATAGATCGCATAATCGGAGACGCCCTGAACGAGAAGGCGAAACTGCTCTTCGCTGCGCTTTAACGCGTTCTCTGCCGCMTTGCGTTCCGTCAGGTCACGAGTAATCTTGGCAAACCCGATCAGCTCGCCCGAGGAATGGCGGATCGGATCAATGATGACATGGGCCCAGAAGCGCGTACCATCCTTGCGCTGGCGCCAGCCCTCCCCCTCGAAGCGTCCCTCATTCGTAGCAATCGAGAGCGCGCGGGCTGGCAGGCCGGCTTCCCGGTCGGCATCCAGATAAAAGCGGGAAAAATGCTGGCCGATGATTTCGGAGGCACGATACCCTTTGAAACGCTGGGCGCCGGAATTCCAGCTCGTCACATAACCTTCGGGGCTCAGCATGTAGATCGCGTAGTCGGTGATTGCATCAACGAGCAACCGGAAACGCCCCTCGTCCTGAAGAGACGTATCATATCGATCCACGGCTTCCATCTGCCCCTCTAAACGATCCACCAGCGCACTATAACGCCGGCTCGGGCCGATGGTTCCCGTTGAAACGACGATTCCCTCAGACGGCTTGGCTTTGCGGATAAAACCGTTCGGCAATTCGTTCCGACGCCGAATAGGCCTGCGTGACGATCTCAGGCACGAGATCGATGTCTGGCAGGCTGCCGAGGCCAAGCGGGCCGACCGCAAAAAGCCCATCGATTGACGAGCCGTCGTCCAGGAAAGTTTCGCCGCGGGCATTGACCGCCAGTCCAAGCGCAAGCTCGTCGGGCATGGCGAGATGCGCCGCGAGCAAGCTCTCGATCACAGGAGCGGAAAGATCAGGCGCATGGCAACGGCAATCGATGATGCGTTCGGCATGGATGACCTCCTCGCTCGACGAACCGACCGGCGTGAAGAACAGGCCGCTGAGACCTCGACGCCCGGCGCGACCGCGCCTGAGCACCGTGCGGCCCTCGGCAAGCTCCCGCTTGAGGCGCAGATGCATGGTCTCCGGCAGGCGATTGCGGTGGCTGTCGTAGATCGCTCGCAGATGCCTGTTGAACTGGCGCTTCTCGCGCGCCGGCAGCGACTGCCAAAGCGAACGAGCGTGTCTGCGAAGGCCGTTCATGACCGACTGCCAGCTTCGCCCCTCCTCCTCCGCCTCGCGGCAGGCCTGGCGGATGAAGCTGACGATGTCAGGCAGGCTTTGGGGTAGCGCCTCGACCGGGAAAACCGGATCGGCAGAATTCGGCGTGTGGCTCTGCGGCAGGAAACCGTGCCGTGAAATGATCGTTACCTGGCCGGTATAACCGGCGTCGCGAAGCTGCAGCAGCTGGTCCACGACGCGAATGCCGCTGCCGAGAAGCACCGTATGCGGCCGGGCGACGAGGCGCTGCGCCCTGACCGGTGAAACCTCTTGCTCCCCGGCCTCGGGTCGAGGCAGCCCGTAACCTGTCGCCAGGATCACGGTATCGAAAAGTGGATTGGACGGATTGGCGCTTTCCAAGAGGAAGCGGCTGCCATGGCTTCTGCGGATCGCCACGACCGGATCATGGCAGACCTGAACGGTGATATCCCTGCGAGCGGCGAGCGCTTCGGAAAAGCGCTGGTAGACATAGTCGCTGAAGATTTCCCTGGGTACGAAAATCTGCCGGAAGCCGGGGATCGCTGCCGGAACGGCGGCGCGGAATTCGGCGTTGCTACAGAGMCAGTCGTTGAAATCGTCGGTGTCGCCGAGCGAGACGGAGAGGTCGCGAACGCGCGTATTCAGAATGGTGGACGACCGCGCCGCGGAGAGAGCCTGACCACCGCTGACAGTAGAATTCGGATCGAAAAGCTGGAGGTGGAATGGCGTGCGCACGGTGCGCATCAGCGCGACCGCCATCATCATGCCGGAAAAACCGCGGCCGACGATCGCAATGCGCGGCATGGCGGAAATCTGCGCCGCCGCATTCGCCTTGCCGGAAAAAAGTCCCTGAACCGTCATCTCAACTCCCTTGCGGCTCATCCGCATGTGTCTCGATCAAGGTTTCAACGCAGGACGTCTGAGGCCATGCGTTGGGCAGGTTCATGCGGCCATGCAAAACGTTCGCCGCCAAATCGGGTTCCGTTTGGAACCATTCCAGGCTGGAGAAGGCATTCTCATGCCGACCCATAGTCTATTAAACTAGTCGTGTATGAAAGCGTGAAAAGCGCGAGGTGGCAAGAAGTTTATTTTACCACCTGCACAACACGCTGATCCAAAACGGAAATTGGTTCGGCCTATGTCAGGATTTCGGCAGTGAACGAAAAGCGCGCCGTTTCGCCCGGAGCAAGTACCTTCGTATAGGGGCGCCCCTCCAGATCGTCCGAACCGCCATTTTCGGCGGCCGTTCCGTGCCAGGGCTCGACGCAGAGGAAGGGAGCGCCAGGCTTGGTCCAGAGCGCCAAATTAGGAAGGTTCTCGAAGCTGAAATGCATGGCCGGACCGCCTTCAGCCTCATAGCGCAGGCCAGCGCCTGTGCCTTCGGGGAAGATCATCGCATCCTGCTCGAACATCGAATGATCGAGCACCAGGCTGCCCGCCTTGAAGGGCGAGGCAAGCTTCGTCGGCGAGATCAGCCCACCTTCGAGCCGGACAAGCGCAGGTTCGGCGCCATTGTCGAGCGTGACTGTATGCGGCTTGTTGACAGCACCGGGCAGCGGCCAGAGGAAAGCCGTATGAAAGCCGAGACCGAAAGGCATCTGCCTGATATCGCGGTTGGTGACTTCTCCAGCAACGGTCAGCGCCCGGCCTTCGACGCTATGGATGACGGCCAGCAGGAAATCGAAGGGATAGACCGCCCTTGTCGATTCGGAAGCGGAAAGCTCGTAGCGGCAGCTCGTTTCGGACGAGGACGCCAGTATGAATTCGCTGCGGCGGGCAAAACCGTGCTGGCCCATCGGTGCGCTATGGCCATCGACTTTAAGAGTATCGTTCGGCGCCTTGCCAACGATCGGAAACAGGATCGGCGAACGGCCGGTCCAGAAGGCGGCGTCGCCGTTCCAGACCCAGGAGCGCCCGTCGCTCGATGTCAGCGCCTGCATTTCCGCACCGAGCGAGGAAACGTCGACGGTAAGAAACTGATTTGAGATCCGGACCGTGGATGACATCGAACGCCCCTTCGTGCTGATTGGCGAGCGGACCATACATGCCCGGTAAGCGGATTTCCACTGGTGATGCTACGCTCTGAGACTTTCAGTTTCAGGCAGAAAAATGCGCCTGCTGCGTGTGGTCGGCAGTCCTCGACATGACGTTGCCGCCCAATCCGAGAAAGGCTCACGTAAAAATAACCGGTTGGTGAATTCTTTACTTGAACCCCCTGCCGGAATCGGCAAAACTGAATGTGCTATCAATCCCTTCATGGATTTGCCGTCCTTCCGGGCCACTTGGTCCGAGCACACATTTATTGGAAAAATACCGTGAGCAGCGATGCGTCCACACGCGCGACGAAGCCTTCGGCTTCGCTGGCGCTTGCAACCGCGGCAGGGTGGGGCAAGGGCCTCTACACACTGTTCCGCATCACCGTCATGGCCTTCCGCCATCCCTGGCAAGCAGGCCTCGCCATCGGCGCTACCCTGATCGCCTCAACCTTCCAGCTTCTGATCCCCCGCCTGCTCGGCCAGGCGGTCGACCATACGCAGGTGGCGCTTCATGGCGGCACTGTCGGACAGCAGGCGCAGGATGCGCTTTTGACGACGGCGCTGCTTCTGCTCGGCGCCAGCGTGCTGCGCGGCCTCTTCACGATGGTCCAGAACTATTACAGCGAGGMGGTCGGCCACCATATGGGCTACGAGTTGCGCCTTGCGTGTTACGAGAAGATTCAGCGCCTCTCCTTCTCCTTCCATGACAGCGTGCATTCTGGTGACCTGATCACGGTCGGCCTGCTCGATCTGGAAGGCGTGCGCATGTATTTTTCCACCGCGCTCGTGCGGGTTTTTCTGCTGACCATGCTGATCGGCATCGGCGCCTATATGCTGCTCTCGACCGACGTGGTGCTCGGTCTGCTGGCGCTCTCCTTCGTGCCCTTCGTCGGCTGGCGCTCTTCTGCGACCCAGCTTCGCCTGCGCGCCACCTGGCTCGACCTGCAGCAGCGGCTTTCGGTGCTGACGCGCATCATGGAAGAAAATCTTGGCGGCATTCGTGTCGTGCGCGCTTTCGCAGCCCAGGACCACGAACTCTCGAAGTTCGACGAGGCCTCGAAGAATGCACTGGAACTTGCCCATCAGCGTGTCGGCATTCGTGTCATCAATACCAGCGCCATGACCTTTTCCTTCTTTGTGGCCATGGGGCTGGTGCTGTGGGTCGGTGGCGGCAAGGTGCATTCTGGCGAGATCACCGTCGGTACGCTCGCCTCGTTCCTCACCTTCATGACCATCCTGCAGATGCCAGTGCGCCAGCTCGGCCTGATGGTCAACGCCTTCGCACGTGCTTCGACCTGCGGTACGCGTCTGTTCGAGTTGCTCGACCTTGAGATCGCCGTGCGCGATGCACCCGATGCCAAGGAATTGACGATCACCGACGGCACGCTGCGCTTTGAGAATGTCAGCTTCGCCTATCCGAGCTCACCCATGCACGAGGTACTGCATGATGTCAGCTTCGAAGCAAAGCGCGGTGAGACGATCGGCATCGTCGGCCCGCCCGGCAGCGGCAAGTCGACGCTCGCACATTTGATCCCGCGTTTTTATGACCCGACAGGCGGCAAGGTTACCATCGACGGTCAGGATATCCGCAAGGCGACGCTGCAATCGCTTCGCCGGTCCGTTGCCGTCGTCCAGCAGGATTCCTTCCTGTTCACCACGACGATCGAAAACAACATCGCTTACGGCGATCCCTGGGCCAAGGAAGGCAGGATCGAGCGCGCCAGCGA
Source organism: Rhizobium sp. 05L429 (assembly GCF_056397645.1). Lineage (NCBI taxonomy): Bacteria > Pseudomonadati > Pseudomonadota > Alphaproteobacteria > Hyphomicrobiales > Rhizobiaceae > Rhizobium > Rhizobium sp. 05L429. The sequence continues at coordinate 81,910 of NZ_JBFTNV010000027.1, read as the reverse complement.
AAGCGCGCAGTTGCACAATTATGTGCTCGGCCTGCCGACCGGCTACGACACTGTCGTCGGCGAGCGCGGCGTCTCACTTTCGGGCGGCCAGCGCCAGAGGCTTTCGATCGCCCGCGCGCTGATGCTCAAACCCGCCGTGATGGTGTTCGAMGATTCGACGGCTGCGATCGACGCAGCCACCGAACAGCGCATCCGCAGCGCCATGCGCCGCTACGCCGCTGATCGGGTGACGATCATTGTCGCCCACCGTCTGAGTTCGCTGATGCATGCCGACAGGATCTTTTTCATTGAGGGCGGCCGTATCGTCGAGCAGGGCACGCATGACGAGCTCTTGGCGCTCGGCGGACGATATAAGGCACTTTACGATTTGCAGGTGCGACCGGGCGACGACGCTTTGAGCGCGTAAGAAACCGGCGCTGGAGGAAATACATGGCCGAGGAACTGGAAACCGAACGTCCCGATGTTCGCGAGGATGGCAGACGCCCGCCGCGGGCGGTCGTCGGGTCGCAGCGCGTCGAAGAGGAAATTTTCGGCAAGGTCTTCGATTCCAACATCGTCAAACGCATCTGGGCCTTTGTGCATCCCTACCGGCGCGACGTCATTCTGTCGGTTATTTCCGTGCTCGTCTTCACCGGCATGCAGCTCATGATCCCGCTGATCATCCGCTACGCCATCGACCATGGCATGCAGCCAGACACCAACAGCTCGGCTTTGACATGGGCGATCGTTGCCTTCCTGATCGCCATCCTCATCAACTACGGCGCCAGCTACTTTCAGGAAACACTGGTTGGCGGCGTGGCGGAAAACGTGCTCTTCGATATCCGCAGGGCCATGTTCTCGCATCTCCAGCGCGTTTCACTGTCCTTCATGGACAAAACGGAAGTCGGCCGGCTGATGTCGCGCCTGCAAGGCGACGTAAATTCGATGCAGGAATTCCTTGAGACCTGCGTGCTGTCGGTCGGCGATATCTTCCTGCTGTTCGGCATCGTCTTCGTGATGCTCTATCTGGATTTCAAGCTCGGCCTGCTGACACTTTCTGTGCTGCCGGTGCTCTTCATCGTGCGGCTCTTCTGGCTGCCGCTTGCGCGCAAATCCTTCATGKCCGCGCATGAGACGAATTCGGTGGCGAACGGCGCCTTGGCGGAAGCGATTCACGGCGTGCGCGCGGTCCAGAGCATGGACCGGCAGGATGTCAACTTCACGCTCTATGACGACAAGGCGCATGCCAACCTGCTGACGCATCTGACGGCGGCGCGGTACGCCCAGGTCATGGTCCCGATCGTCGATTCGCTGACCGGTATCGCCATGGCGCTCGTCATCGTTGTCGGCGGTTCGCGCGTGTTGAACCAGGCGCTCGACGTCGGCGTGCTTGTCGCCTTCCTCTTCTACATTCAGCGTTTCTTCGACCCAATCCGCTCACTGACCCTGCAATATTCGGTCATGCAGCGCGCCATGGCGTCTGGCCAGCGGTTGACCGATGTGCTTGACGTGCCCGTCGATATCAAGGACGCACCCGACGCCAAGGTCCTGTCGCCCGATATGGACGGATCGGTCGAGTTCCGCGACGTCGTCTTCGGCTACAATCCGAAGCATCCGGTGCTCAAACATGTGAGCTTCAGGGTAAATCCCGGCGRGACGGTCGCTCTCGTCGGCCCGACGGGATCGGGCAAATCGAGCTGTATGTCGCTGATCCACCGCTTCTATGAAGTGCAGCAGGGACAGGTCGTGGTCGGCGGGCACGACGTGCGCGAGCTGACACAGGATTCTCTCGGCCAGCAGATCGCCATGGTGCTGCAGGAACCCTTCCTCTTCACAGGCACCGTCTTCGAAAATATCCGCTACCACAAGGCTGAAGCGACACGGGAACAGATCATCATGGCCGCCAAGGCCGTCGGCGCGCATGACTTCATCATGCGCCTGCCACTCGGCTATGACAGCATGCTTGGAGAGCGCGGCGGCAATCTTTCGCTCGGCCAGCGCCAGCTGCTCTCCTTTGCCCGCGCGCTGGTGGCCGATGCCAAGATCCTCGTGCTTGATGAGGCAACGGCCAATATTGACAGCTATACCGAAATGCTGATCCAGAAGGCACTGGTAAAGCTGCTCGAAAACCGGACCGGCCTCGTCATCGCCCACCGGTTGGCAACGATCCGGGAAGCTGACCGCATCATCGTGCTGCAGAATGGCGAGATCGTCGAGAGCGGCAATCACCAGCAACTCATGAAGAACGGCAAGCTTTATTCGAAGCTCTATAATCTCAACTATGCATCCTTCGACGATATTCCCGAGGATGTGCTGGAAGAGACGGCGACGGAATCGGCTACCTGATGCCGGCAGTCGCGATTGCGCGTTTGACCCGGCCGAATTCGCCCTGAGGATTTCAGTGCAAAACATAAATTGAGGCCCTACGCGCCGTTTCCGGGGGGCTTGCCTCAAAAGGTGCAAGATTTGAACGAACAAACGCCCCCGTGGAGCATTTTATGTTCTATAGGGGCGATTTGCGACTAAGGAGAATGTTATGAAGAGAATTGTTAGCAGTCTGTTGATTGCGACGGCCCTTGTGGGCTCGGCTATTCAGCCTGCTGCCGCACGCGACCATCATCACCACGACAACACCGGCCGTGCCATTGCCGGCGGACTGGCAGCGGGTGTCGTCGGTGGTCTGATCGGCGGCGCCATCGTCAACAGCGGTCCCCGCTATGTCGACGGCCCCCGTTATTATGATGCAGGCCCACCGCCACCGAGGTGCTGGTACGAGGATCGTGACGTCCGCAACCGCTATGATGGCGGCTATCATACCGAAACCGTACGGGTCTGCGACTAGTGGCTTCGAGAAGCGCCTGATGCATTAAAGCGGCGTTGACCTGATCCTTGGTTATCGCCGCTGCCTCTCGCCCCTTCGGCCGGGATTGCAGCTGCAGTCCCGGCCGTACTTTTCCAGCAATTGACAAGAGCTGCCAGCGACATCAGCTGCGAACCATTCCAGCCAAGCGAAAAATCCTCATCTGTCATTTGCCTGCAAAGAACCGCCGTTAGGTGTCGGCCTGGGCAATTGCATGGCTGTGCGACATGATTGCACCAATGCAACGGCAGAGAAATGAACCGGGACGATTTCCTGAAACGGCAGAACGTTGCAACCCGCTCCGCGACCCATGTCAACTTGCTACCATCGCTCTCTATATATGTGCCGGCGGGGATTGCCGAATCTCATCACCCGTCCTTCGGCGGCTCATCCAGCGCTGGTTTTCAATGCTGACCGTTGTTGAGCGGTTTCAGAAGGCGGAAGTTGTCGTGCGTGAGACATTGAGGGAAAACCGATGACTGATGGTCCGGTGAACGACGTCAAGACGCCGAAGAAGGAGCGTATGCGCTTCGTGAGCGCCGAACAGGTGGCGCAACTTGCCGGCGTTTCCCGTTCGGCCGTATCGCGCACCTTTACGCCGGGAGCAAGCGTTGCGCCGGCGACGCGCGAGAAGGTCCTGCGCGCGGCTGAGGAACTCGGCTACCACGTCAACGATCTTGCGCGCGGCGTGCTGGCCAATCAGAGCCGCCTCGTCGGTATCGTCGCCACCAAGCCGGAAGTCGGCTTCCGCGCGCATCTCGCCGCCGCCCTCGCCAAATTCCTGATCCAGCGCGGCAGCATTMCAATCCTCATCAATACCGGCCAGACGGAGGACGAACTGCTGGCCGCCCAGAAGATGCTGATCGGTCACCGTGCCGAAGCGATCATCATCCTCTCCGGTTCGCCGCCAGCAAGCTTCTTCGAACTTGCCCAGCGCAACGGCCAGCCGCTTGTGGTCATCGGCCGTTCCGAACCGGATGCCGACCACGTGCGCGCGGGTAACTCGGAGGCCTCCCGGAAGGCAGCAACGGTTTTCTTCGAAGCTGGACGACGCCGCCTGGCAGTCGCCGGCTCCAACACCGGCACACCGAGCATCATCGAGCGTGAAAGCGCCTTCCTGTCGACGGCAGAAGGTCTGGGTGCGGATGTGTTCATCGGCCGCGGCGCGGATTCGGATTATGAGAGCGGCATTACCGCCGGCCGCGCCCTGTTTTCGAAATCCGTGCACCCTGATGCCGTCTACTGCGCCAACGACCAGATCGCCTTCGGGCTTATGGACTACGTGCGGCAGGAGGTGAAACTGCGCATTCCCGAGGATGTCGCCATCATCGGCTTCGACGATGTTCCAGAGGCATCCTGGCTGAGCTACCAGCTGACGACCTTCCGCCAGGATCCGCTCGTCATGGCGCTGCGTGCCGTCGAACTGATGGAGCGCCGCCTCGAAAATCCGGACTTGCCGCCGGGGTATGAACGCGTCATTCCTGAGCTCGTCATCCGCCAGAGCTTCAGGCCCTGATTCCTGTCCGAAAGATTCCCATGCATTGCGAATTTCCTGATGATGCCCGCTTCGTGCTTGCCAAAGACGTGATCCTCGATGCGGCCGGAAAGGCGCTCTCCTACTTCTCCGATCTCGCCTCGCTCGAAACCGGCCATAAGCTGAACGGCCAGGATGTGGTGAGCCAGGCCGATAAGGCCGTAGAGGCGATGATCCGCGACCGCATAACCGCCGCCTTCCCGGATGACGGCGTGCTCGGTGAAGAGGAAGGGCTGGCGGACGGTCCCTCGGGCTATCTCTGGGTCGTCGATCCGATCGACGGCACGAGCTGCTTCGTGCATGGCATCGACCAGTGGTGCATCTCGATTGCCGTCATGAAGGCTGATGAGACTGTGCTCGGCCTTATCTGCCAGCCGACGACAGGCGATCTCTTCGTGGCGAAGAAAGGCGAAGGCGCCTTCCTGAATGGTAATGCGATCAGCATCGACAAGGCGACGGTGATTGGTACCGGCCTTCTCGGCGTCGGCGCCAATTTCCGCATCCCGCTGAAGCAGGTCTCGATCTTCATCCACCTGCTGCTGGAAGCCGGTGGCATGTTCATCCGCAATGGCTCCGGCGCACTGATGCTGGCACAGGTCGCCTGCGGCCGGCTCGCCGGCTATTACGAACCGCATATCAACGCCTGGGACTGCATGGCCGGGCTATTGATGATCCGTGAAGCCGGCGGCTGGACCGAAGCCTTCCCCGGCAAGGGCACACTTTTGACCGGCGGCCCGGTCATCGCCGCAGCGCCCGGGGTAAGGGACGATCTCCTGACGCTCGTCGGCCGTTCTCTGCAGGATGAATTGGCCTAAACCTACTAGGTTGTTCGCCCAGCCTCGCTGGTCGGGGATGAACTTGATGCGATCCTCTCCGTCAGATCGACGAAATTGCGGATGAGCGCAAGGCGCGCGTCGGCGCGGTGGGCGACATAAAGCGGTAGCGGCGGCAGATCGCCCGGAAAGAGCGGCCGATAGACGACCGATTCCCGGTGCAGCACCCGCATCGATGCCGGCACGACAGTCAGACCGCGCCCGCCGGCCACCAGATTGATGGCAGCGATGATTCGCGAGACCTCATCGACGATCCGCGGTGTAACACCGGCTGTGCGGAAAGTTTCCATCAGGCGCTCGAAGATCCCGGGTCCATCCGTGCGTCGATAGACGACCATATCAACATCGTGGAGCATACCGAGCGTCAGCGGTTCACCCTCCGCCTCGGCGTAGGGGTGGCCGCGCGGGATAGCGACCAGCATGTCCTCTTCCGAGAGAGCCCGTGCCGTCAGCTCCGGAAAGCGCTTCGCATCGATATGCAGCAGCGCGACATCGACGCGCTGCTGCTGAAGGGCAAGGATTAGCTCATAGGTCTCGCTCTCCTCGACCACGATCTCGGCAAGCGGAAAGGCGCGGCGGAACTGCTGGAGGAATTGCGGCGCAAGCACATGCAGCGAGGCCGAGCTGGTGAAGCCGACCGACAGCCGGCCGCTTTCGCCTTTGCTGAAGCGGCGCACATTGTCGACCGCCAACTGCGACCGCCGAAGGATATCGCGTGCCTCCTGCAGGAACAGTTCGCCCGCACTGTTCAGGGCGACCCGGCGGGGAGACCGGTCGAACAGCGAGACGCCGAGCTCATATTCGAGATCCCTGATCTGCTGGCCGAGAGGCGGCTGCTGGATGTGCAGGCGCTCGGCGGCGCGGTTGAAGCTCCCCTCCTCCGCGACGGCCACGAAATATCTGAGATGCCTGAGTTCCATCGATAGCCTAGAACTTTTTGAGTTTAAGTGTTGAACAATATAAATATTTTACATGCACATGTCACGCCTCTAGGCTCGTCCCAACTTGACCGACACGGAGGAGACGACATGGCCAAGAGCAAACCGAAAATCGCAATCATTGGTGCCGGAATGGGCGGCCTTGCCGCAGCGGCGACACTGCGCAAGGTCGGCATAGATGTCCAGGTTTACGAGCAGGCGCCGAAATTTGCGCGCGTCRGCGCCGGCATTCAGATGCTGCCGAATTCATCGCATGTCCTGCGCGGCATCGGCGTGCTGGATCGCCTCAAGAAGATTGCCTTCGAACCCTATTCCCACCTCAACCGCGTCTGGGACACCGGCGAGATCAAGCGCGAGCTGCCGATGCCGGAAGATCTTTATGGCGCGCCGTTCCTCTGCATGCATCGCGCCGACTTGCATGAGGCGCTTTATTCAGTGCTTCCGCCCGAGATCGTTCATCTCGGCAAGAAGCTCATCGGCCTCGATCAGAAAAACGGCGGCGTCAGCCTTTCTTTCGCCGACGGCACGAAGGTCGAAGCGGATGCGGTCATTGCCGCAGATGGCGTTCACTCGGTGGTGCGCGAGACCATCGTCGGTCCCGACGCGCCGCTCCACAAGGGACGCATCGCCTATCGCGCAGTCTTCGATGCCAGCCTGATGAACGGTGGCACGATTGCACCCTCCAGAACAAAGTGGTGGGGCCTCGACCGGCACATCGTCATCTACTATACGGCAGCAGACCGGAGCTCGCTCTACTTCGTCACCAGTGTTCCCGAGTCGGCCGACTGGATGACAACCGAATCCTGGTCGTCAAAGGGCGACGTCAAGGAGTTGCGCGCCGCCTATGAAGGCTTCCATCCGGAAGTTCAGATGGTGCTCAACGCCTGCCCGGATTGCCATAAATGGGCAATTCTCGAACGCGAACCGCTGCCACGCTGGAGCGATGGCCGCGTTGCGCTTCTGGGCGACGCCTGCCATCCGATGACGCCCTATATGGCCCAGGGTGCCGCAACCTCCATCGAGGATGCCGCCGTGCTGGCTCGCTGCCTCGAGGCCGTCGACAATGACGACATCGAAGGCGCCTTCCGCCGCTACGAGGCAAACCGCAAGCCGCGCACGTCTCGCATCCAGGCGATCTCCAGCGCCAATACATGGATGTCGGGTGGCAACGAAGATACGACATGGCTCTACGGCTATGACGCCTGGAACGTGCCGCTGGTCGGCGAAAATGACCTGGCAATGGCCGGCTGATCGGAACGGCAAGATGCTGAAGCAAGAAACCCGCGCAATGGACGGTCACTATGAGTTCGTGACCGTCTCGGATGGCGCAACCATCGCCTTCCGGCGGTACGGCACGCCGGGAAAGCCGCGCCTGCTGCTGATCCATTCGCTTGCCCTTGATGGCAGCATCTGGACGGATGTCGTCTCCAGACTGGAAGGACAGGCCGAGATAATCTGTATCGACTGCCGGGGGCATGGCTGGAGTAGCCGTGCCCCCCTTTCCAACGCAATCGAGCGCTTCGCCGACGACGCTGCCGAGGTTCTCGACAAGGCCGGCTGGGACCAAGTGGTGGTTGCGGGCTGTTCCATGGGCGGCTGTATCACGCAGGCCTTCGCCGCCCATCACCCGGAACGGGTTTCTGCGATGATCCTCATCGATACTACCGCTTGGTATGGAGAAAAGGCCCCGCAGGAATGGCGGGCGCGGGCTCAAAAAGCGAGGACCGAAGGCCTCGCCTCGATGGCGGCCTTCCAGGCGACCCGCTGGTTCGGAGACGGATTCAGGGCGCAAAACCCCGTCAAGATCCGGGAGATGATGGAGATCTTTGTCCGCAACGATCTCGATGCCTATGAAGCGACCTGCATCATGCTCGGCGATGCCGACCTTCGCAGCGCCCTTCCCGGCTTCCATTTCCCGGTCTCCGTCATTGTCGGCGAAGAGGACTATGCAACCCCCGTCGAGAGCGCGCGCCAGCTTGCAGAGGCGATCCCGGGGGCGTCCCTGACGATCCTGCCAGGCGCCCGGCATCTGACGCCGATAGAATGCAGCGATGTCATCGCGGATGCGATCGGCATGATGATTGAAGCTGCCGCCAAATAGGGCGAAGCTGGCGGCAAGGAGGCGCCGCCAGCCTGTTTAACCGTGCCGATCTGGGAGGATGATATGCACGATAACAATAGCATACTGGTCGCTGGCTCGGCTGCAGGCGAAGTCTCGCAAGACGGCCCGCAGCAGATGCGATTGCCAGGCCGCGCAGCGGTCTTGACCGCGCGTTTCGAAGCGATCCCCTTTACGTCCTGGCATCGCCGGGCGCGTATCGTCATGGGCAGCGCCACTTTTCTCGATGCCTTCGATGCGCTTTCGCTTGCCTTTGTCCTGCCGATCCTGATCAAGCTTTGGGCGTTGACGCCGGCCGAGATCGGCTGGATGATCGCGGCAAGTTATATCGGCCAGCTCGTCGGCGCGCTGCTCTTCAGCCGGCTTGCAGAGACGTTCGGCCGCGTTCACATGGCAGCATCCGCGACCGCGCTCATGTCGGTCATGAGTCTGGCCTGCATATTGGTCGGCGATTTCCGGATGCTGTTCATTTGCCGACTGATCCAGGGTATCGGGGTTGGCGGCGAAATGCCCGTCGCTGCCACCTATATCAGCGAGCTTTTGCGCGCCAAGGGTCGCGGACGCAACTTCATGCTCTACGAGCTGATCTTCCCGATCGGGTTGATGGTGACGGGGCAGGTCGGCACGTTGATCGTGCCGGTCTTCGGCTGGAAATCGCTCTTCCTGCTTGGCGGGATTCCCGGCCTGCTGATTGCCTATCTGCTGTACCGCCTGCCGGAATCGCCGCGCTGGCTGATCGGCCAGGGCCGGCTCGACGAAGCCGAAAAGGTGATCCGCCAGGCCGAGGAAAGTGCGCGGCGCAAGGATTCCGGCTATTCCTTCGACGACCGCGCCTATAACGAAGCCACACTGGCGCTCGGCGGTCAGAGCCAGGCCGCCGCACCGCGGCCACGCAGCCGCTGGCGGGAACTGTTGTCACCGACCTTCCGTGTGCGCACTATCGTCGCCTGGATCCTCTGGGCAAGTTCGTTCTTTGTCGCCAACAGCCTGAACAACTGGATGCCGACACTCTATCACACCGTCTATTCGCTGGAACTCGGGAGTGCGCTGCGAGCAGCCTCGATGACCAATGTCGCCCAGGTCGTCATCCTGCTTGCCTGCGCCTTCTGCATCGACCGCATCGGAAGGCGCACCTGGGCCGTCGTTTCCTTCCTCGTCGGCGCGGTTCTGCTGGCAGCGCTCGCCGCCGGCGGGGCAAACAGTCTCTGGTCACTCATTCTACTTGCGACGCTTGCTTACGGCGTCGTCGGTTCCGTCAATGCCGTGCTCTATCTCTATACGCCGGAAATCTATCCGACGCGCATGCGTGCGGTCGGAACGGGTCTTGCCACATCATGGCTGCGCATCGCCTCAGCCGTCGGTCCGATGACGGTCGGCTACATGGTCGGCGCCCAGGGCATCAATTCGGTCTTCATCATGTTCGGGATCGTCGCCGTCATCGGCGCGCTGGCCGCAACGCAGATGATCGAGACCGGTGGACGCAAGCTCGAGGAAATATCCTCCTAGGTGCCGTCACCCCGTGCCCTGCACGCTCCGTGGAGAGAAGTCCCGGCACAAACGTGCCGGGACTTCGATATTTAAAGGCTTTCAGGCGCCGCGTGGTACAGCGTCATGCTCCTTGCGTGCTATCACCGTGGCAACGACAAAGACGAGCAGCGCGCCGACGGCAAGGCAGACTGACAGGAAGAACATCGGCGCAATCGTGCTTCCAGTCGCATCCTTGATCCAGGGCACGACGTTCTGGGCGACGAAGCCGCCAAGATTGCCGACGGAATTGATGGCGGCGAGGCCGGCCGCAGCCCCAGCCCCCTTCAGGAAGCGTGACGGAAGGCTCCAGAAGACCGGCTGCGGCGCGAAGATGCCGGCTGCGGCAATGCAGAGGAATATGAACTGCACCGTGTTGTTCGGCACGAGCGCGGAGAGCAGCAGGCAAGCCGCCCCAATGAAGGCAGGGATGACGATATAGGGCGTCTTCACCTTCACTTTGTCGGCAGCAGCCGGCACCGCCCAGAGTGCAATCGCGACCAGTATCCACGGGATGATGTTGATGAAGCCGTTTACCGTGTTGCTGACACCGAATGACTTCACGATGGTCGGCAACCAGTAGCTGAGGCCGTAAGCTGCGAGCGGAAAGGCGATGTAGCAGAGCGCCATCAACAGGACGCGGGGATCGACAAGCGCCTTGAAGCCGTTTCCGGCATTGTGGTCCATGCCGGAATTTTCGGATGCAAGCCGGTTTGCGAGCCAGCCCTTCTCCTCGTCACTGAGGAAACTTGCACTTTCGGGCCGGTCATAGAGATAGAAGAAGGTGACGATACCGGCGATGACGGCCGGAATGCCGGTTGCCAGGAACACCCATTGCCAGCCGGCATGGCCAAGGAAGCCGTCAAGATCGAGCAGCATGCCGCCGACCGGCGCTCCGACGGCATTGGCAAGCGCGCTGAAGATCATGAAGAGCCCCACCATGCGGCCGCGATAATCCGAAGGGAACCAGAGTGTCAGAAGGTAGAGGACGCCCGGAAAGAAGCCCGCCTCGCAGACGCCGAGCAGGAAGCGCAAGATATAGAACATCGTCGCGTTCTGCGTATAGGAGAGCAGGATGGTGACGATACCCCAGGAGACCAGGATGCGCGCGAACCAGACGCGTGCGCCGAACCTGTCGAGAAACAGGTTGCTCGGCACTTCGAAAAGGAAATAGCCGATGAAAAAGAGCGAGGCGCCAAGGCCGTAGGCATATTCGCTCATACCGAGCGCATCGACCATTTCCAGCTTGGCGAAACTCACGTTTTGACGATCGATATAGGCAATGAGGTAAAGGATTCCGAGGAATGGCATGAGGCGCCAGGTAATCTTCGAGATCAACTGCTGTTCGTTGACCATTGCAAATTCTCCAAATGATTGTTGCTTTTCCCCCGAATAGATAGCGCGGCCGGACGATTATCAATCGCACCGAGAGGATAGTTGCCTTCGAGATTGACAATCCATATGCCGTCAGTCCAAGCGTAGGGTAGCGGTAAGCTTCCCCTCCTGTCGTATCTCAAGAGAGATCATCATGGCCCTGTCCTCTCCCCGCGAGTTTCTCACCAGCCTGTTTTCCGCGGCCGTTCGCGCCGCCGATCCGGTGACCGGCATCAAGGCGCATCTGCCGGAAAAGCCTGGCGGCAAGACGGTTGTGATCGKCGCCGGCAAGGGTGCTGCGCAGATGGCGCGCGCACTGGAAAGCGTGTGGGACGGCCCGCTCGAAGGCGTGGTCGTCACCCGCTACGGCTACGGCTGTGAAACACAGAATATCGACATCATCGAAGCCGCCCATCCGGTTCCCGATGCCGCCGGTCTTGCTGCCAGTAAACGCCTGATGGAAGCAGTCGCCGGTCTTGGCGAAAACGATCTCGTCATCGCCCTGATCTGCGGCGGCGGCTCGGCGCTCCTGCCCTCCCCGCCCGAGGGCCTGACGCTGCAGGACGAGATCCTGCTCAACGAGCTGCTGCTCGCCTCCGGCGCACCGATCTCTGCCATGAACGTCGTGCGCAAGCATCTTTCCACCATCAAGGGCGGCCGGCTCGCCGCTGCGACCAAAGCCCGCGTCGTCAGCCTGATCGTCTCGGATATTCCCGGCGACAACCCGGCCCATGTCGCCTCGGGCCCAACCGTTCCTGACGGCTCGACCCGTCACGACGCGCTTCAAATCATCAAGCAATACAGCCTTAAATTGCCCCAGGCGGCGATCGATCATCTGAACTCCCCCAAGGCCGATGCGCCGCACCCGAACGATCCGGTCTTTGCCCGTCATGAACATCACATCATCGCCTCGGCCGGCGTGTCGCTCGAAGCGGCCGCCGAACTGGCCCGTTCTGAGGGTATAACGCCGGCAATCCTGTCGGATTCCGTCGAAGGGGAATCGCGCGACGTGGCACAGGTGCATGCGGCGATCGCCCGCGAGGTAGCCGGTCGCGACCGGCCTTTCACCAAGCCTGTCGTCATCCTCTCCGGCGGCGAGACGACGGTGACGCTGCGCGTCAGGGGCGGCAAAGGCGGCCGCAACGGCGAATTCGCGCTCGCACTCGCATTGGCAATCGACGGGCATGACGCCATTCACGTGCTTGCCGCCGATACCGATGGCATCGACGGTTCGGAAGACAATGCCGGCGCATTCTCGGATGGTGGCACGGTCAAGAGATTGCGCGCAGCCGGCCTCGACCCGCGCCGCGTGCTTGACGGCAATGACAGCTATTCCGGCTTCACGGCCATTGGCGACCTGTTCGAAACCGGCCCGACCGGCACCAATGTCAACGACTTCAGGGCAATCCTGATCGTCTGACCGCTCGTCCACGAAAGCCCGTGCGGTTCACCGCTTTACCGATGCGTTCTCGGATAGGGATTGGGCTCCGGCGGCGTCCAGTTGGCGAGCGTCGCGGGATCGGGCTTCCATACCTCGACTTTCAAAGGATAGCAGGCGGCCGCATCACTGGAATGACTTGCGCTACAATCGCCTCCCGGACAGGCAGACAGGGCACCGAGAAGATCGATCTCAGCAAAGAATTMGATGAAGTCTCCCGGACGCACAGGGCTGGCCTTCATGAAATACTGATGTGTATCCCTGGTGAAGCCGGTGCACATGAAGACATTCAGCACGTCATGGACATGCATCTCGGCCTGCTCGATCGGTATGCCGCAGTCGGCGGCAAGCGCCCGTGTCAGGTTCGAATGGCAGCAGTGATGATAATCGCCACCTTCCAGCAACCGGTTGGTATAGGGATCGCAGCGTGTTCCGATGACATCGTGAACGCCGGCGCCATCATCGTCCCAGCCGTACCAGCCAAGGCTGTCGTAGGTGATGGTTGCCATGGGACGCAGATATGGCAGCGTGCTCCAGAGACGATCACCAATGCCAACATGGGTGGCGTGCAAGGCCCGCGTCTTGCCGCTGAAAAAACGTTCGGTGAGATCGCCGGCATTCCACAGATTGAGATCGCCGACCTGAGGGCCCTCCATGCTGACGATGCGGAAGAAATGCCCCTGCGCAACGTGGAAGCTGCCTGCTTCGCGCGGCGGCACGATCACCTCCGTGACCTTCGTCAGCGTTTGGCGGGCGGCCGCAAGCAGCTCGAGATCGGCGGAGGGAAGCGTTTCTACGGGATAGACGACCACGGGCGGCGCTGAACGTCGCTCGGCTGCATCAGAAGGGCTTGGCATCATGGACTGCTTCGACATCTTGTTGTTTCCGCTCGGCTGGCGATCTTCGGGTGCTCTGCCCCGCGACACGCGATAAGTCGACGAGCACTCTTAGCGCGGTTGCACCATGGGGCAACCGAGATGTTTCTTGCTCAATGGGCAAGTTTTGCTTAGCCATCTCACATGAGAAACCTTCCCATCGCATCATTGCGGGCATTCGAAGCCGCCGCACGTCATGAAAGCTTCGTCAGGGCAGCTGCCGAATTAAACCTGAAGCCCGCCGGCATCAGCCAGCATGTGAGGGCGATAGAGAACTGGCTTTGTGTTCCCTTGTTTTTGCGCCATAGCCGCGGCGTGACGCTGACAGCCGCCGGCAGGGAATTCGGCGCAGCCGTCACGCATGCATTGGCGCATATCGAAATCGCCGCCGGGCAATTACGGCTGGAGGCGAACAGCCGTCCTGTCAGCGTTGCGTGCATTCCCTCCATGGCGGTGCGATGGCTCATTCCGCAGCTGCCGAGGCTGAGAATTGCTTATCCTGATATCCGGATCAACATCGTCTATGCGCTCGATGCCAAGACGCCGGAAGCGGCCGGCGCCGACCTGCTGATCTGCCACGGGATGCGGCCGAGTTCCGGCGCCATCAAGCTCCTGGATGCCGAGACCAGACCAACCTGCTCGGCGGAATTCCTCGCTCGACATGGTCCCTTTCATACGCCTGCCGACCTGCTTGGTTGCGAAATCCTGCACGACGAGACGACCGATGCCTGGGCACGCTGGTTGTCAGGCACCGGCATCCATTCCGCACCGAAGCTCGGACCTGTTTTTGCCGACTTCAATCTCATGATCGGCTCGTTGATCGGTGGCCAGGGTGTCGGCCTTTGCCCGACAGCGCTGATCGCAGACGAGATCGCGGCGGGTTCGCTCATTTCCCTCTTCGAGAGGGCGTCCGATACGGACAAGGCCTACTGGCTCATCGAGGCGAAAGGCCTCTCGCGCGAGGCAAAAACGCTTCGGGATTGGCTGCTTGCGGCAAGACAGGACGAGGGCTGACGATCCGGCCGGGACCGATCAGGCCTTGGCTCGCTTTGGAATATGCAAATCCTCAGACATCATGCGCCAGGTATTGCGACCGCCGGCCTTGGCACGATAGAGCGCCCGGTCCGCCTCCTGCATGAGGGCCTCGCCGTCCAGCCCTTCAGCAGCAGCAATGCCGATGCTGACGCCAAGGCGGATGGCAAGACCATTGATAGCAAAGGGCTGCTCGAAGGCGGCGATGCAGCGCTCGGCCAGATCAACTGCGTCGACCCGTTCTCCCGTCATCAGGATTGCGAATTCATCGCCCCCGAGGCGGGCGACCAGATGGCCAGGCGCATGCACTTCCAGCCTGTGGGCGACATTTTTCAGTACTTCATCGCCAGCAGCATGGCCAAACGTGTCATTGACGGGCTTAAAGCCATCCAGATCCAGGCAGCAGATAACGACATTTTCACGTTCATCCGATGCCAGTGCTTTTCCGAGTGCCTTGTAGAATTGCATCCTGTTGGGCAAGCCTGTCAGAATGTCGTGATGTGCCAGACGATTGGCTTCAGTTTCGGCAAGGATTCTGTCGCTGACATCAGCAACGGTGAGCAGCAGCCGGCGCTCGGATCCCTCGTGCAGGAGCCGAATATAGATCAGCACGTGGCGCTCCAATCCGTCGCTCGTCTTCTGACGCCAGATCGTCCGGGCGTCACAGTCACCGTCGAGATTAAGGAGGGCCTTCTCGAATGCCCGGAGCTCGCTATCGGTATGCATGTCGCAGGCCCGCTTAGACTGCAGCACCGCGGGCTGGACTCCATAGAAATCAACGGCTGCCCTATTGGCTTGCAGAATGGCGAGACTATCGCCATCGCACAAAAGCATCGGCATTGGATTGGCGTCGAACAATTGGCGAAGCCAGTCCTCCCGCTGCTTGAGGCCAGTAATATCGATGCGCATGCCGATCGCGCCTCCATCAGGCGTGCGCCGGTCGTCATGGCGCAGCCATCGGCCGTCCCGCAACTGCTGTTCGTCCTGGGAAACCGGCTGATGGAATTTCTGCATGCGGGCGCTGAGCCAAGCCTTCTTGTCGTCGACAAGTTCGCGCATCCCGTCGCCGGCGAGGCTGGTCCTCAAAATATCCTCAAAGGCGACACCAGGTCTGAGGTGCTCGGCTATGTCGGCATAGAGCTCTGCATATTTCTGGTTCCAGAGCACATAGCGGTCGTTGGCGTCGAACACACAGACCGCCTCCGGCAACATTTCGATGACATAGCGCAGGCGCAGATTGGCCTCGCGTGCCGCATGGCCTGCCGGAGGCTCGTCATCGACAGGCTCGAGGAAAGCTGCCGTTGCAGTCTCCGTGCCTGTGGGCCAGCTCAAGACCTGTACGCGACATAGCCGACGCTGACCGAGACGATCGCTGATGAATACGGTGGAGATGCCTGGCAACAACGGCCATTCCGGCATGAGTTCGCCAACATCGGCGCCGGCAAGCCGGTCTTCGAGATCAAGGAGATGTTCGGCTTGGGCGTTGGTAAACATGACCTGCCCAGCGGCGTCGAGCACGAGCACCGCCATCGGACACGCCTCCAGGAATGCAACGATCTCAGCACCAAGCATCGTTATCCCAACCGTAAAGTCGCTGCAGCAGATCTTTCGGGTGTGACTTTAACAGCGGAACGTAAAGGAATGTAACCATGTCTCGCAGCAGGAGATTTTCATGCCACCTCCGAAGCAAGATAGGGTTTCCAGAAAGTTAAGAGAAGATCCGGTTGTACGGTTCCATGACGAACGGCTTGACGATTGCATTCGCTTCACTGCAGTGACTTCGCTCTGATCACAACTTCAGGCCGCGTCTTCTCGCCGAGACCAAAATCACCCCGCCTTCGACAAGCAACACGGGAATCCGCCATGTCTTTTACGCTTGGTAGGATTTTTCATTAACCGGCGAACGAAAGGAATAAATAGTCTATAGATTTCATAGAGAATTCGACACCCTTTCCGTCATCGCTCCCTGACACTGCGAGCTGAAACGGGAAACATCAACGATGACACTGGCAAAAACATTGGGAACGGCTGTGCTCGGCCTCATCTCCCTCGGCATGTTCGGCAACGTGGCGGCGGCCGAGACGAGCGCACCGCTGCTCGACAAGGTGCCGCCGGGAACGGTGCTGACGATCGGTGATCCGGTCACGCAGAAAGCTCTGGAGGTTTCCGGCCTCATCAAGGAACTCACCTTCGAGGTCAAATGGGCCAATCTCAGCGGTGGTCCACAAACCTCGGAAGCCTTCCGCGCGCATGCGCTCGATGTTGGTTCCGTCGCCGAAATCCCGTCGATCTTCGCCACCTGGAACAACCTGCCCGTCCGCAATATCGCCTATCGCGAACGAAAAGACCCGATTGCCAATCCGATCTACCGTTTCGGCATTGCACCCGGTGTCGACGTCAAGTCACTGGCGGATTTCCGCGGCAAGCGCATCGCTTTCAGCCCCGGCCAGGCACAGGGGACACTCGTGCTTCGTGCGCTGCATGCCGCAGGCCTGACAAAGAAAGACGCGACGCTGGTCGAGCTGCCGAGCACGGGCGACGTCTATCCGAAGGCTCTCGCCAGCAAACAGGTCGATATTGCACCGATCGGTGGCGTCAATATCCGCCGCTACGTCACCCAGTATGGCCCTGACGGCGCGAGCCTCGTCGAGCACGGCCTGCGGGACGACCCCTCCCATCTCTACGCACCGCAATGGGTTCTCGACGATCCCGCAAAGGCAGCTGCCCTTGCCGAATATGTCCGCCTCTGGGCGCGCGCAACCGAATGGATCGATCAGAATCCGGAGATCTGGATCAAGGAATATTACATCGGCCAGCAGGGCCTGAGCCGCGAAGACGCCGATTTTCTCGTCAAGCTCACAGGCACCCAGGTGATCCCCGATAGATGGGCCGACGTGAAGAGGCGCCACCAGGAAACCATTAACCTCTTGGCCGACGAGCTTGGCTACAAGCCCTTCGACGTCGAACAAATCTTCGACAATCGCTTCGAGAAAATCGCGGCAGGCGCTCTGACGAGAAGCCAGTGATCGCACGTGCCGTTTCATAGCGAAGAGAGGAGATCGCAAGCATGGCAACCACTTGGGACGCAGATAACGTCAAGACATCACGGATATCGCAGCGTGAAAGCGCTGGCGTAACACCCACGGCAAAACCCGCAGCCTCCCGCGCTCGCCGCAGGCTCGGGCCCGGACGCGAGATACCCTTCGGATTGCAGATCGGCCCGGCCTTGCTGGTGCTGGTCTGGGTTGCCGGATCGGCACTCGGCTGGATCGACCCGCGCATTCTCTCGGCACCCTGGACGGTCGTAGAGGCCTTCGGACGGCTGATCGCAGAAGGCCGCCTGCAGGATAACTTCGTGACCTCTGCGACCCGCGCGCTGCTCGGCCTCAGCATCGGCCTCGTCATCGGCACAGCCCTTGCGGTCATTGCTGGCCTCTCCCGTGTCGGCGAGGCGCTGATCGATGGGCCGATCCAGATCAAGCGCGCCATCCCGACGCTGGCGCTGATCCCGCTTTTCATCCTGTGGTTCGGGATCGGCGAAGGCATGAAGGTGACGACCATCGTGCTTGCCGTCATCATCCCCATCTACATCCACACGCATAGTGCGCTGCGCAGCATCGACAGCCGCTATGTCGAACTCGCCGAAACGTTGCGCATGAGCCAGAAGGATTTCATCTTCCAGGTCGTGTTGCCCGGCGCCTTGCCCGGCTTCCTTCTCGGCCTGCGCTTTGCCGTCACTCTCTGCTGGGTTTCGCTGGTGGTGGTCGAACAGATCAACTCCACCAGCGGCCTTGGCTACATGATCGATCTCGCCCGCACTTATGGCCAGACCGACGTCATTCTCGTCGGACTCGTGGTCTATGTGCTGCTTGGCCTCGTCTCGGACGGTCTCGTCCGCCTCATCGAACGGAGGGCTCTCTCATGGCGCCGCACCCTGGCCAACTGAAACCTGCTGTCCACGTCGAAAACCTCGTCCGCCGCTTCGCCGCAAAGACGATCCTCGACGACGTGGATCTCGATATCGGAGAAGGCGAGTTCGTGGCCCTCCTAGGGAAAAGCGGCTCGGGCAAGAGCACCTTCCTGCGCGCCCTTGCCGGCCTTGACCACGAGGTCGAGGGAACCGGCACGCTAGAAACACCCGAAAAACTCTCGGTGGTGTTTCAGGACGCCCGTCTGCTGCCCTGGCGCACAGTCATCCAAAACGTCACGCTCGGCCTGCCGGGCAATACCGGACAGGAAGCAGGCAGGAAAGCACTGGCAGAAGTGGGTCTCGAAGGACGGGAAAGTGCGTGGCCGAACCAGCTTTCCGGCGGCGAACAGCAGAGGGTGGCGCTTGCCCGCTCGCTGGTGCGGGAGCCGGCCCTGCTTCTGGCCGACGAACCGTTCGGCGCTCTCGATGCGCTGACCCGGCTGAAAATGCACGACCTGTTGCGCGAACTCTGCGCCAGGCATCGTCCCGCCGTTCTCCTCGTAACCCACGATGTCGATGAAGCGATCTCGCTCGCCGACCGGATCCTTGTTCTCGACGAAGGCCGTTTCGTGGAGGACCTGCGCATCGACCTGCCGGCGCCGCGCGATCACGGCGATCTGCGTTTCGCGCAAATCCGAACCCGTCTTCTGAGCCGGCTCGGGGTTGATGTTCCCGGCCGTCGCGCCGCCTGAAATCCCAACGGAGATCGTCATCATGGCCACGCAGAAACGACAAATGCGGCTTGGCGCGTTCATCATGGCCACGGACCATCATGTCGCTGCCTGGCGCCATCCGAACGCACAGGCCGACGCCGGTCTGAACATCGATCACTATCGTGAGCTCGTCCAGACCGCCGAACRCGGTAAATTCGATCTGGTCTTCGTTGCCGACAGTCCCGCTGGCTGGGAGCGCGCCAAGGATCCAGAAGCACTGCGCCGCACCTCCCAGGGCGCCCATTTCGAGCCGGTGACCCTGTGGGCGGCGCTCTCGCAGGCGACAAGCCGTATCGGCTTCGTCGCGACAGCCTCCACCACTTACGAAGACCCCTACCTGCTTGCCCGCAAATTCGCCTCGCTCGATTATATCTCCAACGGGCGCGCGGCCTGGAACGTCGTCACCACAGGTGCCGATGTCTCCAAGAACTTCTCGATCCCCGGCCATCCGGCCCATGCCGACCGTTATGCACGAGCCGAGGAATTCGTCGATCTGGTGAAAGGCTTGTGGGATTCCTACGAGGACGATGCCTTCATCCGCGACAAGGAAAGCGGCGTTTACCTCGATCCGGGCAAGGTGCATCAGCTCGATCACAAGGGTCAGTTCTTCTCCGTCAGTGGTCCCCTGAATGTCGGCCGCCCAGTGCAGGGTTATCCCGTCATTGTTCAGGCCGGCGCATCCGAGCCGGGACGCGAGCTCGCAGCGCGCACCGCCGAGATGATCTTTACCGCCAACCAGACGCTGGAAGATGCCCAGGAATTCTACTCGGACGTCAAGGGCAGGCTCGCCCGCTATGGGCGCACCCCCGACGAGTTGCTGATCAGCCCGGGCATCTTTCCGGTTCTCGGCGGCACGGAGGCGGAAGCCAAAGAAAATTACGACTATATCCAGTCGCTGGTTCACCCCTCGATCGCCTGGAACATCCTGTTGCGCCACTACAAGGGCGTCGATCTCTCGGGCTATTCGCTTGACGATCCGGCACCGCCGCTGCCTGACAATACCGAGCTCAACAAGAGCCGCCTGAAGCTCGTCACCGATCTGGTATCGCGCAACAATCTGACGCTGCGCGAATTCTACCTGGCAGTCGCGACCGCGCGCGGACACCGCACGGTCGTCGGCACGCCGGAGCAAGTKGCAGACGCGATGCAGGAATGGTTCGACTACGGCGCGGCGGACGCCTTCAACATCATGCCGCCGATCCTGCCGACGGGACTGACAGACTTCGTCGATCAGGTCGTTCCGATCCTGCGGAAGCGAGGCCTGTTCCGTGAGGAATACGAAGGC
Organism: Rhizobium sp. 05L429; assembly: GCF_056397645.1. Lineage (NCBI taxonomy): Bacteria > Pseudomonadati > Pseudomonadota > Alphaproteobacteria > Hyphomicrobiales > Rhizobiaceae > Rhizobium > Rhizobium sp. 05L429. The sequence goes on along the minus strand of NZ_JBFTNV010000027.1, from coordinate 61,436 downwards.
ACGACGCTGCGCGAAAACCTCGGTCTTCGCCGTCCACCGAATGCGCTGGCGCTCAAGGCGCGACAGGGCGAAGCTGTGCGAGCCGCCGGATAAGCCTTGCCCCAAGAAATGTGAGATGGGCGGGCATAGCAAGGGAGCCCGGCCACCCTATCCTTAGTCTTCGTCGTTCAATCACAAAGAAGTGCAGGCGCATCGCATGAGCAGCAATCCGGAATTCCTCTGGTATATCCCCAATGCCGTCAAGCCCGGMCATCGCGGCGATTCCACGGCCGAAGACCACAACAGCCTGGAAACACTGACCAGCCATGCCAAGGCTCTGGAAGAGCACGGCTGGAAGGGTGCTCTCATCGGCACCGGCTGGGGTCGCCCGGATACCTTCACACTTGCCACCGCGCTTGCGGCACGCACCACCACCTTCGAGCCGCTGATCGCCATCCGCCCCGGCTACTGGCGGCCGGCGAATTTCGCGTCGGCAGCGGCCTCGCTTGACCATCTCACCGGCGGCCGCGTGCGCGTCAACATCGTCTCGGGCAAAGACAATCTTGCCGCCTATGGCGACAGCGAGGGCGACCAGGCGCACCGCTACGGCCGCACCAAGGAATTCATGCGACTGGTGCGAAAACTATGGACCGAAGAGAACGTTACCTATTCCGGCGAGCACTTCGGGGTCACCGAATCCACGGTCGTTCCCCGCATCGAGGCCCGCGGCGAGCGCCGTCATCCGAAGCTCTATTTCGGCGGTGCATCGGAAGCAGCCGAGCGCGTATCGGCCACGGAAGCCGATGTCCAGCTCTTCTGGGGTGAACCGCTCGATGGCGTGCGGGAACGGATCGAGCGCCTGAAGCGGCTGAGCCGGGACCTCGACCGCGATCTGCCGCCGCTTCAATTCGGGCTGAGGATAACGACGCTGGTGCGCGACACCACAGAAGAGGCCTGGGCCGACGCCGAGGGGAAGATCGCCGAAATGGCGAAGAACGCCGGTGCCGGCTGGCACGATCACCAGCGAACGGTCGCTGTCGGCCAGCAGCGCCTACTCGATCTTCATCAGCGCGGCGAAGTGCTCGACGACAATCTCTATACCACGCCCGGCAAATTTGGCGGCGGCGGGGCGGGCACGACCTGGCTGGTCGGCTCCGCCGCAGATGTCGCCCGCTCGCTGCGCAAATACCAGGAGCTCGGCATCACTCATTTCGTGCTGTCCGACACGCCCTATCTTTCGGAAATCAAACGGCAGGGCGCACAGCTGCTGCCCTTGCTCAATGCCGCATAACGGTGCGCGACAAGCATATCTCCGTCACCGTTAATCGGGCTACACGAGACGCAACGAAAAACAGGCCCGTCGGGCCCGTTTCCGTGTCAGTCGGGCGCCTCAATGGGCGCCAGCACCTCCGCCGCCTTGCGGCTTCCTGGTGAAAAGCAGGGCAATTGCTGCCAGCACCAGCACCACACCGATGACAGCAAATGTATCGCTGAAGCCCATGATCAGTGCCTGGCGCTTGACGATCTGACCGAGGGCGACGATCGCCTTCTGCGATGCGACGGCCGGGTCGGTGACACCATGCTGCGTGAAATAGCCCGACAGTTGGGTCAGGCGATTACGCACCTCATCACGGGTCAGCGTAATCGACTGGCCGATGATGTTCGAATGGAACTGCTCGCGCTTGGTCAGGATCGTGCCGAGCGAAGCCGTGCCGACCGCACCGCCGAGATTGCGCAGCATGTTGGTCAGACCCGAGGCTGCGGCGGCATCGGCGGCCGCGATACCGGCCGTGGTGATGGCGGTGATCGGGGTCAGCACCAGGGCCTGGCCGATGGCGCGCACGATATTCGGGATCAAGAACTGGTCACCGGCATTGTTGGCCGAGAGCGTGATGTTCATGAAGCAACTGATTGCGAAGATCGAGATACCGAGAAAGCCGATATAGCGAGCATCAAAGCGCTTCATCAAAACAGGCACGAGCGGGATGAGCAAGAGCTGCGGCAGGCCGGTCCAGGCAAGCACGTTACCGATCTGCTCGGCATTGTAGCGCTGCACCTGGCCGAGATATTGCGGCAGGATATAGACGGTGCCGAAGAGCGCCACGCCAACCAGCACATTGACCAGCACGCCGATGCCGAAATTGCGCTGGGTGAGCAGGCTCAGCTTTACGAGCGGCTTCTTGACGGTCAGCTCGATCCAGATGAAGGCTGCCAGGAAGACGAAGGCGACGATGGCGAGCTTGACGATGAAGGGCGATGAGAACCAGTCGTCCTTGTTGCCTTCCTCCAGCACGGTCTGCAGGGCGGAAAGGCCGATGGCCATGGTGACGATGCCGGCCCAGTCGCCTTCCTTTAGAAGATGCAGCTGCATCGGCTGCTTTTCGAGCGTCAGCGCGAGAGCCGCCGCCATGATGAGGCTCGGGATGGTGTTGATGAAGAAAATMGTCTGCCATCCGTAATTTTCCGTCAGGTAACCGCCGATCGTCGGGCCGATGGCCGGGGCGAAGGTAACCGACAGAGCAAAGACGGCAAGGCCGAGCGGCTGCTGGTTCTTCGGCAGCTTGGTCAGCACCATGGTGAAGGCCATGGGGATCAAGACGCCACCGGCAAAACCCTGAAGGCCGCGCAGCAGGATCATAGTGCCCAAATCATGCGCGAAGGCGCAGGCCATGGAGAAGAGCGGGAACAGGATGGAATTGACGAGGATATAACGGCGGAACGAGAAGACATTGCTGAAATAGGCCGTCAGCGGAATGACGACGATCTCACCGATCAGATAGGAAGTGGAGATCCAGGCGCCATTATCGACGCCTGTGCCGATGCCGCCCTCGATATCGAGAAGCGAGGCATTGGTGATCTGGATATTGAGGATCGCCATGAAGGCGCCGATCATACCGGCGAGAACGGCGATCCATTCCCTGGTACTGGCCTTGCTGCTGGCKCCCGGCTGCGGGATGGCGCCGGCTGTTGTTGCGATACTGGACATGACACGGGTCTCCTGCCCTTTCGCTTAGTTGCTGCCGGCATCGGCTTTGATGTCGATGCTCGGCTGGACGGACATGCCGGGGCGCAGGTCGCCCTTTTCGGCGGCATCGCCATCAAGCACGATCTTCACCGGGATGCGCTGAACGACCTTGGTGAAGTTGCCGGTGGCGTTGTCGGGCGGCAGCAGCGCGAATTCCTGGCCGCTCGCCGGCGACAGGCTATCGACATGGCCGCGATAGGTGCGACCCGGGAACATATCAACCTCGATATCAACAGGCTGGCCTGCACGGACATCGGTCAGCTGCGTTTCCTTGTAGTTGGCGACGATATAGGCCGCCGTTGTCGGCACCACTGCCATCAGCTGGGTGCCGGCCTGGACATATTGGCCGACGCGCAGCGTGCGGTTGCCGATCGTGCCGTCGACGGGCGCGACGATCGTCGCATAGGAGAGGTTGAGCTCGGCCTGATGCGCGACGGCCTGGTCATGGGCAAGTGTCGCCCTGGCCTGTGCAAGCTCGGCGTTCAGAAGCTCGACCTGCTTGGTTGCGGCATCGAGGGCAGCACTGTCACGTACGATCGTTGCTTGGGCGGCGGCGATTGCCGAGGCTGCCTGCTGGGCGGTCTGGACCGGCGCATAGCCGTTGGTAGCGAGGTTCGTATAGCGCTTGTTGTTCTGCTCCGCGAAGGTCTCGTTGGCCCGGTCAACGTCGAGCGTGGCGCGGGCAGCCGCAATGGTCGACTGCTGGATATCGAGCGAAGCCCGCTTGGCGCTGACGGTGGCGTCAGCAGCGGCGACGTCGGCTTTCGCCTGATCGAGCGCGGTGCGGAAATCGCGGTCATCGATGCGGGCAAGCGGCTGGCCGGCTTTCACCGTTTCATTGTCGCTGACGAGGACCTCGGAAAGATAACCCGAGACYTTCGGTGCGACTGTGGTGCTGTCTGCCTTGACATAGGCATCGTCAGTCGAGACCTCGAAGCGGCCGACCGTCCAGTAATTGTGCCCGTAATAGGCGGCTGCGGCGATGATGGCGATGGCAGCCACACCAATCAGCAGGGAGCGGCCACCGCGCTTGCGGGCCGGTGCTTCTGCGGCCGGAGCGGTGACGGCGGGCTCAGTGACAGGCGGCATCTTGCCGGCATCGAGGGTCGTGGGCGCGGCTGCCGCTGCCGTTTCGCTGGCCGACGCATCGGCTGGAGCGGCATTGTTGTTCAGGGCATGCAGCTTGTTGACGGACATCGTCACTCTCCTGGTGGAAGGTCGCTGTCGTCTCGGCCGCGGCCTTGAAATCTGGCTCAAGTCCAATTTAGGAAACTTGATATTTTCCAAAATATGAGTTAAAAAAGGAAAGTCAACAAGAATTTGGAAAATTGAGATGGTCCAAAATCACAAAATCGAGAAGAAGCCGCGTGGCAGGCCGCAGGTGCGTTGCGACGACGATACGCGCGGCGTGCTCATCGAGGCCGCTAACAGGCAGTTTCACGAGAACGGTTATGCCGCAGTGAGCATCGCCGCGATTGCCCAGGAAGCCGGCGTTTCGACGAAGACGCTCTATCGTCTGTTCCCGACGAAGGCAGATCTGTTTTCCGAAATGGTCTCGGATCGGACCGGGCGTTTCCTGCTGGCGCTCGATCCTGGTACGCTGGCGACGGCCGGGCTCCGCCAGGGGTTGGAGCGCATGCTGATGGCCTATGGCATGCTGACGCTTTCGCAGGATACGATCACGATTACCCGTCTCGTCATTGGCGAATCCGACCGCTTCCCCGAACTCGCCACCTCCTTCTACGAAAAGGCGATCGTCCGAACCAATACGTCGATGGAAAACTGGCTGAGCCGTCAGGTGGAACGCGGGCTGATCAAGCTTGAAGACCCGCACGCCGCTTGCGGCATGTTGCGGGGCATGATGATCATGGAACCCCAGCGCGCCGCCATGCTGCGCCAGCTGCCCGCACCCAACATCGAGGAGATCGCCGCAAGGGCAAGAATGTGCGCGGATATCTTTCTAAAGGGATGCTCTGTTTAGGGACATGGGAAATGCGGGTMTGAATGCAGGCTTCCCCAGAACACGGCGCGGCAGTTCCTACCCCTGAAAATCGTCTCGCTGTCATCTACGCAAGTGACCGCCCACTGTCAAATACAAGACCCGACGAGAAGGAAGGATGACGAACGCATCGTCATTGCCAATCGTCCCGATCACGGTGTTGTTGCTTCTCGTCCTCATACTCATTTGATCCGGCTTGGATATATGCTGCCGGGCGCGTCCGATCGCGTTGTGTCCTCTGTTCTCTGAGAGGTCTCTCCTCCCGCGCTCAATGGCGGTCTGTTTGCTTTGGCCAGATCGCAAGCATAACCCCGTGGGAAACTGTTGCGCACTCATCCTTTCGGATGGCCGTCGATGTGCCAAATTGCTATTGCCGCGGGCCTTGGCCATGATGGGCCACAAGGGACGGACAAGCCATGCAGTCACGCAGAGATATCGCAGACCGGGCGATCGCCCGGGCCCGAGCCCGCGGGCTGCCGATCGACACCGACCCGCAAATTCTTGCGCTCATCAACCAGTGGGCCGAAGGGGCAATCGACGCAGCCGAGATGCGCCGACGCTACTGCGTGCGGCTCGCCGAACGGGCCGAAGCAAGTCGAATGAGACTAAAGAAACAACCGAGCAATGCCGGCGAGGCCGATTGGCCGGTGTTTCCACTTGACGACACGACAGATACTGCCGACAAACCCGGTCCTGAGTTCGAATAGTCGGGCTCGAAAATCAGGAAGAAGAACGCGCATGCGCACGCCGAGACGCCCCGCTAACCCGCATGAAGCGGCCGAGGCCCTGTTCAAACCCGTCAAGAGATCAGCGACACCAGCCGTCGAGCGGCCCGCTCTGCCGAACGCGAAGGAGCTTGTGACCTTGAAGCTCGACAGCGAGGTTCTCGCCCATTTCCAGGCCGGCGGTCCAGGTTGGCAAGAGCGCATCAACGACGCGTTGCGGGCAGCCATTCTCAACAAGGACTGACCGCACCTTGTGACGACGCGTCGGGTGCCTTTTTTGGAGAACCGCCGCAAAATCGCGACGGTACCCAAAGCGAATTTCCGCGACGCGTCAGGCCGCCAGAACCCCCGCCTTTTTTGCCGTCCATGTGGCGATCACGTCCATCAGCGTTGGCGACAGGCAATCGTAAGGCTCAAGTCCAACGTCCTTGAGATGCGACCGCACGACGACCATCTTCCCAGGGTCGTATCCGCTTTCGATAATGGACGATACGAAGGCCGCAAAGCCCGGTCCTGCCCAGCCTTTTTCCTGGAACCGTTCGGGGTGGACGAAGGAAAGTCCCTGGAAAGCATGATCGCGCTCGACTGGCCCGTACATGTGAACCCCGCAATCCTTGCAGGCATGGCGCTGGATCAGCGCGGACGCGTCGACGACCGCCAGCTTGTTTCCATTCTCCAGAACCTCGACGTTCTGCGTCGGAGTCACGGCAACCACCGAAAAGACCGCACCCTTCGGCTTCCAGCATTTCGTGCAGCCACAGGCATGGTTATGGGCGATATCGCCCTTGATGCGGACTTTGACCGGGTTGCTCGCGCAGTTGCACACGAGCGTGCCCCCGACAAATGACGCATCGGTCGCCCGGTATCCGGAATCCACGATCGGGTGGATCGCTACATTGTTCATGCGTTGTCTCCTTCCCTTCCTGGGCCGAGGCGGGATGCCGCGGCCAAGCCCTGTGTCATCGCGCAGATCACTAGACGGGGAGCGCGAGATTTATTGCCTCATCGGGTGAGTATATCACCACGTCGCCGATATCGTCCGCTCCTCTGAGCGGTCGACGCGGTCAACATTCCTCTTTGCCGTGCAAAGCGCGTTGTTCCACTCGTCGGCTTTCGCCGTTTCTTGTCATTTGATGTCGGCTACGTGTCGACTGACGAATTTATGTCAACAGCGGGCCGATAAACTCAAGCGGAAAAATTGCATTGCCGCCAACCCGATTTTCTGGCCCAATGCCGCTTATGCGAATGAAAGGAACCTAACGTCTGACGAGACTGAGGTCGCGACCTTCCCCAAATATGTGGGAGCCCTCGACATCTCGCAGCGAAAGAATACCCGCCTGCAGCGGCGCTACGCACTGACGCCGACATCAAGGTGATCGCCAAGCGCGACAAGGYATCTGCTACCGCAGTCAAGGCCGGCAGCCACCCGGCGATGTCGAAGGCAAACAAGGAGTTCCATATGGCAGTCGCCTACGCCGGCAAGAACCAGTATCTTGCATCGTTCTATGACAAGCTGCTCTCCCAGGGCCAGCGCATGCTGCACCTGAACTTCGAGTATCTGGAACGAACGCGCGAAGGCTCTCTCTTGACCGACGAGCACAGCCTGATGCTTGAAGCGATCCGGGATCGGAACGTCGATCTTGCCGATGAACTGGCTCACGCAGATACGTGGCAATTCCAGGACAATTTCATCAACTTCATGCGAGAAAACTATACGACCGACGTGACGCTCGGACCTCTCAGGGCTGCGGAGTAGGCCATGACAATCACAAGCATCGGCTTCGTCGGAACGGGGGCCATCAGCGAGGCTATGGTGCGCGGTCTTCTCGCCGAACCGGCCTTTGCATCACAGGTCTATCTCTCCCCTCGCAACCCCGACACCGCGGGTCGGCTTGCATCCCAATTCCATGCAGTCGCGGTCGCGTCGGACAACCAGACGGTCGTCGATCGCAGTGACATCGTCGTACTGGCGATACGCCCGCAGATCGCCCGGGAGGTCGTCGGCGATCTCGTCTTCCGGGACGGCCAGTCGGTGATCAGCCTCGTCGCGGCGACCGAGAGGCAGACCCTGCTGGACTGGATCGGAGCAGACGTGCATCTGGTCCAGGCAATCCCGCTGCCCTGCGTCGCCGGAAGGCAGGGCGTCACTGCGATCTATCCTCCCGACACGAGCGTCGCGGCGCTCTTCGATACCCTTGGCAGTGCCGTGCAATGCGCATCGAGGAAGGAATACGATCTTCTTGCCGCCGCGAGCGCGCTAATGTCGACCTACTTCGGCGTGATGGAAATCACAACCGCATGGCTCGAGGAGAATGGGTTGGAGAAATCGAAGGCGAAGGCCTATCTCGCGCCTCTCTTCGAAAGCTTGGCAAGGCGGGCTAGCGAGAACTCGRGGGAGGATTTCTCCGACCTAAGCCGCGAGTTCGCCACCAAGGGCGGGCTCAACGAACAGGTTCTAACAGACTTCGAGACCATGGGTGGACGCTTCGCCCTGCATACAGCACTCGACCGGGTGCTCGCGCGCATCGAGGGTCAATCCTAGAACGTCGGCGGTGTGCAGGCGCTGATAACCTCACAGGGCACCGGGCCGACGCATCTGAAGCGATGCGGGCGTCGGCTCTCGAAATAGTAAGCGTCCCCTGGACCAAGGATCCGACGCTCGTTGTCGACCGTAACCTCCAGCCTTCCGGAAAGGACGATCCCGCCTTCCTCCCCCTCGTGGACGAGCGCAACCTTCCCGGTGTCGGCGCCGGGCTGATAACATTCCCTCAACATCTGCAGACTTCGGCCGAACATGCTCTCGCCGACCTGCCGGTAGGAGATTCCTCCCTTGCCGATCTCGACCAGTTCCTCCGCCGCATAGAACGCCTTCCTCGGCGCCTCCGGCTTGAGAGCGAAGAATTCGGCCAGCCCGATCGGTATCCCATCCAGGATGCGCTTCAACGCACCCACCGAAGGATTCGAGCTGTTCGATTCGATCAATGAAATCGTCGAGTTCGGAACTCCGGTCTTCTTCGCCAGTTCACGCTGGGACATGTTATGGGCGGTGCGCACGTGGCGCAGGCGATTTCCAATATCGATGGACATGAGCGTTGTTCTTGTTGTTCAGAATAGCCAAATCCTAGATTCGAAATGCCGTTTTTTCAATGGGTTATATCAGAGAAGAAAAGGGCTTGTTCGGTCATGGAAATACCTGAAGTGTTCGCCGAGCCGAAGGAGAGCACAATGGATCAGATCAACATGACGAACGCGCCCATACTCGATAACTTCTGGATGCCGTTCACGGCAAACAGGCAGTTCAAAGCCGCACCGCGTCTCCTCGCATCTGCCGAGGGTATGTACTACACCGACGTCGACGGCAACCGCGTTCTCGACGGAACAGCGGGCCTCTGGTGCTGCAACGCCGGCCACGGGCGCAAAAAAATCTCCCAGGCGGTGGAACGCCAGCTCTCGACGATGGACTTTGCCCCGACATTCCAGATGGGGCATCCGATCGCCTTCGACTTCGCCGCCAAGTTGGCGAGGATTGCCCCCGGTGGTGCCGACGCCAAGCTTGATCGTGTCTTTTTCACGGGCTCCGGATCGGAATCGGTCGACACTGCCTTGAAAATCGCGATCGCCTATCAGCGGGCGATCGGCCAGGGCAGCCGCGCGCGCCTTATCGGCCGCGAGAAGGGCTATCACGGCGTCGGCTTCGGCGGCATTTCAGTCGGCGGCCTCGTCAACAATCGCCGGATGTTTCCGCAGATTCCCGCCGATCACATGCGTCATACGCTCGACGTAGAGCGCAACGCATTCTCGAAAGGTCTGCCGGAACATGGCGTCGAGCTCGCCGACGATCTCGAACGTCTCGTCCAGCTACACGGCGCCGAAACCATCGCCGCCGTGATTGTCGAGCCGATGTCCGGCTCGGCGGGCGTCATCCTTCCTCCAAAGGGATACCTGCAGAAACTGCGCGCAACCGCCGACAAGTATGGCATCCTGCTGATCTTCGATGAGGTGATCACCGGGTTCGGCCGTCTCGGAACGCCGTTCGCAACAGACTATTTTGGCGTCGTTCCTGATCTCGTCACGACGGCAAAGGGCCTGACGAACGGCACGATCCCGATGGGCGCCGTCTTCGCCAGCCGGAAGATCTACGACGGCCTCATGGCCGGTCCGGAAAACGCGATCGAGCTCTTCCACGGCTACACCTATTCCGGCCACCCGGTCGCATGCGCCGCGGGCATTGCGACCCTCGACATCTACGAGGAGGAAGGATTGCTGACCCGCGCTGCGGATCTTGCGGACTATTGGCAGGATGCATTGCATTCACTGAAGGACCATCCTCACGTTGTCGACATCCGCAACCTTGGCCTTGTCGGTGCGGTGGAACTCGCGCCTCGCGACGGAGCGCCGGGAACGCGGGCCTACGACGTCTTTGTCGACTGCTTCAAGAAGGGGTTGCTGATCCGCGTGACCGGCGACACCATCGCGCTCTCTCCGCCGCTGGTCGTCGAGAAGAGCGAGATCGACACGATCGTCTCCACGATCGGCGACGCACTGAGCCGCGCGGCTTGACTTCGATTGCGGCGGGGTCGGACGACCGGCCTCGCCGCAAGCAACACATGCATGCCGCTACGCCCCGCAGTGTGCGTGGAACGCCGAGCCTTCGATGGCTGATCAGGTGTTTCTTGCCTCGTCGGCTGTCCGCGCGCGCTCTCGCGTGCCGGAAACGATAATCTCCAGCACTTCATGCTCGTCGGTATTCCTGATGTAGCGATCGCCGACATATTCGCCGCGCTTGAGCACCATGACGCGGTCACCCACGGCAAAAATATCGACCAGACGGTGTGAGATGATGATCTGGGCGACGCCCTGCTTCTTCAGTTCCAGCATGGTTTCGAGCAACCGTTCCGTCGCCATCACGGAAAGGTTGGCGGTCGGCTCGTCGAGGATCACGACGCGCGGCTCGAACGAGATTGCGCGGGCGATCGCGACGGATTGCTGGCGGCCACCCGACAGGCTTTCGACCTTCTGATAGACGGAGTTCACGTCGACCTTGAGCCGTTTCAGCACGCTGTCGGCTTCCGCATACATCTTCCGCCTGTTAACGAAAGGGCCCTTGAGCGGCCAGCGGCCAAGGAAGATGTTCTGGCCGACATCCATGTTGCCGCAGAGCGCGAAATCCTGGTAGATCATCTCGATGCCGACGTCGCGGCTCTCATGCGGGCTCTTGAAGCGCACCGTCTGGCCGGCAACGAGGATATCACCCGCATCGCGCTGATAGGCACCGGTCAGGATCTTCATGAGCGTCGATTTGCCGGCGGAGTTGTCGCCGACCAGGCCGAGAATCTCACCGGGATAAAGCGTCAGATCGACCTTGCGAAGCGCCTGGACGGCCCCGAAGGCTTTTTCGATGCCGCGCATTTCCACGATCGGCGCGGATGATGTCGCCTCAGCCATGACTGCTGTCCCCTCTTCTCAGCCGCGCTCGCAGGCGCCCGAAAATATTGGCCTGGCGCACCCATATATCGATCAGCACCGCGACGATGAGGATGACGCCGATGAAGACGTTGATCCAGTGCTGCGGCATGCTGAACCCCTGGACGTTAAGTTGAAGCAGTGCGCGGACGAGCGTGATGACGGCGGCGCCCGCAAGCGAGCCGATCATCGTGCCGTAACCGCCGAAGATCGATCCGCCGCCGATGATGACAGAAGCGATCGCATCGAGCTCGCGAAACTGGCCGGCGACCGGGTTGAAGCTGCGGAAGTAGGCGACGTTGATGATCCCGGCCATGGTTGCGCAGATCGCCGACAGCATCAGCGAGATGAAGCGCACGCGGTTCGTATTGATGCCGGCATAGGCCGCGGCGCGCACGTTGCCGCCGGCGGCGCAGACCTTCAGCCCGAGTGGTGTATAGGCAAGCACGATACCGGCGATCACGGCAACGAAAAACATCCAGATCGTCTGGATGCTGACGACCTCGGCCACCGAGCGAATGATCCCCGGCGGCAATGCAAGGCCGAAATGCAGGAGAATATCATTCACCTTGCGTCCGAGYAGGTTATAGCCCTCGGGCCAGCCGGTCAGCTGTTGTCCAGCGACGAACCAGGCGGCCAGCCCCCGGGCAATGTAGAACATGCCGAGCGTGGCGATGAAGGCAGGCAGTTTGAAGCCGACGACGACCATGGCGTTGACGGCGCCGGCAGTCATCCCCGCAAACAGGCCCATCGCAACGGCAGTGAGCGGGTCGGCGCCGAGCACCTTCAGGAAATAGGCAGCCGTGCTGCCGGCAAGGGCAAGCACCGCGCCGACGGAGAGATCGATATCGCCGGCTGCGATGACATAGGTGAGCCCGACCGCGATGAGGGCGAGTTCCGTATAGTTGAGCAGGATGGCAAAGGTGTTGGGCAGGTTCCACCAATAGTCCGGCCTCAGCACGAGGCCCGTCAGCCACAACACGGCCGTCAGGATGATGGCGAGGGCATCGCGGCGGGCGAGAAACTTGCCGAGCCCGGTGGCAGACAGCGCCATGTCGGCCGCCATCGCCCCCTTGGTCTGGACACCTTCAATCGCCACGCCGCCCATCTCGTAGGCCGGCGGAGGCGGCCGGCCGCGCAGCCATGCCCATAGCCGGGCCGCAACCTGGCGCCGGATAAGGAAGGGCTCGATCAGCACGGCGATGACGAGAAGCAGACCCAGGAAAACCAGCACGGCGCCTGCCGGCAGGGTGAACTTGGCGCCGACTGCGATGCTTTCACCGTCGATCACGACGATGCGCGTGATCGGCCACCCCTCGCGCAGCACCTTGTCGATCAGCACGACGACCGCAGCACCGAGGCAAGACCCGATCACCCGCCCGCGCCCGCCAAGGATCGATGCGCCGCCGATGACGACGGCTGCGATAACGGTGAGTTCCCAGCTGACACCATAGAGAGGGGTGACACCCTTGTCCTGTGCGGCCGACAGGAGAGCCGCAAGGGTGGCGCAAAGCGAGGAGAGCAGATAGGCGMGAATGCGCACCCAGCGTGAGCGAATGCCGGCATAGACCGCCGCCTGCTCGTTTCCGCCGGTGGCGAAAGTCTCATAGCCCCAGCGGGTCTTGGCAAGCACAGTGGCCCCAACTATGGCGATGAGGAAGAAGATCGCGATCTGGTTGTTGAAGCCGAGGATATTCGTCTCGCCGAGATGGAAGAACAGCGGATGGTCTTTCGCCTTGTCGGAGTAATAGATTGCCTGACCATGTGTGAGCGCTAGCACGAAGCCGCGACCGATGAAGAGGATCGTCAACGTCGCGATGAAGGCCGGCACTTTCAGGACGGTGACGAGCACGCCGTTGATCAGGCCGATCGCCGAGCCCAAGAGCACGCAGAGGATCACCGACGGGATGATGCCGAAATCCAGAAAGTTCGGGGCAAAAAGCCTGGCGAAGACGACGGCGACCAGACCGTAGGTCGAACCGACCGACAGATCGAGATCCCTGTTGACGATGACGAAAGTCATTCCGACCGCGATAATCCCCACACGGGACGTATCGCGCAGAAGCGCGTGAAGGGCCTCTGTCGATCCGAAGAAGGCCGGATTGACGAGGGCTCCGCAGAAGTAGAGCAGCGCAAGAAACATGAGGAGCCCCGCCTCCCAACCGCCGACGAGCTGGGGCGGCGCACGGCCGAGTGATGTCGTCGTGGCGAGCTCCATGTGTTTTTACCGACCGATCCTTGCTGCCGTGTGGCGGGAGGGTTCGCGCCCTCCCGCCACGATTTCAGGCGTTCTAGACGAAATCAGTTCTCGAAGCGCTTGCCGACCTTGGCGACGTTATCCTTCGTCACCAGCTGGGCACGCGTGTCGAGATTGGCAGCCGAGATACCGCGATCGATCTGGAGATAAAGCTGCATCACAGGCCAGAAGCCCTGCAGGAAGGGCTGCTGACCCAGCGAGCCGGTCAGGTTCCCCGCTGCGATGCCTTCCTGCTGTGCCGGGCCGAGATCGAAACCGTAAGCGCACAACTTGCCGGTCTTCCCCATCTGGGCAACCGCCTTGACGAGCGGCGGCGTAAAGACGTTGTTGGCTGTGAAGGCGCCGACCACGTCACCGCGGGACTCGAAGAGCGAAACAAGGGCGTTGACGGGGTCGTTCGGGTTCGTGTCGATGCCGACATTCTCCGGACCGGCGTCAACCTTGAAGGCATCGAGCTTGCCGGCGTCCTTCAACGTCTTGACGATGGCATTGAAGGCGGCGGTGACACGGTTGTTCACCTCGATATTGCCCATCGCTGTGGAGGACGGCAGCAGGATCGAGCCGCTGGTCGCGCCGCTGTCAAGCACGCATTTGGCCAGCGCCTCGCCGCCGATTGCCGCCGCCGACGCATCCTGGCCGGTGTGGCTGATCGCGCTCCGGTGCAGAATGTTGCCGTCGAACGAGTTGGTCGTCGCGATCGGGATGCCAGCCGCCTCGGCAGCCTTGACGATGTCGTTATAGGCGCCGACCTGCGGCGTCGTCATGATGATGCCGTCGATGGTCGGGTCCTGAATGATCTGGTTCAGGATCTCGAGCTCGCGGGCGGGGTCGTCCACCGGCGATTCCGAACCGAGCAGCAATATCTTGGCGCCGATCATATTGCCGGCAACGGTCGCGCCGACATAGACAGGGTCAAAGAAGCCATTGCCTGCCGTATGCGTTACGATCGCGAAGGTCAAATGCCCGTCAGCCGAATGGAAATCCTTCGTGCCGGGGGCCTCTTTTGCGGCTTCCTCGAAGTTGTAGCCGCCAACCGCTTTCTCGACGCCGCCCGACTGCGCAAATGCATGCGAGACGCCGAGCGACAGTATCGCGGCCGATGCCGCGTAGAACAATACCCGCCTCATGATTGGTCCTCCCTTGTAACCAAGGGAGGAAAGCCGTTCGAGCGCAATGTATCGAGAGTGGGGCCGAAGGCTTATCCTCCCATTTGCTAATATTCTGCGCAATTCTGTTTCAAGTAAACAGTAATCCCATCGTGCTTGCGAATTTGTTCGCTATGGAAGAGCCCGCAGATCAACCAAGCCAATTGACGAAGGCGACAGCATTACTCGCTCAATATCTCAAGCAGCAGGCTGCCTAAAGGCGGAGACTATATGTCCCTCTCCGGCCGCCAGGAATATTTGGAACAGAGCCATCCTGCCCAAGACTGGGCGGTCGAAGAACTCGCACGGAAGATGGGAGCTTCTCGATCCGGTTTTGCCGAACGCTTCACCAGGGCAGTTKGAGAGACGCCTGCTTGCTATGTCGCCCGAATGCGCATGCGTCAAACGCATCAGTGGCTGCGCGAAGGATAGCGTGTCGGCGCGATTGCCGAACGACTCGGCTATGAATCCGAGGTCTCGTTCAGCCATGCATTCAAGCGCATCATCGGCGCTCCGCCTGTAACATTTCGCTCGCGTGCCGATCCGCGCCCCGGGTCAACTCGCATCCTGAATAACGACCGACGGACTGCGTCTGGAACGGCACTCGCCCTACTGCGATTTCACCAGTCCCGAGAAACCGGCGACGGCCAGAAGGCTGAGCGCCCAGCCAATCACCGACTGGAAGAAATAGTAATTCAAGGTGAAGGTGCCGTTTGGTTTCAGGGAGTCCGGCCGCCAGTATTCCTTTTGCCCGATCGACGCCACCGGCAGGAGAACATCCAGCGAATACATCAGTGCATTGAATTCCGGGTAGCTTGCTGCCTCCGGCTGATTGCGAAAGCATGTGAGCTGGTTCTGACCGACCTCGGCACGTCCGGTCAGATCCTGTCCGGCATTTGGCATGAAGCGGGTTTCGGTTCGTTGCAGATCGCACATCGTCCATTCGGGGGAGCGCAGCACGACCGGGCTGTTTGGTTTCATCGCGCCACCTCGGTAGGCAATCGCAAAGACCCCGGTACCGATCGCCCAGAAGAGCATCAGCCAGACCAGCGCCAGGAGAGGCTGCCGCCCGTAGCGCAGCGTCACCGCGAGAATGGCGTCCATAACCGCCAGGGCGACCCTCAAGGCGGGGTTTTTGGCACGCGCCCGACGTGCCTTTCGCTGCAGCCGCTCCTTGGTGATGAGGACAGCGCGGGCTTCCTCGTCATGGCCCATCTCCCTCAGGACCTTCGACAGTTGCTCGTAGGGCTGAGGCCAGAAGTCCGCCTTCCAGCGTTCAGGGGTTTGGCGTGCCAGCCAGTCAAGGCGGCTTTCCGCGTCCGCAGGACCACCGATGAAAGCACCATACCGGCAGCGGTTTAGAAGCAGGTCGCCGGTTTTCGGCCAGCTCGCCGGCTCATCATCAATCGCACCGATCGTCGTGGCCGTCAGGTCGAGCGTGCCCTCAACAGATGCGTTCTGTCGCAAAAAGAACGCGCCGTCGATTGTGGTTCGATTGAGCCTCAATGCGTAGCCCCCCGGCTGCGAAAGTGAGGCCGACGTGCAATCAATGTCGCCACGGAAACGGGCACCGAGCAGACGCGTCTCACCGACAATGGTCGTCCCTCTTAAAGCGAGGTCCCCTGCTGCCACAATCCCGTCACCGTTCAGCACGACTTCGCCCGGCCGCTCCAAGCGAGCGCCGACCGCGTTGACATCGCCACCAAGGCGGACCGCAGAAAGATTGAGGCCACCGCGCACATCGGCACCGCGCAACAGGATGCCGCCGCCGGTTTCCAATCCATCGGCGTCGAGCGCGATCCCGTCAGGCGAAGCAATCGAGACGCCATCCGCTTCAATGCTACCACCGATACGCGCGCCCGGGAGCCGGATTTCGCCAGTTACGATCGCGGCGCGAAGCGAGAGGCAACCGCGTGCTTCGAGCCTATCAGCCTGCAGTCCGGGCAAGGCCGAGCCGTCCAGGAACAGATTGTCGATAATGGCGGAGCGCAATATGGGCGAAGCTTCGAAATGGCAGTCCTTAAGGCCAATGTCGCGAGGAATTCTGCACCCCTCGAGGTCAAGGATACCGGTTATCCAAGCTCCAGTCAGCCTCAGCCCTTTTTCATGGAGACGGTATCCATCGCTACCGAGGATGAGATAGCGCAAAACATCCGCCCGCACAGTTCGCTCGGGATCTTCGTCTTCCGGGCGCAGGCCATCGCCCAACCGATCAAAGTCGCCCGTCTGCAGATGTGCAACCACCTTCTCTTCCGCCAAGCTGAGTGGGCAATAATCAGCAAGGCTGGGTGCGACGGGAACGACAGATCCCGATTGCGGGGCTTTCTCGTTCATGAAACCGGCATCCGTTTGGATCGGGCTACATCTATTGCTCCGAAACGGCGCTGCAGAGGAGTAACCGTGCCTGATCTGTGCATCATCTGACCGACTTGAGAGGCGTGAAAATTCATAACATCGTTCCCTCCAACACGACGCCTACGCTAATCTTCGCCGGTGAGCGTGTCGCCAATCAAATAGGTCGATCGATGTGACACACAGCATGTTCCGGATGTAAGCCTGACGCGCAGCGTGATTGATTTCGCCGTTTTGGATACGGGTCAAGAGATGGCACAAAAATGCGCGGGGATGCGACGGCATATCGGACCCCAAGCATAGTTTCTGGATTCAGTGCCGATCACAGCCCGATGCAGCCGATGCTAATGTGGMGTCAAGACCCACCAAGCTCGTGGTGACCGGCAAAACGCCGGATCGAAATCGGCCCGTGGGGGGAGATGCATGAACTTAACCCCGCCTACCCAGACTGCACGCCACCACTCCACTCGAACCCATCGAAAGCCTGCGCGATGCCAGAAAATCGAGCAACACTCCAACCACGCCCATCGGGATTGTCACAGGGCCTGATCCTTCTCTCGGGTTTCCTGTTTGTCGTCTGGCTGGTGGTCAATTCATCTATGGAGGCCCCGATCGTGGCCGTCGGCGCGCTGGTATCTTTGGTCCTGGCATCGATTTTCATGCGTCGCGGCGATGTCTGGAAAATCACGGTAACGCCCGCCAAGGTCCTGCATTTCATTGCCTATACCGGCGTTTTCCTGGTTGAGCTGGTAAAGGCGAATATGAACATGCTGCGCTACGTTTACGCGCCGCGTATCATTATTCGTCCAGGGATCGTCAAGGTGAAGATGCCGCTCAAGTCGCCGATCGGTCGGCTGGCTCTTGCCAATTCAATCGCGCTTACGCCCGGCTCGCTTGTCATGGATCTCAAAGGAGATGCCCTCTTCATTCATTGGCTTGACGTAAAGACCACCGACCCGGAGGAAGCAAGCCAGATGATCATCGGCCCTTTCGAAAAGCACCTGGGGGCGGTATTTGGCTGAGATTATCCTGCAGATTGCCGTGGTTCTGATCTTCTTCAGCATCGTTTTTGGCGTGCTGCGGCTGATAATCGGCCGCACGGCGATTGATCGTGTGGTGGCGATCGACATGCTGACCGTTGTCACAATCTCGTTGATAGCGCTCTACGCCCACATATCGGGCCGCTTTGTCTATATCGACGTTGCTCTTGTCTACGGACTGCTCAGCTTTCTGGCGGTTCTTGCCATTGCCGGCTTCCTGGAAAAAGGGCCGTAGCCGCCATGCTCGAGATGCTGATCCTGTTGGTTTGCGGCAGCATTCTGGTGAGCGGAGTGCTGGCCGTCTTGCTCACCAATCTGATGGCGGCGATGGTCAGCGCGGGTCTTGCAAGCCTGTTTGCGGCAGCATCTTATGTGCTCCTGGCCGCGCCTGATGTCGCTATGGCCGAAGCCGCGATCGGCTCGGGCCTAGCAACGCTGATCTTCCTTTATGCGATCCGCAAGACCAGAGGCGGAGGACCTGTCGATGAATGAGTTGGTCGGCAGTCTGACGATCCTCGTTGGGGCGTTCTTCCTCTTTTCCGCGGGTGTCGGCCTGCTGCGCATGCCCGATGTCTTCACCCGCATTCAAGCGGGCACCAAGGCCTCGACCCTGGGCAATATTCTCGTTCTAGCCGGACTTGGCGTCTATCATCCGGACTGGTCGTTGAAGCTGTTGATCATCGCCTACTTCGTGCTGATGACCAATCCGCTGTCGTCACATGCGCTGTCGCGGGCCGCGCATGCAATCCGCACGCCGATGGCGGCTGCGACCATCATTGACGCCCTGCGCGACGAGAACGACGGCGCCGGCAAAGAGGGCTCGGCATGAGGCGCGCGTTTAGCCTGCTCGGCGTGCTGATATTCGGCATCATCTTCGCTTCACTCGTCAGCAACTACGACGAGCGCCAGACGCTTTCGGCACTGGCGGTGCACTATCTGACCGAGGTCCCCGCCAATCTTGGTGCGCCAAACGTCGTGACCGGAATTCTGATTACCTTTCGCGGGTTTGATACGCTCGGCGAAGTCGCGGTACTGTTCATGGTGGCGGCAAGTGTCGGCCTGCTGCTTGCGAGTGACACGGGCGAGAAGACACTTTCCCGCAACAGCGGATCCGATGGTACCGGACACGGTCCGAGCGAACTGGTGCGCAACGGTGCAGAGGTTGTCCTTCCGCTGATATTCCTCTTCGGCGCCTATGTCATCATGAATGGTCACCTGTCGGCCGGCGGTGGTTTTCAGGGGGGCGCAGTCGTTGCCTCCGGTGTCATGCTCCTAATGCTCGCCTATCCCTCCGGATCGATCAACCACGGCTTTCTCAGCACAACGGAATCGCTTGCAGGCGTGTTTTACGTCCTGATCGGCATCGTCGGCATCGCCTTCGGCAGCGGCTTTCTCGACAGCCATATTCTACCGCGGGGCAATTTTGGGACGCTGTTCAGTGCCGGGGCGATCCCGCTGATTTCGGCTCTGCTGGGCATCAAGGTCGGCGCGGAACTGAGTGTCATTATCGACCGGTTTCGCAGCTAGACGAGATGGGGAGCGCCATGGGGCTGCCGATATCACACATACTTCTGGCCACGGGATTTCTTCTCATCCTCATTGGTTTCTGGGGGATGCTGAGGCATCGCAACATCCTTCGCATCATCATCGGCTTTTCGCTGATCGACACCGGCATGCACATGGTCCTCGTGGCGACCGGCTATGTCACCGGTGGGACCGCGCCGATTGTCGACGAAGCGCTCAACGCATCAGATGCGGCCAAGCACGCCGTCGACCCGATTCCGGCCGCGCTCGTCGTGACGGCCATTGTCATCGGCTTTTCGGTGACCGCAATCATGCTGTCCTTCGCGATCAGACTCCACGCCGTGAGGAAAACACTCTCGATCGACGCGCTGACGGAGTCCAAATGGTAGACAGCCTTCTGCAGCCGCTGAACATTTTCCTGCTTGGCCTTGGTGGAGGATTTCTCATCCCCCTGCTCTATCGCATCGCCAAGCCATTGCCGGCGATCGGTTTTGTCGTGGCGCTCCTAGGAATGACCGTCATTTCATGCGTCTGCCTTTGGCGTATCCACAATGGCGGGCCGACCTTCGAGATCCTGACCGCCGGCAGCGTCCCGCCGTTCTCGATCAATCTGCGTTTTGGTCCGTGGGAGGGTTTTTTTTCGGTTTGCGTCAATGTCGTCGCGCTTCTCGGCGCCTGGCACCTCTGGCAGCGGCTGCGCTCAAACTATTCGACGCTTCTGCTCTACCTGATCCTGATCATGGGCATCAACGGGATGGTGATGACCCGCGACCTCTTCAACCAATTCGTTTTCCTGGAGATCATGTCGATCGGGACCTATGGGCTTCTTGGACTGGAGCGGACCCCCGCAGCGCTTGCAGCCAGCTTCAAGTACATCATGGCGACGGTGCTCGCCTCCTCATTCTTTCTTTTGGGCGCCGGGCTCCTCTACCATGTGACCGGCACACTCAATATCGACGAGATGATCGCCAACCGGGCGGCCATATTCGGCCCGATCGGGGCGACTGCACTGCTGTTCGTGCTTACCTGTCTCGTACTCGAGCTGAAGCCGTTCCCTGCCAACGGGTGGGGACTCGACGTCTACGAGACGGCCCATAGCGGCATCGCGGCACTTTCCTCCGTCGGAGTGTCGGCCGGCGTATTCTTTGCTCTTTTCAAGCTGCTGCCGCTTTTTGACGATCATCTGGGCATTCTCGCTGTCTCGGGCGGCATAACCTTCCTGTTCTCCAATCTCGTCGGGCTCAGGCAGACAAGCGTGCAACGAATGCTTGGCTATTCCTCGATCGCACAGATGGGACTTCTGGTACTGGCACTTGCGCTGCTCCATCAGCTCAAAGCCGAGCAGTCGCTGCCGCTGGTTGTCGGGGGGCTCTTCGTCAATCATCTACTGGCCAAGGCCGGCCTGTTCTGGCTTGCCGGCATCGTCGAGCGCACCCAAGTCGACGGGTGGTCCGAGATTGCCGGAAATCGTCTTTTGCTCTCGATCCTTGCAGTGTTCTTGGTCGCTATTTCCGGGTTGCCTCCATTCCCAGGATTCTGGGCGAAATGGGAGCTCGTGATGCAGGCTGCGGCTGGCGAGCGATCTGTCTGGATAGCCGTCATCCTGGTCGGATCGCTGCTTGAGGCAGCCTATATGTTCCGCTGGTTCAAGCAGGCGACGCGACCGCCGTCGAGCGCGACACACACCAGCTTTCTGACCGGTCCCCCTGCCTCGTTCAGCCTTGATCCGTCCAGGTTGGTTCCGGTGGTGGCCAGCGCTGTTTTGCTGTTTGTGAGCGGCTACGTGGCGGCAGTTTTTGCGGGCGCAGTGTCGCTATGGCTTGTCGCACCCCTTTGTGTCGGTGGCGTTCTTTGCCTTCTCGATGGCCTTCCCGGTAGGATCAAGTGCGTATTGACACTGGCGGCGGTGCTGGTTGTCGGAGCGTGGATCACTGCCGACCTCGAAGGTTTGCCTCGATTATTTGCCGCACTTCTTCTCGCCGGCGGCCTGGTCATTGCTTTTGCCAGTCTCTATCGCACCGATGCTCGCCGAGGCTTCTATCCAATGATGGCGATCCTGCTTTTGTCGATCGCCAGTCTGTTACGCGCCACTACCAGCCTGGAGTTTTTCTTCCATTGGGAAATCATCACTCTCTCTTCCTATTTCCTGATCGCGCAACGGCCTGGTGCTCACTCCTACGTGCTGCAGTTCCTGCTTTTTTCCCTGGTATCGGCCTTTTGCCTGCTCGCAGGCTTCGGCATTGCCACCGATGCCAACGGCAGCACCGCACTTTCGGCGTTCGCTACGGCCGGCCCGGATGCGGCACCTGCCTTCATGTTCCTCGCGATCGGCTTTCTGATCAAGGCCGGCGCGGTTGGCGTCCATGTCTGGCTGCCCGGCGCTTATGCCGAGGCCGACGATGACCTGTCGGCCATGCTTTCCGCCGTGATCAGCAAGGTGGCGGTCTTCGGATTGTTCATGGTGACATACCTCGCCATTCGCTCCGACGTCGGGCTCGAGATGGCGCACGTGATGGGTTGGATCGGACTTCTGACGACCATTGCTGGGGCTGTTATGGCTTTCCAGCAAACCGATCTGAAACGAATGCTCGGCTATTCCAGCATGAGCCAGATCGGCTACATCATCACTGCGATTGCGTTGATGAGCCATCTCGGCTGGGTCAYGGCCTTCTACCTTGTTGCCAATCACCTGATGGTCAAGGGCATCCTCTTTCTCGCAGCCGCGGCCGTCATCTTGCGTACCAATACCAGGTTGTTCGATGAGACCGGTGGCCTCGCCAGAGAAATGCCGCTCACCTTTGCTTGCGTGATTGTTGCACTTGTCTCGATGTCCGGTCTGCCGCCGCTTGCCGGCTTCGGCGGTAAATGGCTGCTGCTGAGCGCGATGATGGACAGGGGCTGGTATGGTCTCGCGATCGTTGGCGTTCTCGCGACGTTCATCGGTTTTCTATACATGTTCAGATTTGGCTATTCGATCTTCCTTGGTCCGCGAAGGCCCGCGGCTGCGGCGGAGGCGCCCTTGCCGCTTCTGGTCGCGCAGTTCGTTCTGATCCTCGCAATTATCTTGCTGTCGTTTTTTCCGAAACTGGTAATGGACCCCGTGTCTGCCGCGATCGATCCCTATTTCGCCTCGACGCTGGTTTGGCAGGGTATGTCGCTTGAGACCATCTATGGCTACTGGAATCCTGTCCCTGTGATGGCGGTCACTGTCGCGATCACAGTGGTCCTCTTCGGGGGCTTCGTATTGGTCTATCGAACCGGGCACGGGCGCTCCATTCCCGTGAGCACGGCGCATTTTTACGCCTTCTATCGATCGGCGTTTGCTCMACTCGTCACCCCAATTGCAAACTTTATCTGGGATGGAATCTGCGATCTGACGGTCGGCGCGGCGGGACTAGTGCGAAGGGTCTACACGGGCAACGGCCAGACATACGTGCTCTATGTGCTCTATTATGCAATCGCGATCTATCTGCTGGGGACTTTCAGGAATCCAATCTGATGTGCCAGCAAGCAGGCTAACAATCTTGCCCTCACGGCCGCTATTGGCTGGCGGCTGCCTGTGCGATCCCACCCAGAATGCGGCTCGGAAGAAAAATTATCAGTGATGCAGCACCCTCGATCACCGATGCGCCGTCGGCGAGCATTGTCTGGCTGGCAGGTCCCTGGTCCTCTCTAAGTACACTGCGTATCAAGGCATCGTTGTTGACCACGTCCATCAGTGTCGGTGAACTGGCAAAGACGCTGTGCCGGCCGCCATCGATATCAGAGACATCGATAACCGCGATCTCTCTCTTTTGAAGGACGGCGACGTCGGAGCCGCTGCCGACACGCGGGTGGCCGCCCGCCAATCGCCGGGAAAACCCGAGAGCGCGATCGCGCTGTGAGACGATGATTGCAAACGGTCGCGGGATGTCACCAATGTCGTCGATCTGGCTCAGGAAGACGTCGACATCGATATCAGGTGCGGCGAGAACCACGCCACCCAGGCGCTTCAACGTGCTGGTGCGTCCCCTGAGGGCAAGATCACGCAAAGCTTCCGTGACGACATAGGCGCCCATGGAATGGCCAACCACAATAATTCTCTTCGCATTGGTCTCTGCCGCGATCTCGATCGTCTCGGCAAGTCCTCGCCGGCCAACAAGGGCGCTGTCGCGATCAAAGACGTAAAGCGGGATCGATGCTCCTGACGGCCAGGCGTAATGCAGCGAGACCGACTTGATACCGTAGTCATAGCTGATCTGGGCGTTGCGGAAGACGCTGTCGGCGAAGTTGTTGTTGTATCCGTGGACGAAAATGAAGATCTCGCGATTTTCCGGCGAGCGTTGCGCGAGCGCGACATTTAGCTGCCTGATGAAGTCCTGCCGCTCGGCAATCGGCTGATAGGTCCGCGCTGAAAAGTGCCTGCTTGGATCAGGGCTCCGTCCGCTTTTCTCGACGCGGCCGGCAACGTGGTTTTGCGGGATACCAATGTCTAGTTTCGCAAAATTCAACGTCTTCGACCGCTCGGCCGAATATGGCAGGGAAAGATTGTTGGATCGGGTACGCGTGGTCGCGACGTAGATCGGAACGATTGCCCGCGGTTCTGCTCCTGACGATGATGCGATTGGAAGGCCAAGCACCGCGCGTGGTCCGCCACAGCCGACGAGAGCCAACAGAATGATCACAATGACGGACAATCGAATTGAGGACACGGGCTCGATCTAGTTCCCTGGGAAGCCGTTAAAATCGTTCAACAAGAAAGACAATCGGTTCGGATCGCTCACGCTGGCCACACGCATGAGGCGAAGCACTTCCTTGTTCTAAGCTATCCGCAGCGGGTGCGGTAGATGAATTCCAGTTGTTACTTGCAGTATTCAGATTTCCGTGTCGGTCGGGCGACAAAAAATGATGCTGAACAACTTGCATCGATAATGATCCTCGCGGCCACAGACTGCCAAAATCTGGACTGCAGGCATGTTTGCGGGATTCTATGCTGATCACTTCGCTTCTTGAACCGCTCTATAGTTCCCAACCAGAGCGCTGCGCCTTCGGTTCCGGAGATTGCGTAAGCCGAGCCGAACGTTAAAGGGAGCACGATCACTTGAGTCCCAACTCAGGACTTCTACCGTTCGCGTTGATCACTGACACAGATCGATTGATGTGTGATGGGCGTATATTTCCAATGCCCCGTCACGCAGCAAGCCCRACAAAATGCATATATCTCATTGAACCGATGTCATTTTTACAGCTGTCTGCGCATCGAAAAACGCCATCGCGCCGGTAGGTATTCGGGGGAACCGTCCATGAAGATGCATCTGGCTGCTTCGAAAGCCCGCGCAATGTTTGGCGTGTCGGTCGCTATACTGGCAGCCATCCTCCTGGCAGGTTGCCGAGACGAGGAGGAGGCTTCAGAGCGTCCACCAAGACCGGTCAGAACAGTGGCTGTTTCATTCAACCCCGAGGATACTTACGGGTCGCTCGTCGGCGAGATCCGGCCGCGCACAGAAACCAGCTTCAGCTTCCGGCAGGGTGGCGAGGTTCGCGAGCGCGACGTCGAGATTGGCGACCTCGTGAAAGTGGACACTGTTCTCGCCCGCCTTGATACCGAGGACGCGCAGGACGCAATGCGAAAGGCCGAAGCAAATCTCTTTGCGGCTCAGGCCCAATCCCAGAACGCAGAGACCGAGCGCGCGCGTCAGCAGCAGCTTTACCCACGCACATCCACCCGTCAGGCTTTCGATGCAGCGACCGCCCAGGCGAGTATGGCACAGGCTGGCGTAGACGCGGCACAAGCGGGTCTGAGGATAGCGCAGACCAATCTTGATAACCGCGTTCTGAAGGCAAATGCCGCAGGCGTCGTTACCGCTATCGGAGGTGAAGTAGGACAGATCGTCGGCGGCGGACAAATGGTGGTGCGCGTTGCACAGCTTGGAACACGTGATGCCGTCTTCCAGGTTCCCGAAGCCACGATCCAGACGACCGGAGGCGATGCCCGCGTCGACGTGCAGCTTCTCAGCAATCCGAGCATCAAGGCGACAGGAACGGTTCGAGAGATTTCGCCGACCGCTGATCCGATCACCCGCAACTTTACGGTCCGTATCGGGCTTGATAGCGCGCCGGACGAATTCCGCTTCGGAAGCGCCGTGCGTGGCAGCATCCGGCTTTCCGGTGAGCCGGCGGCGCGGCTGCCGATAACGGCGTTGTTCAGCCAAGGAAACGAAAGTGCCGTCTGGGTTGTCGATGCGGCCAGCAAGACGACAAAGCTTGTGCCAGTCGAGGTGCATCGCTTCGACACGAAGGATTTCCTTGTGACCAGGGGCCTTTCAAGCGGAGACAATGTGGTGATTGCCGGAGTGCAGCAACTGCGTCCCGGCATGCCCGTTCGCTTGCTTGAAGGAAGCGTCGAATGAAGGAGGGCTTCAATCTATCGGGCTGGGCGATCCAGCGACAGAGCCTTGTCATTTTCCTCGTGGTTCTAAGCGCCATAGCGGGCATTCTTGCCTACATCAATCTGGGACGCGACGAGGACCCGGAGTTCACCTTCAAGACAATGATCGTATCGGCCGGATGGCCGGGCGGGACGATCGAGCAGACCACTGATCAGATCACCGACCGTCTGGAAAGGACGCTCGAAGAAGTGCCTCATCTCGACAGTCTGCGCAGCCTGACAACGGCCGGACAATCGATCGTCTATGTCACGCTCGACGACTCCACGCCGCCCGATCAGGTCGGAGAATCCTGGTACCAGGCCCGCAAGAAAGTCGGAGACATGATATCGACGCTGCCGGCAGGCGTGCGCGGCCCTTTCTTCAACGATGACTTCGGCGACACCTTTKGCATAATCTATGGCTTCACTTCCGATGGCTTTACCGATCGCGAAGTCCGCGATTGGGCCTACGAAGCCCGTACCCGCCTGCTCAAGATCGATAATATCGGAAAAGTCCAGCTTATCGGGACCCAGGACGAGACGATCTATATCGAATTCTCAACCGGGCGGCTTGCAAGCCTCGGCCTCAGTGCCKCGACAGTGATCGGAACCATACAGGCGCAGAACGCCGTCCTGCCTGCAGGTCTCATCACCTCGGCGCAGGATCGAACAATTCTTCAGGTTTCCGGCAGTCTCGCCGACGAGGCAACCCTCCGACAGCTGAACATTCCAACCGCATCCGGCTTTGTGCGCCTCGGAGATATTGCCAGTATCGTGCGCGGAACGGTGGATCCGCCCCAGCCACGATTCCGCATCAAGGGTAAACCGGCTATCGGTATCGCCATCTCCATGGCGTCGGGAGGCGACATTCTGCAGCTTGGCCAGAATATCGAAGCGACGATGCAGAAGCTTGAGGACGATCTGCCCATTGGCATCAACCTCACACACGTCGCGAGCCAGCCTGCGGTCGTCAAGACAGCGATCCGGGGTTTCACAACCTCGCTCGGTCAAGCTGTCGTCATCGTTCTTGGTGTGAGTTTCCTGGCTCTCGGGATACGAGCCGGCATCGCGGTTGCGGTGTCAATCCCGCTTGTTCTTGCCCTAACCTTCCTGTTCATGGACATCACCGGCATTGCCCTACAGCGCGTATCGCTGGGAGCATTGATCATCGCGCTGACGCTGATGATCGATGACACGATGGTGACCGTCGAGACGATGATGGCGAAGCTTGAGCAGGGTTAAGAGCGGGTTCAGGCCGCGTCCCACGCCTACACGTCAACAGCATTTCCGATGCTGGCCGGCACGCTGGTAACGATTGCCGGCTTCATTCCTGTCGGTTTTGCAAGCAGCTCTTCGGGCGAGTATGCGCGATCCCTTTTTCTGGTGATCGGCTTCGCGCTCATCGTGTCGTGGCTGGTGGCGGTATTGCTGACACCGATCGTTGGTCTTGCCGTCCTCAAATCAGGGGCTGCAACGGGTCCGAAGGAGGATGGAGCACTCATCCGCGGCTTCAAGAACCTCTTGTATGCCTGCATGCGAATGCGCCTCTTGGTCGTGCTCGCCACCGTCGCTTTGTTTGTGGCAGCTCTCCTTGGATCGTCCGCCATGAAACGGCAGTTCTTTCCGGCGTCCGACAGGCCGGAGCTTATCCTGCAGCTAACCCTGCCGCAGAGCGCGTCGCAGGAGGCAACCGCTGTCGAAGTCTCGAAAGCGGAAGAAGTTCTTGCCGCTGACGAGGATGTGGCCGACTGGAGTTTTTATATCGGCTCCGATCCGGTTCGTTTCTATTTGTCGATGGACCTGCAGGCTCCAGCACCGTCCCGTGCCCAGGCGGTGGTGATCGCCAAGAGCGTTGGCGTGCGTGAGGCGCTGCAGGCACGCTTGCAAAAGGCACTCGACGAGAAATTACCCGATATCATCGTGCGCGTTTCACCGCTGGAAATGGGACCGCCGGTCGGCTGGCCCGTTCAGTATCGCGTCAGCGGACCTGATATTCCCGGCGTGCGGAATGTCGCTTGGCAGGTCGCCGATGCCATCAGCAAGGTTCCCGGCGTCGTTCAGCCGAACCTCGACTGGAGTGAACCGGTTCGAAAAATCGTCATCAATGTCGATCAGGATCGTGCCCGACTGGTGGGTCTCAATTCCTCTGTGATCGCCCAGACGCTGTTTGCCACGGCATCGGGAATTCCGATCACACAGGTTCGAGACTCGATCTACCTCATCAACGTGGTAGCCAGAGCGGCTGCMGACGAGCGCGTCGACATCAGCACCATCCGCACGCTGCAGATCCCGGTCGGCCCCAACAATACGGTGCCCCTCTCCAGCATCGCCACGATCGACTATCAGACCACACAGCCCGTCATCTGGCGTCGCGATGGCTCGACGACCATCACCGTCCAGGCAGATACCGCCGAAGGCGTGCTGGCGGCCGGTGTCGTCGAGGCTGCCGCCGCCAAGATCGACGAGCTGCGCAAGGCCAACCCGCGCTATCCGATCGAGGTTGGTGGTGCAGTCGAAGGTGCAGAAGAAGGGCTCGCGTCAGTTGTTGAGATGCTTCCAGTGATGGCAGTCATCATCCTGATCGTGCTGATGTTTCAGCTGCAGAGCGTACAGCGACTGCTTCTGGTCATCAGCGTTGTGCCTCTGGGGCTGATCGGCGTGGTGCTGATCATGCTGATAACCAATACGCCGGTGGGTTTCATCGCCGTTCTGGGGATGATTGCCCTCATCGGTATGATCACCCGAAATTCCGTGGTGCTCATCGACCAGATCGACCTTGCCATTGAAGAAAAAGGCCGGACGTGGCGCAGTGTGATTGATGTTACCGCCCAGCGTCTGCGACCGGTCTTTCTGACCGCGGGATCGACCGTACTCGGAATGCTACCAATCATCCGCGATCCCTTCTGGTCACCCCTTGCCTTTACCGTCATCGGCGGTCTGGTGGTCGCCGCGGCGCTGACACTGATCTTCCTGCCGGTGCTCTACGTCCTGTGGTTTCGCATTCCGGCCAAAGCCAAAACCGAGAATATCGAAACCTCAGCAACGAGACCGGCCGCCGCTGGGGGGTGAGAGCTCTCCAGCCGCAACCATCCTGGAACCCAAGAATGACCAACATTTCCAATCCGACACAAGCAGGTCTCATATAGGAGGAGTAGGCATGTCTACCTTGATTGCAATTGTTTATCCTACCGAAGCCAAAGCTGAAGAAGTGCGTCAGCGCTTGTTCGCAATGCAGAAGGAATACCTGATCAAAGTCGGGGATGCCGTGATCGCGACGAAGACCGAAGGCGGAAAGATCAAATTGAATCAGCTGGTCAATACCACGGCCGCCGGTGCTGCATCGGGCAGCTTCTGGGGCTTGCTGATCGGTGTTCTGTTTCTCAATCCACTTTTGGGCGTAGCCATGGGTGCTGCATCCGGTGCGATCGGCGGAGCTCTGACGGACGTCGGTATAAACGACGTCTTCATGAAGGATCTCGCTGCCAATCTTGAGCCGGGTAAAGGAGCCTTGTTCGTGCTGATCCAGGAGATGACAGCAGATAAGGTGCTGAAGGAAATATCCTCTTATGGCGGCGTCGTGCTCAAGACCTCGCTCGACGAGACGAAGGAGCAGGTTTTGCGTGACGCGTTGCAAAAGGCAACCGCCGTCAGCTAGTGCAGTCGTGAGGTGTATCTAGCGCCTTTACATGACAGGGCAGACGACTGACTGCCGGGTCTCAGAGAGGGCCTTTCTTAGTGCATTCCTATGCGAGCCCAAGCTCCGCCACTATCAGCCGGAGCTTGGAAATTAGATCAATATTCAAGGGGCGAGTATGCAGGAAGCCAGCGGCAATCGCATGATCGGTTCGGTAACAGCCGGTATTCTTGTGCTTGCTTTGCTCTATGTCGCCCAATCGATCTTCGCACCGCTCATCTTTTCCTTGTTCGTCATTGCCCTGGTCTGGCCATGTCAGGCGGCCTTGCAGTGCTGGCTTCCAAAGCTTGTTGCCCTTCTCATCACGCTGGTCGTCACCATGGTTGTTATTGTGGCCATCGGGTCCTCGGTGGCATGGGGGTTTGGCAAGCTAGGGCAGTGGCTGTTCGTTAACGCGGACCGTTTCCAGGCGATCTATGTCGACTGGACAAATTGGCTGGAAGGGCACGGCGTTGCAGTCGCGGGTCCCTTGGCCGACCGCTTCGATGTTGCCTGGTTGGTGCGGTTTGTGCAGGGGATGGCCGGCCGCGTAAACAGCTTCGCCGGTTTCGCACTGCTGGTCTTCATCTTCGTCATGCTCGGCCTCCTTGAGGTCGAGGACTTCAACAGCCGGCTTGTCGCGCCCGCAGCCCAACCCCATGGAATACGCATCCTGACGGCCAATCGCGTGATTGGTGCAAAGCTGCGTCGTTTCATGATCGTGCGGACGTTTGCCAGTATCCTGACCGGGTTGGTGGTCTGGCTTTTTGCGCTGGGCGCAGGGCTTGAACTTGCCACCGCTTGGGGCGCAATTGCTTTCGCGCTCAACTACATCCCTTTCCTCGGGCCGTTTGTCGCAACCGCGCTTCCAACGCTGTTTGCAATTGCCCAATTCGACAACTGGCAGACGGCAGTCCTCATTTTCGCGAGCCTGAACGTCATCCAATTCATCATCGGGAGCTATCTGGAGCCGCGGCTTACCGGTGCCTCGCTGGCAATATCCCCCTTCGCCGTTATTTTCTCAGTCTTTTTCTGGAGCTTCATGTGGGGCATATCGGGGGCCTTCATCGGCGTGCCTATCCTGATCGCGTTCACTGTCTATTGCGCAGGCACACCATCTGGAAAGTGGGTCGCAACGCTACTGTCGGGCGGCTCTAAGGCAGACGCGGACGATGGATCATGAAGCAGGATCTCCAGCGGGCACAGAGATACGTTAGACCCCACTAAATCAACTTGAAAACGCCATAAACGACGCCGCCTGACGCTTGTGCATCTGACGGTTGAGAAAAGACGTCGAAAGGGGTAGATTGCGGCAGGGAGGAATATCGAGTGACACGGCAGCTTTGACGCAAGACAGAGACGAAGGCTGAAGAACCGGCTTTCGCCGCGCAAAGTGGTCTCGCTTCAACCGCTGGCAAACCACTACGCATCATTCAGACATCATCAGACCCTCGCTCTTGGGGCCAAGAGGAGAGTAAGAATGAACTGCATAACCGTTCTCTCAAGCAGCCTATCGGTCAGTGCATACTTGGCTCGGAATCTCGAACTCGAAAGGATCGTCGCCATTTCGAGCGTGGTTTTTAATGCAAACCCGAGGGACACCAGTCAGCGCTTCCCACTCCTGCACGGAAGCCTTCATCACTAAGCCTGGTAGGATAAGTCGGCAAGACGGCGACAATATGGTTACCGGGCAAGCAGCGCCAGACGGTGCCGTCTTGCCTCCGGTCAACTGGAGGTGACGCGATGACAACCGAAGACGTCATGACGTATGCCAGATTGCCGGAACGGCAACTGGACCACGCGAACCTTGCGAGCTTGGATTGCGAGGCAGTTGATACGATGCCGGAGGAAGGCAGACCTTCGTTCCTGCCTTCCTTTGAATTTTCGACCGAGGGGCTGTCGCGACCGGATCAGTTTGCAGCATGGCATAATAGCTTCGCACCTATGCTCGAGCTTTCTGACACCGATCCAATGACGGCCAACTTTAGCGGGCGGCAGGAGCTTTGGGACCTTGGCAGTTTTGTACTTGCTAGGATCAGCACTGACAGCCTGGCTTTTTCCAGCCTTCCAGGACATGTTCGGCGAGATCCGGTCGACCACTGGACGATGACAGTCTTGCTGTCCGGGAAAATTAGCACTGAAACGGCAAGACACGCGTTTTCCGCCGGTTTAGGTGAAGTGCAGATCCATTCGCTTGGTCGCTCTTTCACCGGCATCGTCGATAAAAGCGAGATGCTTATGCTGTTCGTGCCGCGAGATCTTTCTCTCGAAACGGCGGCCACGCTTGGCTCGGCCGAATTCTCGACGCTTGGGACAGGCATGGGACGACTGTTCTCTGACTATCTGATTGACGTGGGCAATCGCCTGCCAATGTTGGCCCAGGCTGACCTGCCTGGGCTGGCCGCAGCCACACGGGCAATGATCCTTGCCTGCGTTTCACCATCCGCAGATCATATCAAGGCGGCAGAAGGGCCGATTGCCAATGTGCTTCTCGAAAGGGCGCGCCAGCTGGTGCAATGCCGGTTACTCGACCCAAAACTCGGTAGTGAATTGGTACGCCGGGAGCTCGGCATCTCGCGCACGCGGCTGTACAACTTGTTCGAGCCCTTCGGCGGGGTAATGCACTACATTCAGCATCGTCGATTGCTCAGCGCTTACGCCGCTTTAACCGACCCCAACGAGCGGCGTCTCATATTCCAGATTGCCGAAGAGCGCGGGTTTAGCGACGGCGCCGAGTTTGGCCGCGCGTTCAAGCGGGCGTTTGGCCATAGCCCGAGCGAGGTCAGGAACCGAGGTGGTGGCGGCATTCCACTTCGCCCAGACCTCKAGGATTGCCCGTCTGAGGAAAGACTTGGCGTGCTACTGAGGAGGTTGCAGGGTTAGCCCTGACCGTGCACCCGGGCGAATTGAGCACCGGCGCACACGTCTGCAAGAACCGGCGTTTGCGAGCGTTCTCGATGATCCTTGCCGGCAGGTGGAGCCTTGCTCGGATTCAAGGCTTGAAGCCCGTAATTTCACCGGACAAGAAAGCMAAGAGCCGCAGCGTTGGCAAGGTCGATAAAGAAAGCCGAAACGAGAGGCAGGATGATGAACGCGATCGTTGCGGCACCATGGATTTTGGTCACTGCGGTCATATTCGCGATCGCTGTGGGGGTCGCACCCAGTGAAATGCCGCAGAACCCGGCCGAAATGACCGCCGCCTCATAGTTGCGCCCCATAGCCGGAAACACCACGAAAAGGATATAGGCCACGGCCGCGATCGTCTGGATTGCCAGGACGATGATGAGCGCCAGCCCGAGCCCGCCTAATCCCCACAATTGCATGCTCATCAGCGACATTGCGAGAAACACATTCAACGAGAGATCTGAGATAAGTGAGAGCGCGCGGCTGCGCGTTGGCCAAGGCAGGTTCGGCGCCACGGACGGGATGGTGTTCGTCATCACAATAGCGACCAGCAAGCAGACAACGAAGAGCGGAAGATTGATGCCGGCGTCCAGGATAATTTCATGCAATGCGTATCCCATGAGGATAGCGATATTGGTGACGAGGAGAACGCGCAAAAGGCCGATGTAGCTCACCTCGTCATCGTGAGTGCGGGCTGCTGTGCTTGACACTCCTATTGTAAGTTCTTCGTCTTTGCGCCCGCTCAGTCGATAACGGGTGATGAGGTACTGCGCGATCGGTCCACCGATGAGACTGGCAATCACGAGACCAAGTGTAGCGCTGGCAATGCCCACCTCCAGAGCGCTCGTCAGTCCGAAACGATTGGTGATGATCGGAGCCCATGCGATGGTGGTGCCATGACCGCCGATAAGGGACGTCGATCCCAGCAGTATCGCCATCCCCGGGGGGAGACCAAGCAGATTGCTGGTTCCGATGGCAATTGCGTTCTGGATGACAAGGAAGACAAGCGTGATGGCGAGGAGGATGAGAAGTGGCTTTCCGCCTGCTACAAGATCGGAAAGCCTGGCGTTCAGCCCGACGCCCGTGAAGAAGTAGAGAAGCAGCATGTCGCGTGCGGCAAGCGTAAAACTGATCTCGACGGAAAAGAATTCGTAGGCAACGAGCGTCGCCAACGCCGCGAGAAGCCCGCCGGTGACTGCTTCGGGAATGCTCCAGCGCGCCAGTGCGGGAATGACGCGATTGAGATTGGCACCAGTAAAGAAGACGAGAATTGCGATGGTAAAGGACAATAGTCCCGGAACCTGTATCAGCGACATGTGTTACCCTTGCTGACGTCGCGGCCTTGCCGCATTTGCGGTAGTAGGATCAACTGTTGATTCAACCCGCGTCCGCCCGGATAGCCGGCAGCTTAAAAGCGCCAGATCAGGGGTACGATGAATACTGAGACGACAAAGAACCAGATCAGCAACGGCAAGCCGAGCTTCCAGTAGTCGTTGAAGGCATAGCCCCCCGGTCCCATCACCATCAGGTTCGTCGGTGTCGCAATCGGTGTCAGGAAGGCGCCAGCTGCTGCAACGGCCGTGCTCATAAGGACTGGACGCGGAGAAATTCCCATGGCGGCCGCCGCCGCAACACCGATCGGGATGACAATCAATGCGGTTGCGGTGTTGGAGATGAGTTGCCCCATGATTGCCGTCAGGACAAAAAGTCCGGCGAGCAGCGCAACTGGACCGGCGTCACCCACGAGGTTCACAAGATGCTCCGCCATCAGTTTCGCCGCACCTGTTTCTACCATTGCCGTCGAAAGCGGCATCATCGCCCCAACGAGAATGACAGTCGTCCAGCCCACAGCCCGATAGGCTTGCTCGA
Source organism: Rhizobium sp. 05L429 (assembly GCF_056397645.1). NCBI lineage: Bacteria > Pseudomonadati > Pseudomonadota > Alphaproteobacteria > Hyphomicrobiales > Rhizobiaceae > Rhizobium > Rhizobium sp. 05L429. Next base: position 27,075 of record NZ_JBFTNV010000027.1, on the reverse strand, counting down.
CATTCATGATACCTGACAGGATGATCGCACCTGCAGCAAGCAAACCAGCCACCGCCGGCGGCACGATACCGGTGGCAAGCAGCAGAACCATCGCGATCAGGATGATAACGGCCTGACGCGCGCCAGGACCCATCGGGACCGCCTGGCGTCTGACAAGCTCGGGCGAATTGACGACCAGAATGTCGGGATCGTTCAGATGCACATCGAGCGCCTTCCACGTTCCCTGCAACAACATTGTATCGCCTGCCTGCAGGACGATGCCGCCTGCTTCCTTTGTTGCTCTGCCGGGCGATAATCCGGTGCCGGCGCGCTGGACTGCCAGAATGATCAGATCGCCGCTCTCGGTGACCATGCCGGGAAAAACTGTTTCACCGATGAGGCCGGAGCGCGGTGGGATGACGACCTCGGCAAGCCCCGAGCTGCGATTAAACAAGGTTTCCTCGCCCTGACCGGTCGCCTTGTCGTCGCGAAAGGCGAGGTGCATTTCGGCGGTGAACGCTGCGGCGACTTCAGGCTCGCCGCGCACGAGAAGATGATCGCCCTCGGCGATGACGGGCCGGCGCAGTGGACCGGCCGTTTCGCCCTCTTGAATCGCGACGATCTGCAATCCCGGATGGGCCGAAAGATCCAGATCGCTGGCGGCTTTGCCGACATAGGGTGAGCTTGCACGCACTCGCATCTGGTAGATGCCGCTTGCGAGGCCGTATTGCTCGACAAGCGTCTTGGCATGGTGACTGAAATCGGCCGGCATGGTTGCGCCGTTACGCTCGGGAAGCAGCTGCTTTCCGAAGAGAATGATGATGACCATGGTGCCTGCTAGGAGCGGAATGCCCGCAAGTGCAAATTCGAAGAAGCCGAACCCACCGACGCCTGCGTCGAGCCCTGCTTCCGAAACCAGCACGTTGACCGGTGTGTTCCGGTCAGGGCCAGCATCGAGCCGGCATGCGCGGAAAACACCAGCGGCATCAGCAGCTGCGACGAACTGCGCCGGAGGCGGACAGCTATGACAACCACAACCGGCAGCAGGGCGGCGACAGCGCCATTGACGCTGATCAACGCGGTCAGAAGCGATACAAGTGCCATCGTCAGGAGGAGAAGGCGTGTCCGGCTTTCCTCGCCGGCGCCGCGGATCAGCAACTGTCCGGCCCAGGCAGTCACTCCGGTGACCTCGAGCCCGGAGCTGACGACGAAAAGAGTGGCGATGAAGATGACAGCTGGATCGCCGAAACCGCCAAGAGCCTGTCCCAGCGTCAGGACGCCGCTCGCCCACAGTGCAAGCGCCGTCAGCATGGCCACGAAGACGACCGGTAGCTTGTTCCAGACGAACAGTAAGACGGCAGCGGCGATGATAGTTGCTGTGTATGCTATTGGACTCAACCGCCCTGCTCCCTCTTGCCTTTGCCCTAACCGTACAAATCAAGCAGGCCTAGCGCAGACCTCCATGAGCGCCGGGGCGACTGCGGCCGACCAAATCAACCTTCCAGAACACGTCAATCGCCGAGTGTCGCCATGAGTATGCCCAGACGGCAGCCCTTCTCGTATTCCTTGAGGTTCACATATTCCTTGATGGTGTGAATCTCGGCCTGCCCAGCGCCGATGGTGATGGTTGGTACGCCATGCTTGTCGAGCCAGTTGGCATCCAATCCCCCGTTCGAGAAGACATAGACCGGCTCGATGTCGAGCATCTGCAACGCTTTCGTCGCGCGCTTCACGATCGGCGTGTCCTTGCCCAACTCAAATGGCGGATAGGATGGCTTGTGGCTGAACGTCACCTCTGCCTTGTCGCCCTGATCGGCGGTCACTTCGCTCTGGGCTTTGGCGAACGCTTCCTTGTAGCCGTTGGCGATCTTCGTCGCGAAGGCAGCTTCAGGGCTGCGCGCTTCACCCTTGATGAAAGCGTAATCGGTCACGACGTTGGTCGCATCCCCGGCAGGCTTGTTGTCCTTGCCACCGAAAATTCCGACGTTGCTTGTGCCGCGGCCGTCCGGTTTGACAACTTTGCCGAACCAGCCGTTATGTTTTGCTTCCGCCAACGCCATGGCGCCAACCAGCGTTGCCGAAATACCCTTCTCTGGCGCCACGCCGGCATGCGACGCGCGACCTTTGATTTCGACTTCCCAGTTTTCCTGCCCAACAGCGCCGACGATAAGTTCCGCAGCCATCTGGCCATCGACATTGATGCACATAGCCGCTCCGTTGAGATCAGCAGGGTTGAGTTCCCGTGCCCCATGCAGCCCGCTCTCCTCGCGCACGGTAAACAAAAGCGTGATTGGCGGATGTGGCAGCTTGTGCTTGATCACCGTCTCGGCAACCACGACAAGAAGGGCCACTCCGGTTCGGGCATCGCCGCCAAGTGCAGTGGCACCGTCGGACACGATGCGGTCACCCTCGCGCTTTGGTTTGGCGCCCGCGCAAAGTGGCACGGTGTCAAGGTGGGTGGAAAAGAGAAGCCGTGGCCCCGGCCGCGTTCCCGGGATATCCACGATGAGATTGCCTGTTTCGGTCGGCAGCGGAATACGCTTGTTGGCATCGTCGAAGCGAATAGCCGATTCCGGGACGCCGATCTTCTTCAGGGCGTCGCAGACGGCAAGGCCGATGTTCTTCTCTTGTCCGGTGACACCTTCCACTGAGAGGAAGCGCATGAGGTGGTCTTCAGCTGCGGCGACGTCGAGAGGAATTGAGATGTTGCTCATGATGTCCATCCATTCATTCGAGTATTTATTCGTTTACGGATTGCCGGCCTGGCGTCACAGGCCCCATGGCAGCCCGAGAGCCTTCCAGACCGCAAAGAGGCCAGTCCACAGCACGAATATCAGCACGACATACGGAAGCATCAGAGAGACGATCGTGCCGACACCAGCAGACTTGTCGTATTTCTGGGCAAAGCCGACGACCAGCGCGAAATATGCATTGAGCGGGGTGATCGCGTTCATCGGTGAATCACCGACGCGATAGGCGGCAAGCACAGCTTCCGGTTCGACGCCGAGCTTCATCAGAAGCGGGACGAAGACCGGAGCGAAGATAGCCCATTTCGCAATGGCGCCGGTGAGCAGAAGATCGATGATTGCGACCACGACGATAAAACCGATCAGCAGTGGCAACGCGCCAATATTGGCCGCCTGCAACACGCCCGAGAGGCTGAGCGCCATAACGGTGCCGATGTTCGTATAGGTGAAATAGGCAACAAACTGGCTGAGAACGAAGAACAGGAAGATTGTGCCGCCCATGTTCTTGATCGACTTTTCGATCGCCGCGATGACCTCGGCAAGCGTTTTCAACGTACCGGCGCCGATGCCGTAGGTCCATCCGGTCACCAGGAAGATTAGCATGATGAGAGCAATCAGGCCGTTCATGAAGGGTGAGTTGCCGATGAGCTCTCCGGTATCGGGATTGCGCAAAGGCGCGCCGCTCGGGACGGTCAGTAGCAAAAAAACAACCAGAAGGCCGATCAGGCCATACAGTGCGAACCGCAAACCGCGCGATTCCTGCTCCGAAAGGGTAGCCCCCTGAGCCTGCACACCGCCTTCCGCCGCTGCCGGATCATACTCTCCAAGCCTGGGGGCGATCATGCGATCGGTGATAAAGGCAATCAGAACGGTCAGGAACAGCACCGAGGCGATGGAAAACCAAACATTGGACGCCAGACCGATTGACCGTCCCGGATCAACAAGATGCGCCGCGTCATTGGTGAATTCAACGAGCACGGCATCGAGCGGTTTGATCAGCATGTTGACCGTAAAGGCACCGGCCACGGCGGCAAAACCAAGCGCAAGACCAGCCAACGGGTGCCGCCCGACTGCCAGATAGGCAACACCGGCGAGCGGTATCAGCACGAGATAACCGGCATCTGCCGCGATACTTGCGAGGATACCGACGAAAGCCAGGATATAGGTCAACGCCCAGCTCGGGGAGACAATGACGAGCTTGCGGATCAGCKCCGTGACGAGACCGGATTCTTCGGCGACGCCCGCACCGATCATGGCAGCAATCATCAACCCGACAGCCGTGAAGCTCATGAAGTTCGGAATGAGGGATGAATATAGAAAGCGAATACCCTCCACATTCAGAAGGCTTCGGATCGATGTCGACGCCTGCTCGATCTCATGCGTATCGGGATTAATGCGCTCGTAGCTCACGCCCATTCCGAAAGCGCCAAGCACGGCTGACAAGAGGATGACGATGCCAATCAGGATCAGGAAGATGATCACAGGATGGGGAACCATGTTTCCCACCTTTTCGACGCCGTCGAGGAACCTCTGCATCGTGGTCTTTGATGCGGCATTGGCAGTGGCCATGTCTTGCCTCCAGTTGAACCGACGTGTGTCGCACCCAAAGGGGTGGTCAATAAGCTTGGCTTGATGCGTTGCCTTAACAGTGGTCGACCGGCGAATTGGCGCGGCTCTCAATGCGTGTCCGTCGCCCGAATGGAGCGCTATGGATCCACCGCTCTTTCGTGCCGACGGCAATTAAGGCCTTTGCATGCACGGAACAAAAAGACGAAATAATTCAATATACTAAGCGCTACTATTGCCTGCCCGTTCACCATAGCCGGCCGCAACATATGTCAAGATCAGCCCGATCATTCGGTGACGAGAATGCCGGGTATCGCAAAAATCCAGCCGGCGTCAGGATTGCCCGCGTTGAGAATTTGTTGGCCCATAAGCCGCTCACGTGAATGACGCCGACCATGTTTCATATTCATCATCCGTCAGCGTGGGCACGCTGCGATGTAGCGCCGACCGTTGCGATCCCGAAACTCGCACTGCCCAGGACGACCGGCCACATTGCCGATCACGGCGCCGGAAGCTCCACCGATCGCAGCGCCAACGGCGGCGCCACGAACATCGTTCGTGACGACACCGCCAACCACCGCTCCCGTCGCGGCGCCAATACCCGCACCCTGTTGCGTAGGCGTGCAGCTCGCAAGCGCCAGGCTTGCCATGAAGCACAGCAGCAATCTATTCATTGTTCTCCCCTTTACGAAGCTCGACAAGTCCGAAGACGGTAGGAGAAGGGCATCCCTCGCAGTGACTATAGTGTGGCCAAGATGTCTGTGATCGGCATAGAATCCAAAAACCAAGCTCTGAGTTCAAATCTCTTGACGAAGTGGCTGGCCGATCAGGTCGGATGCATCGCAAACGAGGCCGCCGTTCTGCAAGTACGGCGTGGGCGCTTCTGACGACCCGCGGGGCATAACCGTGGCCTCGATGTCGTTCTAATGTCAGGACGCCTCCCACCTCCCAGACATGCTCGAATTGGAAAGCGGTGAATCTAGCTGATTGAGCCTGTGTTGTTATGTAGCGCAAGTGCCACGGCGTCGATCTTAAAAATTATTATATTACTTTCGGTTGCATTTTGATGCAAACCTCGCAATGATCATCCGGTGACCGGAGGTTCCAGCCATGAAGGCCAAATCGCCCACATCGATCGATGTCTATGTCGGCAGCAGAGTAAGAGCGCGCCGCAAGCTGCTCAGGTTATCGCAGGTCGGACTTGCCGAACAGATCGGCGTCACCTTCCAGCAGATCCAGAAGTATGAAAAAGGCATAAACCGCATTGGCGCGAGCAGGCTGCAAACGATCGCCAAGACATTGGGTGTACCCGTTCAATTCTTCTTCGAAAATGACACCGAGCCTGCCGCCTACAGCCTTGTCAGCAACGGCCGCGATGACGTGAATGCTTTTTTGATGTCGAAGGATGCTCAGGCACTCAACCGCGCCTTCATGGCGATCGAGAGCCCAGAGATTCGGCAGAAGCTCATTGGCCTGGCCAAGAGCCTCGCCAGGAACACGACGTCCGACATTGATGCCGTCACCCACCCAGAGGCCGGAGCCTGAGGAATTTTCGTGATCCATCTCCAGACCTTTGGCGAGTTGCGACTGACGGACGGCCTCGGCACGCCGATCCGTTATCCGGTCAAGGCTCTGGTGATGTTGGCCTATCTATATTGCTCGCCGGATCAGCAGCGAAGCCGACAAGAGCTTGCGCGGTTCTTGTGGAACGAGACAGGAGATCATCTTGCGGATCTCAATTTGCGCAAGCTGATTTCACGCATTCGCGACACAACGTCCATTACCGACGAACAGATACTGAGTTTTGGGCCGCCTTTCGTCGGCCTGAACAAGAACATCCTATCGGTTGATCTCGACATATTGCGCCGGGAAGAGCAGCCGGTGGCGCAACTGGCCGTCGTCAGCGACCTAGTGCAACGTGGCTTCATTCCCGGTCTCAGCGCGTCAACCAAGGCAATCGATGGATGGATCGAGCGCGAACGGCAGCTGCATTTGCTCACCCTGAGGGACATCTTCGTCAGGGCGGCGGATCATATTCGCGACGATGAGCAGCGCCGCCTTCTGCGACGCTCGGGTCTTCAACTTCTTGAAGCCTTTCCCGGTGACGATCAGATCCGCTCTATCCTTCGTGGTACGGCAGATGATCATTCGCAAAGCCGCCCGCCGGCGGCGAGAGCCGTGGCAACGGCGCGCAGTCGCATCGTCGAGCAGCAAGACGCCGGCTTGCCGCAAATCATAACCACGACATCTGTGCCGCGGCTGGTACTGCTGCCCCCCGGTGCGGCTGGCCTGACACGGGAGGCGGCAATTGCCGACGCCCTTATCGAGGATGTCACGATCGAGCTCTGCGCTCTACGCAACATATCCGTCGTCGCACCCCATACGGCCGAGCAGATCCGCCGCGACTCCGACAAGGCGACCATCGTTCAACGGCATTCGATTTCCTACCTCCTGGACACACGGCTTTCCGGAGAGGGGCTTTTTGCACAGCTTATCTATTTTCCAACCGACGAGATTTTGTGGGCAGCCCGATTTGACATGGCGGTCGAAACGCTGCCGACACAGAGGCGCTTGATCGCCCAAAAACTTGCCGATGCCGTCTCCGGACAATTGAAGCGAAACGAAAGCATTCGCCTTCGTAACGAGGCGGATCCGCAAGCCTATCATTCCTATCTCATCGGCGCCGGCCTGCTCACCAAGCTCAGCCTGCCGGATATCCGGCGCGCACGGAAATCCTTCAAGCGCGCACTGCATTTTTCTCCGGACTATGCCCCTGCTTTCACGGGTCTGTCACGGACATTCACCAGCGAGTGGCTGTTGACCACGCAAGGCGATCCCGCCCTGCTGCAGCTAGCGGAGGATCAAGCACTTCGGGCGATTGAGAGGGATTCAGAATCGGCAGCCGGGCATCGGGAACTTGGCGTAACGAAGCTTTACCAAGGTGCTGTCGATGACAGCGTTGCAGCACTCGACCTCGCCGAAAGCCTCAGCCCGCATTATGCCGATGTGATCTATAGCCATGCGGACACGCTGGTCCATGCATCGCGGCCGCAAGATGCGCTGGAGAAAATCAAGAAAGCGATCTCGCTCAATCCGATCGCACCCGACGCCTACCTCTGGTGTGCGGCTGGGGCGAGCTACTTCCTCGAACACTACGAGGAAGCACTCGCCTATGTCGACCGGATGAAAGACAAGGCACCGGCCTATCGCATCGCGGCCGCCAGCTGCGCGATGATCGGCGATCGAAAACGGGCACAGTTTTATCGGCAACGCGCCGAGCTCCTCAATCCTGCTTTCGAGGTCGAGAAGTGGCTCGCCTTGGTGCCCTTCAAGGAGCAGTGGCAAAAAGAGCTTTACCGAGACGGTCTTTTCAAGGCCGGATTTTCAAAAACCTGAAGGAGAATATTATGGCAAAAGTTGTTGTATTGGGTGTAACAGGCGAAAAGGGACTCTGGCTCGTGGATATCGCCGCGGGCACAGTAACACCGGTGCAGGTGCCCGCCAGCGGCGATCTGGCGGCAGCCGTCAAGCAGCGCGATGCCGGCGGCGTATTCATCAAGAATGTCGATTTCGCAATTGCCGTCTCCTCGGCTGATACGGTCTTCTCCGGCCACGTGGACGGCTAAGGCGCGCGACGCTGACCGGTCATTCCGACCTTTATTCCGACCGAACAATTGCGCCGCGGGACACATTGTCCCGCGTCGCTCACTATTTGGAGGCGATGGGTATCACCCGCCTGTCACGACAGACTGATCTCGATTGTGTCGGTCTTCCGGTCTGGTGCGCCTTTACCCCAAACTCCCGCTCCATTGTCATCGCGCAGGGCAAGGGACTTGAGGATATCGACGCCAAAGTCTCGGCGGCGATGGAGGCTCTGGAACGCGCGGTAGCGGGCGAACCCATCACCGTCACCACGGTTTCGTCGGTACGAGAGCTCAGACGCCGGGGCGATTGCGCCGAACCGCTCGACTGTCTGATCGCAAGCGGCGAGCAGGTCGTAGGCGAAGACGAGCAATTGGCCTGGAGTCTGGCAACCGAGCTGCTTCACGACCAGCCGATTTATGTCCCGCAGGATGCCGCCCTCCTCGACCGAACGCGGCATAACCGGTTCTGGATGTCGTCGGATGGTCTTGCCTCGGGCAACACCATGGAAGAAGCAATATTCCATGGCATTCTGGAGCGCATCGAACGCGATGCCCATGTGCTTTGGCAGATTGCCAGCGATGACAAGCGCGACGCATGCTGCGTCGATCCCAAGAGTTTTGGCGACGCCGCGCTCTCGGGCCTGATCGACAGGATCGAGGCCGCCGGGCTCGTCTTGAAAGTCTTCGATATCACGAGCGATATCGGTATCCCCTGCTATACTGCGCTCGTCGCCCCATCAACGGTCAACGGCAAAGTGCCGCTCCGGTTCGTCGAGGTAACCGGCGGCAGCGGCGCTCATCCCTGGGCCGTGCGGGCGGCAATCCGCGCCGTAACGGAAGCGCTTCAGTCTAGACTGACCTATATCAGCGGCGCCCGCGACGATGTCTGGCCCGAATTGTTCACGACGCCGCTTCCGGCACAAACCCGTAGCGCATTTCTCGCCACCCCCGTTTCTGTACCTGCGGCTGGCATCATAAGACCGGCCGGGAATATATCCGTCCTGTTGCGTGAACTGCTGACGAGACTTCGCGCCAGCGGGATCGGCTCGGTGATTGCCCTTCCCCTGACGCCTGCGAACCTGCCATTCTCGGTGGTGAAGATATTCATACCCGATCTCKAGAACCCCGAGGGCAACAGGCTCCATCGTTTCGGCCAACGCGCCCTTGCAAGGGCGATGCGCTGGTGAAGGTCGTCTTCATTGGMCCGAGCTTGCCTGACGCAGCAAGCCACGCCGCTACGGATGTCGTTTTCCGGCCCCCCGCTGTTCAGGGAGATGTGTTAAGGGCGGTGGAAGATGGCGCAAACATCATCGGTTTGGTCGATGGCGGCTTTGAAAATACCGCGCCGGTTTGGCATAAGGAAATTCTCTTCGCTCTCTCCCTCAATGTCGCGGTCCTGGGCGCCGCCAGCATGGGCGCCTTGCGCGCCGCCGAATGCCAAGCGTTTGGAATGATCGGCGTTGGCCGGATTTTCAACGACTATGTCAATGGAACAATCGTCGACGACGCCGATGTCGCGCTTCTGCACGAACCGATGGAATTGGGCGGCAGAGCGCTGACCGTGCCGATGGTCAATGTGAGAAGCACTTTGGACGAGATGGAAAGGCTGGAGCTCTTCGACAAAGCCTTTCGCAAGGCTCTCGAACGAACCGCCGCAAACCTCTTCTTCAAGAAGAGAAGCTGGGCACTCATCGTTTCCGCATGTGCGGCAATACCGGCATCGCAAAAGCAGTATTGGCTGGCCATGCTGAAGACTTACGCGATCGATCAGAAACGGATCGATGCCTTGGCTCTTCTTGAAGCTGTTCGCGACGCGGATGATCAGCGCGTGCCGATAAATCGCCATTGGGAATTCAGGAAAACCACGCTGTGGTCAAAACAACTGTCCCGCTCAAAGGCTTCGGTCATATTACACCCATAAGGTGTTTCACGCGTTTTTCACGCACTTTAGTACTGAACTTTCCCTATGGTCATTCCGGCATCTGGAGAATCGATATGTCGGTCATAGGGTCGGGAAAGCTTCAGCACGCAGCGGCGACAGCCATGGATGATCTTGACGAGCTCACGGCTTTGGCTCGGATGATCACCTATGCAAAGGCGGTAGCGGAAGATCTGAAGATCGAACTAGGCGCTCAGTCTCTCGACCTGGCGTTGACCGCGGTTACGCGGGAACTGCGCAGGGCGACGGATGCAGATCTTCCTGGTCTGGAACCGTTGCTCGCGGATGTGAGTATCGAGCTGCACTGATCGACCCTGCGACTAATATCTCGGTCATTGTTTCACTAAAACTCGTTGAGCGCTCTCTCATCCAAGATTCGTTGGCGCGGAAACAAAGCTGGCAGAACATACTGGGACTCGGTGGCTGATTTCGCGCCTGTCGATGCGGTCAGCCGAAGGCTGCATCCAAACGATTCCGAGAAGGAATCCCGATCGCGCTTGGTGCTCAGGACGCGTCTTCGCGTCAAAATGAAGTCAGGTCGTCGATTTTGAGTTCACCGCGATACTGTCTCGGCGAATGAACCGGCTCGGAATGACGACGCGCAGTTCTCGCCTCTCATCCGACTTTTCCATCCTGGCAATCAGGAATTCTGTCGCGGTCTCCCCGAGAGCCTCCATGGGTTGCTCGATCGTCGAGAGCGGAGGCGCACAATATTCGCAGACCGGAGATCCGTCGAACGAGACGATCGACAGGTCTTCAGGTACACGCCATCCCATCTTCTGAACCTTGCTCATGAAGGAGATTGCCATATCGTCGCTCGTCGCCACGACAGCGGTCGGCTTTTCGTCGAGTCTTGCAAAGTCCTCGGCAGCCTGCAGACCCGTTTCAAATCCGAACTGGAAGGTGAATTCGCCACCGGCGCGCGTTACATGCCGTTCGGAAAGCCCCTCCTCCTGCAAGGCCTCGACGAGACCGGCATAGCGTTCGATATCGTGATAGTTGCCCGTCGGACCGGCGATGTAGAAGAAGCGGCGGTGCCCGAGCGCCAGGAGCTCACGGCCAGCCTCTTTGACAGCCTCTCTGTCGTTGGTGATGATGCTTGGAACAGAAGTGTCGCTCATATCGAGCAAAAGCGAGACGATCGGCAGACCAGCCTCGGCAAGCGATCTGTTTGCGACCACCGGCAGCTGCGACGACAGGATCAGAGCCCCCCTCACCGTCCCTCCGAAGGCAAGGTCAAGGATATGCCGCTCGGAACTTTCGTCGCGGTCGAGGTTGGCAATCATKAGATTGTAGCCGTTGCGGATGACTGTACGATTCACGGCCTCCAGAACCTGGGGGATGATCTGGGATGCGCCATAATGCAACGAACCCGGAAGGATGATCATGATCACGTTGGATTTGCCGACGCGCAGATTGCGGGCCGCGGCGTTGGGCGTGTAGCCAAGCTGTTCGGCTGCCGCTGCAATCCTTGCCCTGGTCTTTTCGTTGACTCGCCCCGGGTTGGCCAGAGCACGGCTGACGGTAGACGTCGCCACGCCGGCAAGGCGCGCGACGTCGGCCATCAGGGCAGATGATCCCTCTGTGGATAGGCTCTCTACGGTTTTCTTCATCATTCCATCCACTTAGCCCAGCGCTGGCGCGATCAACCACACCTACGATTCCTGTTATAGCAAACGATTGCCAAAAACCCGAAGAAATGGATTGCATATTTTATCGGCTTGTCTAATATCGAGGGATGGCAATCGATTGCCAATTGCCAATACATTGAATAATCTCAATAAAATCTGGCGCGAAAAACTCTCTTCGCGACGGATAACCTATGCCTGATTGGAGGGACAGTAATGGCCGCGAGTGATAATCTGCGTTTTGGTGTGGACCTGGTTACCTTCTTTCATCCGGGCTTCTGGGGCGTCGACAGCTACGACGCAATCGTCGAACATGCGAAGGCTCAGCCGCGGCAGTTCTGGGACAAGATCCTCGACAGTGTGCAAGCCTCGGGCGTGACCGGCGTCGAACTCACCTTCTCTCCCTTCAACTGGCAGGACGCGATCAAGACCTATGGGTCTGTGGAGGCCTTCGGCGCCGAGCTATCCGCTCGCGGACTTCAACTGGCCTCCGGCTTCTTCGCGGAACTGGAGGCTTCCGGCGATTTCACCGAGGCTCCCGCACAGGCGGCCATCATCGCCAAGGCCGAACAATATGCCGATTTCATCAAGGCGTCTGGCGGCGATATCATGGTCATCGGTGCGCCGATGCGCCAGACACCGGGCGAAGAGCCCGTGCATTTTCGCGATTTCGACCAGGCCAAGGTCATCGCCGATTTCCTGAACCGGCTAGGTGCCATCCTTTACAAGAAGGGCGTCAAGCTCGCCTTACACACGGAAGCGCATTCGATCTTTGCCGCTGCCCGCGACGTCGATCTTCTGATGCTGCTGACGGATCCGGCTTACGTGCATATGTGCCCGGACACGGCGCACATCATTCTCGAGGGTTCCGACCCGATCCAACTCGTCGATCGCCATCACGAGCGCATGATCATCGCCCACTGGAAGGATGCAACCGGCAAGATGCCGGCAGACACGCCGATCGGCGCCGACATCCATGAGCGCCACCGACCCTTCTTCTGCGGCTTCGGCCTTGGCCGCGTCGACTGGCCGGCCTGGATCCGCCTCTTGCGGGACCGCCAGTTCAATGGCTGGGCAATCCTCGAACTCGATGCCGCTGCCGATCCCGTTGGCGACATTGCCAATGGCCTGACCCTCGTGCGTCAGGCGCTGCTGCCGATCTATCGCTAACCGTACCTTGCAACCAAACGGCCCCGCAAAGAGGGCCTATTCAAGAGGTGGAACAATGAAGAAAATGACGCTCCTGCTCGCCGGTACCATGCTGCTTGGCGCTGCCGGCCTTGTGAATGCGGACGACAAACTGAAGGCCGAGGTCTTTACCTCCTGGACATCAGGTGGCGAGGGCCGCGCCGTCGACGCCATCAAGAAGGAATTCGAAAAGCGCGGCGGAGTGTGGGAGAGCTCCACGATCGCCGGCTTCGAAAATGCCAATGCCGCCTTCCAGAACCGCCTCGTCGCCGGCGATCCGCCGACCGCAAAGCAGGTCGTCGTCGGCAAGGACCCGGCCGAATTGATCGAGCAGGGCCTGATGAACCCGATGGATGAAGTGGCGGCTGCCGGCAAGTGGAAGGATGCGCTTCCCAAGGCGCTCTATGATTACATCACCTATGACGGCAAAGTTTATCTGACGCCGACCGGTATCCATGGCGAAAGCTGGATGTTCTATTCCAAGGAAGCCTTCGACAAGGCCGGCATCAGCGAAGAGCCAAAGGATTGGGATGCCTTCTTCGCCGACATGGACAAGCTGAAGGCAGCCGGCCTGACGCCGATTGCCTGGGGCGGCCAGGGCTGGCAGGAGGTAAAGGTTTTCAACATGGTTCTCCTGTCCCAGGTGGGCATGGACGGCTTCATGAAGATCTATGCCGACAAGGATCAGGCCGCTCTGACATCCGACGGTGTCAAGAAGGCGCTCGAAATCTTCGGCAAAATGCGGGCTTACGTCGATGAAGGCTCTGCCGGCCGCAACTGGAACGACGCCACCGCCATGGTCATCACCGGCAAGGCCGGCGTGCAGTTCATGGGTGATTGGGCTAAGGGCGAGTTCACGGCTGCCGGCAAAGTCGCCGACAAGGATTTCGGCTGCGCCATCTCTCCCGCCTCCCCTGGCCTCATTTATATCGCAGACGCTTTCGCTTATCTGAAGACGAACGACGCCAACCAGGACGCAGCGCAGAAGCTGCTGGCCGAGGTCGTCATGGACCCCGCAGTTCAGGTTGAATTCTCGCTGAACAAGGGCTCGATCCCGGCGCGCATCGATGTCGACAAGTCCAAGTTCGACGCCTGCACCCAGAAGGGCATGGCCTTCATGGCCGAGGGCAAGATCGTTCCCGAACACGCCATCACCACGACGCCGGAGCAGGTGGGCGCTCTGACCGACTTCATCGGCGAATTCTGGACCAATCCGTCCGCTGATGTCGATGCATCGGCTGCGCAGTTCGCCGCGATCTTCGAGTAAGATCGGACAAGCCTGTCGCCTGCACCGCACCACCGGTGCAGGCGACTTTCGAAGCCCCTTGCAAAGACGCTCTGATGAAACGGAAGCATAACCGCTCGAAGGCGGCGCTCATCGCTCTCATCCCGACCTGGGCTGCGGTGGTCGTCGTCTACCTCGGCACCATGGTCTGGTCGGTGACCCTGTCCTTCACCAATTCGCGGCTGTTCCCATCGTGGAACTTCGTCGGGTTCGAGCAATATTCCAAGCTGTTTCAGACCGCCAAATGGCTGGTCTCCTTCCAGAACCTGGTCATCTTCGGCGTGCTCTACGTCTTCGGCTGCCTGTTTGTCGGCTTCCTCCTTGCTGCCGCCCTCGATCGCAAGGTGCGCTTCGAAAGCGCTTTCCGGACGATCTTCCTCTATCCCTATGCCATGTCCTTCGTCGTCACCGGCCTGATCTGGCAATGGATGATGAACCCGACGCTCGGCGTTCAGGCAAGCGTGCGTGCGCTTGGCTGGCAGAGTTTCACCTTCGACTGGATCATCAACCGGGATCTTGCGATCTACGCGGTGGTGATCGCGGCCCTCTGGCAGGGCGCAGGCCTCGTCATGATCCTTGTGCTGGCCGGCATGCGCGGCATCGACGGTGAGCAGTGGCGCGCTGCCCGCATCGACGGCATTCCTGTCTGGCGCATCTATGTTTCGATCATCCTGCCGCAACTGACGCCGGCCTTTGCCGCCGCCGGCACGCTGCTCTCTATGGGCGTGATCAAAACCTACGATATCGTTGTGGCGCTCACCAATGGCGGACCGGGATCGGCGACCGAGGTGCCGGCGAAATTCATTATGGACAATCTGTTCCAGCGTCAGAATCTCGGCCTTGCGACTGCAGCCGCGACCGTCCTGCTTCTGACCGTGCTGATCATCGTCGCACCCTTCCGCTATGCCCAATATATCCGCGCCCGGCGCCAGGCAGGTACGCTATGATCCATCCCCACGGCCCCAGGCCGACGCAGATTACCGTGGCGCGCATCGGCCTTTATGCCTTCCTCATCTCCGCCGCGCTGTTCTTCGCCGTGCCGCTTTACGTGATGATCGTCACATCGCTGAAGACCATGGACGAGATCCGCCTGGGGCAGATTTTCGCCCTGCCGCTGCGCCTGGATTTTACCGCTTGGAAGACGGCCTGGGCCGGTGCTTGTGCCGGGAGCGAATGCACCGGAGTACGCATGGGCTTCCTGAATTCGGTGAAGATCACCGTGCCGGCCGTTGTCATTTCTGTCCTGATCGGCGCGATTAACGGTTATGCACTCTCCTTCTGGCGGCCGAAGGCAGGACGACTGATGTTCGGCCTGTTAATGGCCGGGGCGCTGGTGCCCTACCAGATCTTTCTCTATCCGCTGGTGCGCGCCATGGCGGTCATGGGCCTCTACAACAGCCTCGGCGGCATCATTCTCGTACATGTGCTGTTCGGTCTGCCGCTGGTGACGCTGCTCTTCCGCAACTACTTCGTCACCATTCCGGAAGAGCTCTTCAAGGCAGCGCGCGTCGATGGCGCCGRCTTCTGGCGGATTTTCATCGAGATCATGCTGCCGATGGCGCTTCCGATGATCGTCGTCGCCTCGATGTTCCAGTTCACGGGCATCTGGAACGACTTCCTGCTCGGCGTCGTCTTTGCCGGACGCGACAATCTGCCGATGACCGTACAGCTCAACAACATCGTCAACACGACGATGGGCGAGCGCAACTACAACGTCAACATGGCGGCCACCATCCTCACCGCCATCATTCCGCTCGCCATCTATTTCCTGTCCGGACGCTGGTTCGTCCGCGGGATCGCGGCCGGCGCCGTCAAGGGGTAAGGCTGAATGCACTCTGCTGTTTCCATCAAGGACCTGAAGATTAGCTACGGCGACCATACGGTGATTGAGCAGATGTCGCTCGATATCGCACCGAAGGAATTCCTCGTCCTGCTCGGCCCGTCCGGCTGCGGCAAGTCGRCCTTGCTGAACGCGATCGCCGGCCTTGCAGACATCACCGACGGGGAAATCTGGATCTCAGGGGAAAACGTTACCTGGGAAGAACCGAAGGATCGTGGCATCGGCATGGTGTTTCAGTCCTATGCGCTCTATCCCCGCATGTCGGTACGCAAGAACCTCTCCTTCGGCCTCAGGGTCGCGGGCCTGCCGAAGCCGGAGATCGACAGCCGGGTCGAGCGAGCCGCATCGCTTCTGCACCTTGAAAAGCTGCTCGACCGCCGCCCGGCCGAGCTTTCCGGCGGCCAGCGCCAGCGTGTCGCGATCGGCCGCGCGCTGGTGCGCGAAGTTGACGTCTTCCTGTTCGACGAGCCGCTGTCGAACCTCGATGCCAAGCTGCGCAATGAGTTGCGCGTCGAGATCAAGAAGCTGCACCAGCAGCTCGGCAACACGATGATCTACGTCACCCACGATCAGGTGGAGGCGCTCACACTTGCCGACCGCATTGCCATCATGCGCGATGGCGTAATCCAGCAACTGGGCACACCGGCGGAGATCTACCACCGGCCTGCCAATCTCTTCGTCGCCAGCTTCATCGGCGCTCCCTCGATGAATTTCATTCAAGGCAGCATCGAACCGGACGGCGACAAGGTCCTATTCAAGGCGGGCGATCTCACCCTCGACATGTCCGGTTACGCTTTTGCAGCAAGGCCGCCGGCCGGCCCGGTAACTCTTGGCGTGCGTCCGGAACATCTGAGTATCCGGCAGGATGGAGGAACAGTCGCACTGAGGGCAACCGTCTCTGTCTTGGAGCCGATGGGCTCCGATACGGTTGTCTGGCTCACCTGGAAAGACACGACCCTGTCGCTGCGGGTCATGGGTGATCTCGCGCTCCAGCCGGGCGATGTCATCGGCATCGGTCTCGATCTCTCCAAGGCATCACTTTTTGCAGGGGACGGCGACCGCCTCTGAGCCGTCCTCTGCCGGCAGCAGAGAGATCGCGCTGCCGGTCCCATTCCATTGATGAAGTCAGGTTTTGAACGACATGTCTGAGAAAGTGTATGATGCGCTGGTGATCGGCTCCGGCGCCGCCGGCTCCTTTGCCGCCATGGAATTGACGGCCAATGGTCTATCCGTCCTGGTTCTCGAAGCCGGCCCTGAGATCAGCAGGAAAGACTTCGATCCCACGCGCAAGAAACCGCCGGCAAGTGCCATCAATATCTGGGAACGGGCACGGGCAACCATTAGGGGCCAACCGGTGCAGGCGCGCGCCGCCTTCTTCACCGAGCGCTTCAGCCACTTCTTCGTCAATGACCGGAAGAACCCCTATACTACGCCGCGCGGCGAACCTTTCCTGTGGATCCGCGGCCGGCAGTCAGGTGGGCGCCTGCACAGTTTCGGGCGCGTGCTGCTGCGCTGGAGCGATGACGATTTCAAGATTGAGAGCCGCAACGGCCGCGGCGTCGACTGGCCCGTCTCCTATGACGAACTCTCCCCCTTCTATGCCGAAGCCGAAAGCCATCTTGGCCTCTACGGCAATCAGGATCATGTCTCGACCTTACCGGACGGCGTCTATTCCCGCCCCGCCAACCTTACGCCGGCCGAAGAGCTCTTCAAGAAGACCATCGAAAGCCAGGCGCCAGAACGGCATGTCGTATCCTGGCGTTATATCGCACCGGACGCCGAGCGCGTGCCGCGCCCACTGCGCGAGGCGCTCGCCAGCGGCAAGCTGACGATCCGCCACGATGCGATCGTGCGTCGCATTACCACAGATGCGAAGACGGGCCGGGCGACGGGCGCAGAATATGCTGATCGCAATTMCGGCAGCGTCMATGCGGTCAATGCCGAAAACGTCGTCCTCTGCGCCTCGCCGATCGAAAGCGTTCGCCTGCTCTTGAATTCGGCATCGGCAAAGCACCCGAACGGGCTTGGCAATAGTTCCGGCACGCTCGGCCGCTACTTCATGGACCAGCTGCCTTGCCTGGCCTTTGGAACCTTTCCGCCTGCCCGCGGCTGGTCGCATGACGATTCGGCGCCGCAGGACCCGTTCTACAATCCGTCGGGCGGAATCTTCGTCCCGCGCTTCGACAATGTGGAAGGAAAGGCGCCGCGCGGCGACTTCGCCTATCAGGGCAGCGTCGGCCGCGCGCCGGTCGGCGATAACGAGCCGTCAAGCCTTGCCTTCTTCGGCTTCGGCCTGATGCTGCCGCACGCCGACAATCGCATCACTCTCGATGCCAGCCGCAAGGATGCCTGGGGCATTCCGGTGCCGCGCATCCGCTGCGTCATGCATGAGCCCGAGCAGGAATTGATCCGCAAGCAGGAAATGACCCTGATCGACATGGTGAAGAGTGCCGGCGGCGAGCTCGATTTCATCGGATCACCGCTTGGCCTGACAGAAATGGGCCGCGGCGCTTTCCCGGATGCCGACCCTTTAAGCCGTTTCCTGTTCCGCAAGTGGTTCCGAAAGACCATGTGCATGGGTGCCGCAATCCATGAAAGCGGCGGCGCGCGCATGGGTACCTCGCCGGAAAACTCCGTCCTCAATGGATGGAATCAGAGCTGGGACGTGCCCAATCTTCTTGTGACCGACGCCAGCGCCTTTGCCGGTGGCGGAACGGCGGGTACGACCTTGACCGTCATGGCCCTGACCCTGCGCGCCTGCCGGAAGCTCGCGGCGCAATACCGCGGGTCTGCCGGCGTCTCCAAACGCGGTGAAGTGTTGGGGTAACTGGAGCAACACCAAAGACTAGGCCGGGCTGGCAGCCAGCGCGATCGAGTCGGCMACGTCATTTACCCGATCCGACAATATGGCCGTCGCCACGCGAAGATGTGCGCTTGCAAGAATGGAGAATTTGGCACCGGGATGAACCGCAATGCCTCGCGCCGCAAGCGTGACCATCGCGAAAGGTTCGGATGCGACCGGCACCCAGGCACACAGGCCGCTGCCATGTTGCACTTCGATCCCACGTTCCCTCAGAGCATCGACCAGATCGGCCCRACGCTGGAAATAGATATCACGAGAGCGTTGCAGCGAGGTTTGCGTCACGGGATCCCGCAGAAGCCATGCTGTGGCCGCCTGAAGGATGCGGCTTGTCCAGCCGGCGCTGAAGCTGCGGTAGGACTGGATCTGTTCGACGATCGCACGCGAACTTGACAGCACGGCAAGCCTCRGATCCGGACCATGCGTCTTTGAATAGGAGAGAATGTGAATTGTCCGGTCGGCAAACCGATCGCCGAGCGAATGACGCGGGGCCATGGAAATGTCGGCAATGCCGTCATCCTCGACGATCAAGGTGTCCGTACCGTCGAGGATGTCTCCAAGGTGTTGTAACCGCTCGCTGCTGACGTGCTGGCCGGTTACCGAGTGAAGCCGCGGCTGGAAAATGAAGGCGATGGGCCGCAGCTTCATTGCGGCTTCGAGAGACGAAGGCAGCGGCCCCTCCCGATCGCACTGGACCGGAAGGATCTGCACGCCGCGGTCCTCCAGAATATCAAGAAGCCGCATCGCGGTCGGATCTTCGATTGCAACGGACGCACCGGGCATGACGAGCGCCTGGATGAGCGTGTAGACCGCGTTATAGCCCCCGTTCGTCGCCAGAAAAGCCTCCGGTTCATAGGGCCAGGTCTTTCGGACAGCCTCTTCGAGTTCCGGAAGAATGCGGCTTCGCTCGTAGCTGTTGAGATTTTCCGCCGACGCTCCGTAGGCCATGGCTTCGGTAAGCTTTGGCAAAAGCCTGATATCCGGTACGGCCGATGTCAGATCGAGGACGTCGGCTCCATAACGGCCGGAACTGCCGAGCCGTTCGGGTTTCGCCACGAAACGATCGCCGCTCACCCAGGTGCCGTTCCGTCCCCTGCCGGTAATGATTTTCTGGCGCCTCAGCTCGCTCCAGGCCTCGGAGATCGTCGCCGGACTGATCCCGAGCGCAAAGGCGAGATGGCGGATTGGCGGCAGCTTCGTCCCGACGGGAAGTGCCCCAGCTCGGATCAAGGCACTGGTTTCAATCGCAATTCCTCGAATTGTCCGATCGGTCAATTTTTGGGCAAACCATGCCGCATCGACAATATCGCTCATTTAATCGCCACTTTTAATGTTCAATAACGTAATAACATTTGATCGGATAAGTTTGAACATTTAATTATTCCGAAAACAAGGTCTTTGCGAGTGAATGCCGATGCCCCTTAACCTCCGACTTGCCCTCCGTGACTGGGACTACATCACGCCCCTGGTTCTTGGCGATGTCTCCTCGCACAAGCTCGACATCAAGGTCGACCGGGTCGGCACCTTGCTCTCGCATCTCGGCAAGAGCGACCACTACGATGTCGCGGAAATGTCCTTCAGCCGCTATGCGCAGCTGCGCATCGATGGCGACGAGAGCGTCGTTGGCATTCCGAACTTCATCATGCGCGGCTTCCGTCACCGCTGCATCATTACCCGCAAGGACGGCCCCATTACCGAACTCCGCCAGCTGGCCGGAAAACGTATCGGCGTCACTGGATGGCGAGACTCCGGAAATACCTGGACCAGAGCGGCGCTACGCCGCGAGGGCGTCGGCGTCGAGGACGCCATGTGGTATGCAGGTCGCCTGACCGAAGCGCATCCGATTGTCGATCGCCTCGACGGGTTCGGTCGGGCCGGCCGCATCGAAGCGGCTCCCGGCGAGCGCCCCATGGTTGATCTTCTCAAGGAAGGCTTCCTCGACGCGATCTTCACGCCTTTCATGCCTGACGGCTATTTCGGCGGAGGATCGCCGTTCCGGCAGGTCCTCTCCGATTTCAGAGGTGCCGAACGTCAATATTTCGATGATGTGGGCTATGTTCCCGGCATGCATCTGATCGGCATCAAAGCGGGCATCGTCGCGCAGAACCCGTGGGTGATCGAAGAGCTCAGCAAGCTGATCGATGAATCGCAGCGGATGTGGCTGAGCAAACGCCGCAAATACGCCGACACCACGCCCTTCATGATGGACGAGCTGTTGAAGTCGGCGACCGAGCTTCCAGTCGGCTGGGAGTCCAGCGGCTTTGCGGTCAACCGCAAGATGATCGCCGACTTCGCCAGCGAGCTTCACGTCCAGGGCATCCTGCCGCAGCTGATGACGCCGGAACACCTCTTCTCCTTCGATGTGGACGGTAGCCGCATCGGGTGAGCGCAATACAAAACGCATAAATTCGAACCAAACAGGGGAAATAAACAATGTCGATCAGGAAAATTGCATGCCTTGCTCTGACGAGCGTAGTGATCTCGGGGACAGCCTTCGCTGAAGATGCGGCCCTGCCCAAGCTTTCCGTCAACGACGCGCTTCATGCGCAGTTGCCCGAAGCGATCCGMACGTCCGGCAAGATGATCTCCGTCAACAATGGCTCGTTTCCTCCCTATGAAATCGTAACAGGCACCGAGATGAGCGGCGCCAGCGCCGATCTGACCGGCGCGCTCGGCCAGGTTCTCGGCGTCGAGATCGAGCATGAGACCGTCGGCGGTCTGCCGGCACTGCTGGCCGGCGTCAACTCCGGCCGCTACCAGTTTGCCTTCGGTCCGGTCGGCGATTTCAAGAGCCGTGAAGAATCCAACGATTTCGTCGACTGGGTTCAGGAATTCGTGGTCTTCTCCGTGCAGAAGGGCAATCCGAAGGGCATCACCTCGCTCGATACCGCCTGCGGTAACCGCATCGCAGTCATGGCCGGCGGTTCGGCCGAAAAGGTCATCCAGGTGCAGGCCGAAAAATGCAAGACTGATGGTAAGGGCGCGATCGAGGTGCAGTCCTTCACCGACCAGCCGAGCTCGATCCTTGCCGTTCGCTCCAAGCGTTCGGATGCCTTCTTCTCCTCCCAGGCGCCGCTTACCTATTTCGTGTCGCAGGCCAACGGCCAGCTGGAACTGACCGGTGTCGGACAGAAGAACGGCTTCGAGAACCTCTATCAGGGCGCGGTTGTCGCAAAGGGCTCGCCGCTCGGCCCAGTCCTGCGCGACGCAGTCAAGGTGCTGATGGACAATGGCACCTATGCCGCGATCATGAAGAAGTGGGGCCTTGAGAACAACATGATCAAGGAGCCCGGCATCAACCTCGGTGGGACACTTCCGAAATGAGCACACAAACGCAAACACTCGCATCGCCCTCCGGCGATGCGAGAAGCCGGGATGTGGCCCATGCCCACAAGCCCTTCCCCAAGGGCCGCGTCGCGGCCTGGGGCATCACGTTTGCGATCGCCGCCTACTGGGCCTGGTCGGTCGCGCAGAACGAGAATTTCGGCTGGCCGGTCGTCGCTCAATATTTCCTCGACCCGACCGTCATCAGCGGCCTTTACGTCTCGCTTGGCCTGACGGTTGTCGCGATGATCATCGGCATCGCGCTCGGCCTCGTGCTGGCCGTCGCGAGAATGTCCAGCGACCGGCTGGCGAGCTCGCTCGCCTCGCTGTTCATCTGGTTCTTCCGCGGAACGCCGCTCCTGGTGCAGCTGATCTTCTGGTACAATCTTTCGACACTCTTTCCGACATTGTCGATCGGCATTCCCTTCGGCCCGACCTTCATGAGCTGGGATACGAATTCGGTGATCAGCCCGATGACGGCTGCAATTGCCGGTCTCGCGCTCAATGAGGCTGCCTATATGGCAGAAATCATCCGCGGCGGGTTGCTTTCGGTGGACAAGGGCCAGTACGAGACGGCGGAAGCCTTCGGCATGACGCGCATTCGCGCGCTTCGCCGCATCATCATCCCACAAGCCATGCGCTCGATCGTTCCGCCGACCGGCAACCAGCTGATCAGCATGATCAAGGCCACCTCGCTTGTCAGCGTCATCGCCATGGCCGACCTGCTCTATTCGGTGCAATCGATCTACAACCGCACCTTCGAGATCGTGCCGATGTTGCTCGTCGCCGTCCTCTGGTACCTGCTCATCACGTCGGTCCTGAATATCGGCCAGGCCTATATCGAGCGCTATTACAGCCGCGGCGATCGCCGCACGGGCGCCGCCAAACCTGCAAAGGAGACGGCCGTCATGGCACAGGCAACGGAGGCAGGCGCATGAACGAGATCGCCACTATCGAGCCTCTCGTCAAGGCACGCAATGTCCACAAGTCCTTCGCAGATCTG
Organism: Rhizobium sp. 05L429; assembly: GCF_056397645.1. Classification (NCBI taxonomy): domain Bacteria; kingdom Pseudomonadati; phylum Pseudomonadota; class Alphaproteobacteria; order Hyphomicrobiales; family Rhizobiaceae; genus Rhizobium; species Rhizobium sp. 05L429. Next base: position 4,072 of record NZ_JBFTNV010000027.1, on the reverse strand, counting down.
GAAGTGCTGAAGGGTATCGATCTCGACGTCGCGCCCGGTGAGGTCGTCGTCGTCCTTGGCCCCTCCGGCTCCGGCAAGTCAACGTTCCTGCGCTGCATCAACCATCTCGAATCCATCAACCAGGGTTCGATCGAGGTGGACGGCGAACAGATCGGCTACCGCCTGCACAAGGACCGGCTGCTGCAGCTGTCGAACCACGAGATCGCCCAGCAGCGCCGCAAGATTGGCATGGTGTTCCAGCAGTTCAATCTCTACCCGCATATGACAGCGCTGCAGAATATCATCGAAGCGCCGGTCGGCATCCACGGTGAAAGCCGGAAGGTTGCGACCGAAAACGCGCTGAGGCTGCTGGAACGGGTCGGGCTTTCGGCCAAGGCCGACAGCTATCCGCGCCAGCTTTCCGGCGGTCAGCAGCAGCGCGTGGCGATTGCCCGCGCTCTCGCCATCAAGCCGAAGCTGATGCTCTTCGACGAACCGACTTCGGCACTCGACCCCGAGCTGGTCGGCGAGGTTCTCGCCACCATGCGGGATCTTGCAAACCAGGGTCTGACGATGATCGTCGTCACCCACGAGATCGGTTTCGCGCGGGAAGCGGCCGACCGCGTCGTCTTCATGGATGACGGCAAGGTCGTGGAACAGGGCAAGCCGGAAGACGTGATCGGCAACCCGCAACACCCCCGCACCAGAAGTTTCCTGTCGCGCTTTATCTAGCGCGGCGGCTCCTCCATGCTCTTGCCCTGCGGGCTGGCTTTACTGTGAGCCGGCCGGCGATACCGCGCCCATGAAACTGGAATTGCCATGTCCCTCGACAATGATTTTGCCCGCCTCTCCGATTTCGAACCGATGGAAGCAGAGCTGACGGCTGTCCGCCGGCATCTCCACGCGCATCCCGAGCTCTCCTTCGAGGAGGCCGAGACCGCGCGTTTTGTTGCCGAAAAGCTGGAATCCTGGGGTTATGACGTGACCCGCAACGTCGGCGGCCATGGCGTGGTTGCGCGCATGACGGTCGGCGCCGGAAAGAAGAGCATCGCCATCCGCGCGGACATGGACGCCCTGCCGATCACCGAGGAGACAGGTCGGCCCTATGCCAGCATGGTTGCCGGCAAGATGCATGCCTGCGGACATGACGGCCACACGACGATCCTTCTCGGCGCGGCCGAATATCTGGCGCGCACGCGCCGCTTCAACGGTACGGTCAACCTCATTTTCCAGCCGGCCGAAGAGGCAGGTGCGCTGAGTGGCGCGCCCGCCATGATCGCCGACGGCCTGTTCGAACGCTTTCCCTTCGACGTTATCTTCGGCCTGCACAATCATCCCGGCGCACCCGAAGGCACCTGGCTGATGCGGTCGGGCCCACTGATGGCGGCTGCCGACAGCGCCGAGATCATCATCAAAGGCAAGGGCGGCCACGCCTCGCGTCCGCATCTGACCGTCGATCCGGTGGTCGTTGCCTGCAACCTCGTCGTCAGCCTGCAATCGGTCGTTTCGCGCAGCATCGATCCGACACAGACCGCCGTCGTCACGGTCGGGGCGATCCATGCCGGCGAGGCCGCAAACGTCATCCCCGAAAGTGCAAAACTGCTGCTCAGCATCCGTTCCTTCGACCCGAAGGTGCGCGAGACGCTGGAGGCCAGGATCCGCAGGCTCACTGAAACGATTGCCGACGGTTACGGGGCAACTGCGGAAATCGACTACACTCGCGGACACCCCGTGGTCGTCAATTCGGAAGTGGAAACCGAATTCGCCCGCATGGTTGCAGAAGAACTCGTCGGTGCGGAAAAGGTGGGCCTCTGCAACCTCATCCCCGGCAGCGAGGACTTCTCACATTTCCTCGAGCACAGGCCTGGCAGCTTCCTGCGGCTCGGCAATGGTATGGATTCCGCAATCCTGCACAGCGCGAAATACGATTTTGCCGACAAATCCCTGACGGTGGGGGCCGCGATGTGGGCACGCCTGACCGAACGCTATCTCGACGATTGAGCCAATCCGACGGCAGATAGAGTATCGCCGCAGCGCGTTCATGGCAGAACGATCTCACGCCCCTGCTACCAGGCCGGAAACGGATCTTCGAGAGCGGACCAATCACGCGGATCTGCGCTGGCCAGGCAATCGTCCAACGCGGTCCGCATACCTGTCTCGTCCATGCCCACGCCGATGAAGACGAGCTCCTGGCGACGGTCACCCCAGGCGCTGTCCCACCGGCTCTCAAGATGCTGATGAAACTGCTGATGGATCGGCCAGTCCTGTCGAGGAACGGCCGCCCACCAGAGCCCCATCGGTTCGCAGCGCCGTTGCACCCCGGCAGCCGACATTGAGCCTACGTGCCGCGGACGCGTGGCAAGCCAGAAATGACCTTTGGCCCGAATGACACCTGGCCAGGGTTCGTCCAGAAATGCTCGAAACCGCATCGGGTCGAAGGGACGCCGCGCGCGATAGACAAAGCTCGAAACCCCATATTCCTCCGTCTCCGGGACGTGCTCCCGGGGGCTGTAGAGTTCCTTGTACCATAATGGGTGTGCGGCGGCTTTTGCTTCGTCGAAGAGGCCGGTATTGAGGACGGTTGCCAGAGAAACCTTGCCGAAATCCGTCTCCACAACGCGCGCATCCGGGTTGAGGGCCGCAACCGTCTCGCGGACGTCTCTGAGGATCTCTTCGCTCGCGTCCGAGATCTTGTTGATCACGACGACGTCGGCAAACTCGATCTGATCGACCAAGAGGTCAATGAGTGTCCGCCGATCGTCACCGTCCCGCTGCAGGCCACGGTCACGCAGCAGATCAGCGCTACTATAATCGGCCAGGAGACTTGCCGCATCGACGACGGTCACCATCGTGTCGAGCTTCGCAAAATCGGAAAGAGAGACACCGTTCTCGTCGCAGAAAGAAAATGTTGCCGCGATGGGGCGTGGCTCGGCAATGCCCGTCCCTTCTATCAGCAGATAATCGTATCGTCCCTMCGCGGCCAATCGCCGGACCTCCGTCAGCAGGTCGTTGCGCAGGGTGCAGCAAATGCAGCCATTGCTGAGCTCGATCAATGTCTCCGTCGTGTGCGACAGATTGCAGCCGCCATCTCGAATGAGACTGGCGTCAATATTCACTTCGCTCATATCGTTGACGATGACGGCGACCCGCAAGCCCTCACGATTGTTCAGGACGTGGCTGAGAAGCGTCGTCTTGCCGGCGCCCAGAAAGCCGGCGAGCACTGTCACCGGCAGCCGTTCGATCTTGATCATTGGCCTCCTTGGAATGTGGTCTTCCGCCGCGGCCAGCATTTGCTTCATCTCAGCCTCATTCGAAACCCGCCCGTGATCCGTCCGATGCTTCATGCGGCGAGCTGCGGCCGGAAGACCACGTCGGCATAGTAATTCGCTGAATCGTAGGTGTTGGTCGGGAAGAGACCCGTGGTGGCGGATCCGCCATAGGCATAGAGGCCGTTGCCACCGGCGGCGGCACTCGACAGCGCCGACAGCGGACCATTGCTGACACCGTTCGTGAAGAAGCCATCCGTCGCCACGTAGGCGCCGGTCGTGTGGTAGGAGGCAACATAGGTAGTGTTGGCTGTGATGGTGACGGGCGTTGCGAAGTTTACCGTCTGCCAGCCGCTTGCCGTGGTGGTGGTGAAGGTGGCGGTGGCAAGCTTGGTGCCCGTGGAGGTCCACAGGTCGACGACATTCTGGCCGTTGTCGTTGGCGCTGCGATAGAACTTGATGGCGGTAATGTCACCGGCAACGTTCGACTGGAACTTGACGCCGACTTCGAGCTGCTGACCGTCGTTGAGGTTGGTCTGGGCCGGTGTGCTGGAGGCGTTAAACAGGCTGTAGGTCACAGGCGCCACTGTGGCAGCAATATTGAAGGTCTCGTTGGCTGAGAGGCCGCCGAGGTCGGTCGCCGTCACCCTGACGCCGTAGGTGCCGGCTGCTGCCGGTGTGCCGGAGAAGGTCCGCGTTGTGGCGTTGAAGGCCAGCCAGGCGGGCAGCGCCGTGCCGTCGGCAGCCGTTGCCGAATAGGTCAGCGTCTCGCCGCCGTCGACATCGGTGAAGGTGGTTGTCGGCAGCACGAAGGAGAAGGCCGAGCC
>NZ_JBFTNV010000026.1:0-102418 GCF_056397645.1 Rhizobium sp. 05L429 | reverse complement strand
GGTATAGACGATCCGCGTCGCACCGGGCACGCCTGTGATCCGCGTATTGTCCGGCAGCGTCAGGTTGGAGATGCGATAGGTCCCAGGCGGCAGGAAGACCGGTACGTTCTCGAGCGCCGCTTTCTCGATCATCTGCTGCAGATTGCGGTTCTTCTTGTCGCCGCTTTCGGGAATGGCGCGATACTGCACAGCATCGATCGATCCGCGCAGGTAGGGCTGCCCTGCGCCGACGGGACCCGCAAAAGCGCGCGGCGCCATCATGGCGGCTGCAGAAGCAGCTGCCATGCCAAGTATATCCCGCCGGGAGATTTTGCTGAAATCTTTCTTCATGTCACAGCCTCACGCAGGAATCATGCCAGCAGAAATGTTTCTTTTCGACACATATCCGCAGAAGAAGAATAACCATCGGTCGAGTAGCAAACGCAACCTCTCGAATATTGTCGTCTTGTTCACCTTTCCATTTAAACACCCCGAAGGAAATGCTCGTTATTTTAGAAAGCGGTTTCAATTATGACTATTGTGGATAGGCCTGCGGTTACCGGGAGAGAACAGCGTCATGAATGGAATGGGTGTCCGACGTTGGGAATCTGGTGATAACTTCAGTGCCGAGACACAACGTATCGTAGCTGCCACAGAGGCAATGATGGCGGCGACTGCCCATCATCTTTCCGAAGGCATAGAGAACCTCCGCCTCAAGGCGATCGTCCACGAGCTTCCCGATTTTCTTTACGTCAAGGACCGTGACGGCCGCTTCGTCTTCGCCAATGCTGTCATGGCGCGCAGCCACGGGCTGGAGAACGCTGCCGAGATCGCCGGCAAGCGTGACTTCGACCTGTTCGATTTTGAGACGGCCCGCCGATATTTCGATGTCGAGCAAGACATCATGTCGGGCGGCGAGCCCCGCATCGACATGGAAGAATTCGTGCCGCTGCCGGATGGCGGCATCATGTGTCGTCTGACCTCCAAGATACCGCTGCGCAACGACCGCGGCGAGGTGGTTGGCCTCATTGGCGTGTCTCGCGATATTACCGAGCGCAAGCGGCAGGAGGAGCTCTATCGCGGCCAGGCGAACCTTCTGGAAATGATCGCCCGCAACGAACCGTTGCCGATGATCCTCGAGGCGCTGGTGCTCATGATCGAGCGCCAGATGACCGGCATTTCCGGCTCCATTTTGCTGCTCGACAGCGAGGGTACGCGGCTCTACCACGGCGCGGCTCCCAATCTGCCCGGCGCCTATAGCCGCATGATCGACGGCGTCGCTATCGGCCCGAAAGTCGGCTCCTGCGGCACGGCAGCCTGGCGCGGCGAAACCGTTATCGTCGAAGACGTCATGGCCGATCCGCTCTGGGAGGATTTCCGGGCAATGGTCAGCCAGTTCGGCTTCCGCTCCTGTTGGTCCACGCCGATCTGCACGTCGCAGAAGAATGTGTTCGGCACCTTCGCGCTTTATTCAAAAGAGACGCGACGCCCGACCGAACACGAGATGACGCTGGTGGCACTTGCCACCCATATCGCCGGCATCGCCATCGAGCGCAAGCGAGTGGATGACCGCATCCATTTCATGGCCCATCACGATGATCTGACGGGCCTGCCGAACCGCGCTTTTCTCAAGGAGCGAATGGCGAAGATCCTCGATCAGGCTCGCCGCAACAACCGCAAGGTCACTGTCGCCTATATCGATCTTGATAATTTCAAGGAGATCAACGACACGAGCGGTCATGCCGCCGGCGACGAGGTGCTCAAGGAGACCGCTGCCCGCATGGCGAATTGTTTGCGCGCCTCTGATATGGTCGTGCGCCTCGGCGGCGACGAATTCCTCGTCGTGCTCGTCCACCAGTCCAGCCACGATGCCGGCATGATGCGGCGATTGCGTGAACTGCAGAAGGCGATTTCCAAGCCGGTCCGCTCCGAGGTAGGTGAGATCGCCGTTACCTCCAGCATCGGCATCGCTGCCTTCCCATGGGACGGCGCCACACCGGACGAGTTGCTCACCAACGCGGATCGCGCCATGTACCGTGCCAAACAGCTAGGCCGGAACACGCTGCAATATCACGACGGCGTCGTGAGCAATTCCGCCGGCCTGCCACTCAGTGAACAGGAGGAACTGCGCCAGGCGATCGTCGCCAACCAGCTTTTCCTGCTCTACCAGCCGCAGGTCGATGTCGCGACCGGCCGCATTACCGGCCTCGAAGCTCTGGTGCGCTGGAACCATCCGGAGAAGGGCGTGATACCGCCTGTCAATTTCATTCCGCTTGCGGAAGAAACCGGTCTCATCGTGCCGCTCGGTCTCTGGGTGCTGAACGAGGCCTGTCGCCAGGCCCGCACCTGGCAGGATATGGGCCTGACGCCACTGACCATGGCCGTCAACGTCTCGCCCAAGCAGTTTGCCGATCCTGATTTCGCCTCCCACGTCGCCGAAGCGATCGATAGCCATAGGCTCAATGCGCGCTGGCTGGAACTGGAGGTGACTGAAAGCGTCATCATGCAGGATGCCGCCCGCGCGCTCGCCATCATGCTGTCGCTGCGTGCGCTCGGCGTGCGCCTGTCGATCGATGATTTCGGCTCCGGCTATTCCTCGCTTGCCGCGCTGAAGACCTTTCCCTTCGACCGGTTGAAGATGGACCGCTCATTGGTCGAGGCCCTGCCTGCCGACAAGACCGCCGTCGCCATTGCGTCGGCCGTCATTTCGCTCGCACAGACGCTGAAACTCTCGGTGCTCGCCGAAGGCGTGGAAACCGATGCGCAGCTGGAATTCCTGCGCCATGTCAGATGCGAGGAGGCGCAGGGCTATCGTTTCTCCAAGCCTGTCGCGCCGGAAGAGATCGTCGTCATGCTGCTGGCGCGTGGCGCCTGATCACTTCATCAGATCGGCAATCGTCTCGATCTCGTTCGTCCATATGCCGCCGGAGTAATTGGCTGGCAATTGCGCGAAGCGTTMGGCATTGTCGATACCGGTCGAAAAGCCGCCGCCGTGATAGGGGCCGATGACGAAGACCTGTGTATTTGCATCCTGCATGCGGTTGAGGAACCTGTCCGGCCAGCCCCAGAGCCATGGCGCATAATTGATCGGAACCAGCATCATAACATTCTTGCAATCATCAGGCAGAATGCCCGTCCAGCCGTAGCCGATATAGCCGGTAAGGCAGCCCATCAGGCTGGCGCGTGAAGCCGTGCGGATATCGGACGCCAGTTGCCGGAGCTGGTCGATCGGCTCATTGCCGCCATAGACGATGATCTTCGCGCGCCGTTCGGCAGGAAGGCCGTTCAGCACGGCAGCCAGCTTCTCGCCCTCCAAGGGGTCGCGGCTTTTGACATTGATGAGCAGATGTTTGTCCKGGAAGGTGGAGAAAACCTCGTCGAGCGTCGGCATCAGGCCGATGCCCTTGCCGCGGAAGKGGAAACTCTTGCCGCCATCGGCCGTATAGCCATAGCCGATGTCGAGTGTCTTCATCTCGGTCATGGAATGTTCGCGCGTGACGCCATGTCCGTCCGTGCGGCAGTCGAGCGTCCAGTCGTGGAAAACGGCGAATTGTCCGTCCGTCGTTGGGTGCACATCGATCTCCACTACATCGGCGCCGGCATCGAAGCCCGCCTGCATCGAGCGGATGGTATTCTCAAGATAATCGTGCTTCGGCGGCAGCATGCGCGTGGCCGTGCAGGTATCGTTCTTCAGATCCGTCTCGTCGAAGCGCTGGGCGATGCCGCGATGCGCCAGAAGCAGTGGCTTGCCCTCTCTATGTTCGGCTAAAAAGCTGGTATTATTGAGATAAACTGCGGCGGCAAAGGCGAGAACCGCCACGCCTGTATATTTGAGCTTCCGTCCCATCATCCCCTCCGGTCGTGCCTGGCAAATGGCTAGAAAGCGATTCCGGTGGATCTTTGGCTCATTTGGGGCTTTTATGGGTAAAGGCTCGCCTTCACGTTGCAGAAACCCTATGTTGACCCCGCAAAGCAGGGAGGTAGCGATGGCGGCGATTGTACTTTTTCATTCGGTCTACGGATTTCGGTCCCTTGAACGCGATGCTGCGGAGCGTCTGCGCGCGGGCGGCCATCAGGTGATCACGCCCGATCTCTATGAGGGCAGGGTAGGGCGCACCCTCGAAGAAGGCTTCGCCTTCAAGAAAGAGATTGGCTGGGCCGAACTTTGCAGGCGCGCTGAAAAGGCGGTCGCCGACTTGCCGTCCTCGGCCGTCCTCGGCGGCTTCTCCATGGGCGCAGGCGTAGCCGCAAGCCTCTGGTCGGGCCGACCGCAAGCAGCCGGCATTCTCTTGCTGCATGGTATCGCAGAAATTCCGGCCAATGCGCGCGAAGGCATTCCCCTGCAGGTCCATCTCGCAGAGCCCGACGAGTTCGCACCGGCGGACGAGGTAGCTCCGTGGCGCGCGCATGCTGCAAGAGCCAATATCGGCCTGGAGATTTTCCTCTATCCCGGCGTCGGTCATCTCTATACCGATCCGTCGCTGCCTGACTACGATGCAAAGGCGGCGGAGGCCACCTGGAGCCGCGTCGACGCTTTCCTCGCCGCGCTCTGAACCGGTCAGGAACCGTTCACCAGCTTCAGGATGAGCTGTTGGATGTTGCCGCCTTCGCTCATTTCCACGCGGTCGAAATCCCGGCCGCGCTGGCGCTGCTTGTTGGAGAGTTCCCCGAGCCGGACCGTCAGTTCGGGCCTGATCTTCTTGCAGCCGGGATCGTCAGGCACCGAGAAGCCGTTGCTCAGCGTCTCGATCTCCTTGACCATTTCGATGATCGTCTCGCCATGCCAACGCTCATGCGTGCGCACGCCGGTGATGAAGCTATCCCAGCTTGCCTTGGTGGCCGCCGGCAGGTCGTTTGGCGCTTTCGGCAGCGTGTAGATGATGGTGAGCTTCGGCTTTGCGAAAGTCAGCGTGCAGGCACTGCCCTGCTGTTCATATTTGCGCGTCCAGGTCAGCTTGAAAGTCGTATGCGCGATGACCCGTCCCGGCCCGACCTGCGGCCCGCGTTCGCCGATCGACCGGTAAAGCTCCATGCCGGTGCGGCCGGTGATTGCGTAAGCCTTCACTTCCTCACTCGGCTGCCAGTCGTTTGCCGCGGCCGCGGCAGGCAGCATCAGCCCGAGCGCCACCAATGCATATCCGAAAACAGTCTTCATACGCCTCTCGTTTGCTTACCCGCTGCAGCGCGGGCGAAGCTAACGAGGCTTGTGGGCGGATGCAATGGCGGGGCGACGCGCATGGCCCGCCTTCACTGCTAAATTTGGCGCTGCGTATCCCACTGGCGCAAAACACATTTCCCACTATCTTTGCTGTCATGAGACCAGACGCGCTGCTCTATCCCGCCCCCGAAGGGCTCTATTGCCCGGAAGGCGGCTTCTATGTCGATCCGGTGCGGCCGGTGGAGCGGGCGCTGATCACTCATGGCCATTCTGACCATGCTCGTCCGGGCCATGTGAACGTGCTCGCCACCCGCCAGACGCTGGACATCATGCGCATCCGCTACGGCGACGGCTTCTCGGCCAGCGAACAGCCGGTCGCTTTCGGGGAGGAACTCGTCGTCAATGGCGTGAAGGTGAGCTTTTATCCCGCCGGCCACGTGCTGGGCTCGGCCCAGATCGCCATCGAGAAGAATGGTACACGCATCGTCGTATCAGGCGATTACAAGCGCCGCCCGGACCCGACCTGCGAAGCCTATGTGCCGGTGCCCTGCGATGTCTTCATCACCGAGGCGACCTTCGGCCTGCCGGTCTTTCATCATCCCGATCCAATAGACGAGACCGGCAAGCTGCTCGCCTCACTGCGCCAGTTCCCCGAACGCACGCATCTCGTCGGCGCCTATGCGCTTGGCAAGGCGCAGCGCGTCATCCGCCTGCTGCGCGATGCCGGTTACAGCGAGCCGATCTACATCCACGGTGCCATGGAAAGGCTTTGCGATTATTACGTGAGCCAGGGCATCGATCTCGGCGAACTCCTGCCGGCCACCATCGAAAGCCGTGATAAGTCCGTCTTCAAGGGCGCCGTCGTCGTCGGCCCGTCCTCTGCCTTTGCCGACCGCTGGGCACGTCGCTTCAACGACCCGCTGCCTTCCTTTGCCTCTGGCTGGATGATGGTGCGCCAGCGCGCCAAGCAGCTCGGCGTTGAATTGCCGCTCGTCATATCAGACCATTGCGATTGGCCGGAACTGACCGAGACGATCACCGAACTTGCCCCGCAGGAAGTCTGGGTTACTCATGGCCGCGAGGAGGCGCTGGTCCGCTGGTGCGAGCTGCAGGGCATCAAGGCCAAGCCGCTGCATCTGGTGGGTTATGAAGATGAGGGGGATTGAGGATGGCGTTTGCGGCTGAAAACCCCTACCCAACCCCTCCCCACAAGGGGGAGGGGCTTTCGTGCCGCACCCTCGGCATTCCGTTTGCAGCGACCTGGAAGCATCTGCAGTTTAGCCCCTCCCACCTGTGGGGAGGGGTTGGGGAGGGGACTTTCTCCGAAGTCGGAGGTTCAATATGAAAGCCTTCGCCGACCTCCTAGACCGCCTGGTCCTCACCCCCAGCCGCAACGGCAAACTGAAACTGCTGACCGACTACTTCCGCGACACGCCGGACCCCGATCGCGGCTACGGCCTTGCCGCCATCGCCGGCACGCTCGAGGTGCGCGACGTCAAGCCCGCCATGCTGCGCGAACTGGTTCTGGAACGCATGGACGACGTGCTTTTTCGTTATTCCTATGACTATGTCGGCGACCTTGCCGAAACCATCTCGCTGGTCTGGGACAATGAGCGCGATATCGACCGTTCCGCGCTTGCCCAGCCGCGCCTGGGAGAAGTCGTCGTCAAGATGAACTCCCTCGGCCGCACCGAGGTGCGCAGCTTCGTGCGCGACCTGCTCGACCGTCTCGATTCCTCCGGCCGCTTCGCCTTCATCAAGCTTGCGACCGGGGCGCTGCGCATCGGCGTGTCCGCCCGCCTCGCCAAGCAGGCGCTGGCCGATCTCGGCAATAAGGATGTCACCGAGATCGAAACGCTTTGGCACGGACTGCAGCCGCCCTATGAAAGCCTCTTCAAATGGCTGGAGGGCGGGGAAGAAAAGCCGGTGCTTGCAACACCTGCGATTTTCCACTCGGTCATGCTCGCCAATCCGGTGGAGGAGGGCAATCTCGATGCTCTCGACCCCGCCGAATATGCCGCCGAATGGAAATGGGACGGTATCCGCGTCCAGCTTTCCCGCTCCGGTGAGACGCGCAGGATCTACTCCCGCTCCGGCGACGATATCTCCGGCGCCTTCCCCGATATACTCCAATCGATCAGCTTTGCCGGCGTCGTCGACGGCGAGCTTTTGGTCGGCGGTACGGCGCGCTCCAACAACCCGACCCGCACCTTCTCCGATCTGCAGCAGCGCCTCAATCGCAAGACGGTGACGGCAAAAATGCTGGAGGAATATCCCGCCTTCATCCGCGCTTACGACATGCTTTTCGACGGTGAGCAGGATGTGCGCGGCAAGAACTATATCGAGCGCCGCGACCGTCTCGCCGAAATCATCGAACACGCGCCTCACGACCGATTCGATCTGTMGCCGCTGGTGCCGTTCTCGACCTGGGAGGAGCTGGACGATCTGCGTGCCGCCCCGCCCGATCCCGTCATCGAAGGCGTGATGATCAAGCGCCGGGACAGCATCTATCAGGCCGGCCGCATGAAGGGGCCGTGGTTCAAGTGGAAGCGCAACCCTTTCAATGTCGATGCGGTGCTGATGTACGCCCAGCGCGGCCACGGCAAGCGCTCCAGCTATTATTCGGATTTCACCTTCGGCGTCTGGGCGGAAGGGGAGGACGGCGAACAGCTGGTTCCCGTCGGCAAGGCCTATTTCGGCTTCACCGATGCCGAGCTCGAAGTGCTGGACAAGTTCGTGCGTAACAACACGACCGAGCGCTTCGGACCGGTCAGGGCTGTCAGGGCCGACAAGGAATTCGGCTTTGTGGTGGAAGTTGCTTTCGAGGGAATCAACCGCTCTACCCGCCACAAGTCCGGCGTTGCCATGCGCTTCCCCCGCATCGCAAGATTGCGTCCCGACAAGCCCTCTTACGAGGCCGATCGCCTGCGCACGCTCATTGCTATGATCGACGCCAAGGCGGGTTGATGACATCTGCCTGCGCAACAATGACGCAGGCCCCCCGTTTTCAACAGCATGTGTATTGGCGGCAACGCGCTTCCGGTGCAGATTTTTTGAGCCGGGAAAATGATGGATGCCGCGTATGAACTCGCAAGAACGAAATGCTTTTTTCCGTCGACGCCGCGGTCTGCTTGCAGGCATGGCGGGCTCTCTTTTGCTGCCCAGCCTTGCGAATGCCTTCGATGTTCCCGACGTTCCAAGACTCGCCAAGCATGACTATGCTGGTGTCCGCCATCACTTCCGCACCAAACTGCTGCAGAAGGGGCCGGCGCCGGACAAATACGAGCCGCTGACGGCACCCGCCGATGCCGACCGGATCTTCTACCGCTCCGGCTACGGCGGCGAGCTGGAACTGACGGCCTGGGTTTCCAGATACAAGCGGGAGCATAAGGCCAAGCCCGGCATCCTCTTCCTTCATGGGGGCAATGCCATGGGCATGGGCCACTGGCAGCTCATGAAACCTTACGTGGATGCCGGTTATGTGGTGATGATGCCGTCCGTGCGCGGCGAAAACGGCCAGATGGGCAATTTTTCCGGCTTCTATGACGAAGTCGACGACGTGCTCGCCGCGACCGAGCGTCTGCGCCATCTGCCGGGCATCGATCCCGAGCGTCTCTTTATCGCCGGTCACAGCATCGGCGGCACGCTGACCATGTTGACGGCGATGAGTACGCGTCATTTCCGGGCGGCCGTGCCGATTTCGGGTAACGCGGACGCCTTCCGGTTCTTCAACCGCTACCCCGAAGACATTCGCTTCGACGATTCGAACGCGCATGAGTTCGAGGTGCGCACGGCGCTTTGTTATGCGCACAGCTTCAAATGCCCGGTGCGTGTGCTGCACGGCACGGAGGAATCGCATTTCAACGACCGGGCTGACCTGCTCGTCGCGCGCGCCCGTGCGGCGGGCACGCGTATCGAAGCTGACCTGGTCACCGGCAACCACACCTCGGCGCTTCCCGCCGAGATCGAACAGAGCATCCAGTTCTTCCACGGTGTCGCGGCCTGACAGCCGCCGGATGCTGATCCGGCAAGGGCCTGCATCCACTGCTTATTGGTGCCGTTTCGGCCTCTGCCACCAGCCTCGCGCCAGCCGCGAATGCCATCCTGCGAGCAGATATGCTGTCTCTGTTATCGCTGATGAGGGTGGTTTCATGAATTTTCTGCGCCGGGCTTTCCCGTTTGCCGGGCTCGCGGCTGCTGCAATGACGCTCAGCGGCTGCAATATTCTCATTCCGGATGTCGCAGCCGATTCGCCTGCGCGCTTCGTGCAGGAAATCTCCCCCGTCTTTTACGAGCCGCCGGGCGTCGATCCGCGCCGCGTCAAGCCGATACCCGACCAGCCGGTGCCGCAGACGCGCGAACTCTATAAGACCCAGTTCCACCAGACCTATGGCCTGCCGGTCAGCAATCCGCTGAACCTCAACATGGGCATGTACGGGCAGGTCAGGGACGGCGATTTCACGCTGCCGGCCATTCCCGCCAGCCGCATCCAGCCGGAATATCTGCGCCAGGAGGTCGATTACCAGACCAATGAGCGCCCCGGCACCGTCGTTGTCGATACCAAGGATCGCTTCCTCTATTTCGTCGAAGGCAATGGCAAGGCGATGCGCTACGGCGTCGGCCTCGGCCGCGAGGGCTTCGCCTGGAAGGGCCGCGGCGTCATCCAGTGGAAGCAGAAGTGGCCGCGCTGGACGCCGCCGGTTGAAATGGTTTCGCGCCAGCCGGAAGTCCGTCCCTTCTCCGCGGAAAACGGCGGCATGAATCCGGGCCTCGCAAACCCGCTCGGCGCCCGCGCCATGTATATTTTCAAGGACGGCCAGGACACGCTCTATCGCGTCCACGGCACCCCCGACTGGCAGTCCATCGGCAAGGCGGTTTCCTCCGGCTGCGTACGCATGCTCAATCAGGATGTGGTCGATCTCTATGACCGCGTGCCGGCCAAGTCCGAGATCGTTGTGATGTAGGGCTGCAACAGGGCAGGCGAGATCGTCTGCCCGGAGCCGGACACGTCTGCGTGATGCTATGGTTTATTCAGCATAAGCCGATAGATTTTTTCCTTGTCGATTTCGGCATTGGACGAATCAGGGGTCAGCTGCGCTTATGGCGAGCCCCGTATCACGAAGGAAATTAGTTCCGCGTCATGAGCCTCGATAAATCCCTCTMCCGTCGTAGTTTTCTTTCCTTTTCGGCTTTGACAGCGGCTTCCGCGCTGGCAGGCTGTGCCTCCACCTCGAATACGGTCGAGAATGGCGGCATGTCGATCAGCTACCGTTCGCCCTTCCGCGCGTTCCAGACGACGAGCGCGCCCGGCGAAGCAGAACTTGCCGTCATGTACGGCCCAATCGAAGACGGCGGTTTCCTGATCCCCGCCGTTCCCTACCAGCAGATCGATCCGCGCTACTATCGCCAGCAGGTCGTGGATCCGACCGGCCTGCCGCCCGGCACCATCGTCGTCGATACGCCTTCGCGCTTCCTCTATCTCGTTCAGCCCGGCGGCATGGCGATGCGCTACGGCGTCGGTATCGGCCGCGAAGGCTTCGCATGGGCGGGCAACGGCGTGATCCAGTGGAAGCAGAAATGGCCGCGCTGGAAGCCGCCGAATGAGATGGTCGCCCGTCAGCCGGAACTTGCGAAATACTCGATCGAGCGTGGCGGCATGGAGCCTGGCCTCTTGAACCCGCTCGGTGCGCGTGCGCTCTACATCTTCTCGAACAATGAAGATACGCTCTACCGCCTGCACGGCAACCCGGAATGGCGCTCTATCGGCAAGGCCGTCTCGTCGGGCTGCGTGCGCCTGCTCAACCAGGACATCATCGACCTCTACGATCGCGTTCCGAACAAGACCCCGATCGTTGTTTGGCAGTGAGGAACGGTCGGGCGAAGCCCGAGCAATCGATCCAGTGAATCGATTGCAGTGACGAACGCCCGAAGCGCAAGCGCAGGGCCGGAGGGTGCCTCGCCCAAAACACAAAACCGCCCAACACGGGCGGTTTTCTTTTGACTTGATAGTTACGCCGCCTCAGCGCAAATCCCAGCCTTGCACCCGGAAGCAAGCAGCGCCTTATCCGCCACCTMGACAAACAGCCGCCGAAACCACGCCGCCCGCTCATCGGCCCGGTCAACCCGCCGATAGAGCATGGACACCGGATCAGCCGGCAACTCGATCGGCGGCATCGAAACCTCGAGATGATGGAGCTGCGCCATGCAGCGCCCAAGCGATTCCGGCACGACGGCGATCGACGGCATGGCTCTGAGCGCCGGGGGAACAGCCGAATAGCGCGGCACGGTCGCCACCACATTGCGGCTCAGGCCCACCTTGTCGAGGGCCGCGTCCACTGCGGTGGTTGCACTGCCGACGAAGGAGATGGCGATGTGCGGCGCGGCGGTGAAATCCTCGACGCTGAGCGGTGGCTTCAGCTTCAATTGCTGCGGATCGTAGATGGCGATCGAACACTGCTCGAAAAGCGGCATGCGGACATGCCAGGAGGCCGGTTCGCTATGAACGGAAATGCTGAACTCGTACGCGCCGTCATCGAGCATCTGCGCCGCATCGCGCTTGTCGGCTGCGACGCCCACGAGCCGCGCAGCCGGCGCAAGCTCACGCAGCCGTGCGACCAGCGGGCCGAAGAAGGCGGTCTCCAGATTGTCGCACATGCCGACGCGGAATTCGCCCCGCCAGGTTGTCGGATCGAAACTCATCGGTGGGCGGATGGCCCGTTCGATGCCGGAGAGCGCATCCTCGATTGCCGGTGCGATGGCCAGCGCCCGAGCCGTCGGTTGCAGGCCGCGGCCGACCCGCACGAACAGTTCGTCGTCCAGTGCTTCGCGCAGCCGCTTGAGCGCGGCCGAAAGCCCTGGCTGGCCGAGCAGCAGCCTTTCGGCTGCGCGGCTGACATTGCGCTCCTGCATCAGCACCGAGAAGGCGAGCAGAAGGTTCAGGTCGATTTTGCGAAGGGTGGCGTCATTCATCATTATTGGTAATACCTGGCATGGCTACTATCAATTTGCAATAGGATTTGAAGCTGTACATTTTCTCGTTCCCTGCCGCCCGCCAGCCTCCCGGCGAAGGCGGCAGCAAAGAAGGAACTGAGATCGATGACCAATTCCCCATCTCGACGCGGAGCCAGCTTGGCATTGCTGCTGCTCTGCGCTGCGAACTTCCTTGACGCCATGGATGTTTCCACCATCGGGGTCGCCCTGCCTGCGATCCAGACCGAACTTGGTATGCCTGCAACCTCGCTTCAATGGGCCGTCAGTGCCTATGTGCTGGGTTATGGCGGCTTCCTGCTACTCGGCGGCCGTGTCGCCGACCTCTTCGGCCACCGCCGCGTCTTCCTTTGGTCGCTCGGCATCTTCGCGGCCGCCAGCATCGCCGGTGGCTTCGTGGACAGCGGGCCGACGCTGATCGCTGCACGTCTGGTGAAGGGCATTGCTGCCGCCTTTACCGCGCCGGCGGCACTTGCCTTGCTGCTCTCCGTCTTCGGCGAGGGCGAGAAACGGGCAAAGGCGCTCGGCGTCTTCGCCTCCACGGGCGCCACCGGCTTCGTGCTCGGCATGGTGCTCGGCGGTGCCGCCACCCTCGTGAGTTGGCGGGCAACGCTCGTCATGGGCGCTCCGGTCGCAATCCTCACGCTGGCGATCGCCCCCTTCGTCCTGCCTCCAGATGAACGGCGCGGCGAGGGACGCAAGCACTTCGACTGGGCTGGCGCGCTGACGATTACCCCCGGCCTTCTGCTTTTCGTCTTCGGCATCACCAATGCTGCGGCCGCAGGCTGGAACGATTTCTTCACCTGGGGTTCGCTCGTGGCGTCACTGGTGCTGATCGCTCTCTTCCTGATCGTGGAATCGCGCCATGTCGATCCCATGGTGCCGCTGCATATCTTCCGCAAAGCGAAGCTCAGCCATGCCAATGCCGTCGCCGCGCTGTTTCAGGGGGCCTATGTCGGCTTCCAGTTCATCGCAACGCTCTATTATCAGGATGTCATCGGCTGGTCGGCCTTTGCCACCGGCTTCTGCTTTGCCTTCGGCGGCGTCTGCGTCATGTTCCTTGCGCCGCGTTTTGCCACCGTTGCGCAGAACCGCGGCACGACCGGCCTGATGGCGGTCGGCGTCGGCCTGCAGGCAACGAGCTATATCCTCTGGGTGGCGCTGGTCGGCCACATCGATCCGATCATCCTGGTTGCTCTCAACCAGATCCCGCTCGGCGTCGGTTATGCCATGACCTATCCGGCAATCCAGGTTGCCGCTCTCTCTGATGTCGAAGAAGACAAGTCCGGTCTTGCCTCCGGCCTGCTCTTTGCCTCCTTCCAGATCGGCGGCGGCATCGTGCTCGCGGCGGCCTCCGCAATCTTCGCGGCTGCCCCGCATTTCGGCTGGGATCCTTACGTCGGCGGTATCGTGTTCGTGGCGCTGCTGGCGATCCTGATCACTCTGCTTGCCGCTGTCGGCCCGAAGACCGCAACAGTTCGACCGCAAGCCTATCAGGCAGCCGAGTGAGGTAAACTGCCCGCGCCGGCTTGGCGCGGGCATCCCGTTTCAGCCGGTGATCATGTCTCGGCCTATATGCTTGCGTTGAGATTGCCCCGCAGCCGGTGCAGCATGTCGCGCATGACGGCCATTTCCTCCAGCGTGCAGCCGATCGCCTCGCCGATCGAAGACATGATCGTATTGATCTCGCCCTTCATCGATTGACCTTTCGGCGTCAGCGACACGATGACCTGCCGCTCGTCGCGGGAATCGCGGGTGCGCCTGATAAGGCCGTTCTGCTCCAGCCGCTTGAGGAGAGGGGAGAGCGTACCGGAATCGAGATCGAGCTGCTCGCCGATCGTTTTCACCGGCAGTTCTGCCTTTTCCCAAAGCACCAGCATGACGAGATATTGCGGATAGGTGAGGCCCACCTTGTCGAGTATGGGCTTATAGGCGCGGGTAAAGGCGTGCGCCGTCGCATAAACTGCGAAACAGAGCTGCTTCTCCAACCGCTTTTCCTCTTCCGGTATCTCGATCACTTTCGCCGTTCTCGCCTTCATGTCTGCCATCCCCGAGGTCTTCATTGTCCTCTTTTCAAATTCCGAATGCAATTTGCAAAATTCACTTGCGTACAATTTAATTGCGCGTTATTAAAAACTCAACCCGAACGAACGGGGCCAACCAAAGGAGATTGTCATGCCTATTCTCTATACCACCAAAGCTTCCGCCACTGGTGGCCGCGCAGGCCGCGCCGTTTCCGAAAACGGTGTTCTCGACGTCACGCTGACCGTGCCGAAGGAACTCGGCGGCGACGGCGCAACAGGCACCAATCCCGAACAGCTTTTCGCGGCCGGTTACTCGGCCTGCTTCCTTGGTGCCTTGAAATTTGTAGCCGGCAAGGAAAAGGTCAAGATTCCCGAGGAAACAACGGTTTCCGCAACCGTCGGCATCGGCCCGCGTGAAGATGGCGGTGGCTTCGGCATCGAAGTTGCGCTGACGGTCAACATCCCCGGCGTCGATCGTGAAACCGCCGAAAAGCTCGCTGCCGCAGCCCACATCGTTTGCCCCTACAGCCACGCCATGCGCACCTCGACCGAAGTTCCGGTCACGGTTGCCTGATTATTCTGTGATATCGATCGACAAGGGCCGGGGCATCGCTCCGGCCTTTGCTTTTGAATTCAATGTATTGCTTGCCGCGTCGGGCCTGGAAGCTGGTCCGCATCGGTCAGCGTGCCCAAGAAGGCGACGATATCGTCGATTTCCGATTCCGTCAGTGCGGGTGGATCGCCGGGCTTGCGGCCGAAGGGCGGGTCCTGGTTGAGATTGTCCCAATAGACCTGCGGAACGTCATCATATTTGCGGATCGTGCCGTCGGCATTTTTCGGGTACCAGCGGCCGGGATCGCTGTCGCGCGTGGCGTAGAAGGAAACGACGTCACGCAGCGAATGGAAGTAGCCATTGTGGAAGAAGCTCTTCTTCAGCGCCACATTGCGCAGCGTCGGCGTGCGGAACAGCGCGCAATAGTCCGCCCGGTCCTTGAAGTCGGTACGCTCAGGTCCGCAAAGGCCGAGATCATGATAGTTCGGATTGCTGTTGGCCGGGATCGCCATGTTGCGCGGCACAGCCAGCCCTAGGAAGCCGAAATCGGAAAATTGCGGCGGCTCGCCGTCATTGGCGGGCTCGCTCAGATGGCAGCTTGAACAGTTGCCCTTGGCCGGATCTTCAAAGAGTTCGCGGCCATGCAACTCCTGCGCCGTCAGTGTGCCCTTGCCGGCGAGGAAGGCGTCATAGCGGCTGGAGTAGGGGTAGAAATCCGGCCCGCTCTGCTCGAAGGTGCTGAGCGCCTCAACTGCACCCTGAAAGGCATCCCCGGCATTGCCGAAGACATCCTGGCCGAAAATCGCCCGCAAATCCTCGGCATAGGACGCCTTGTTGAGCGAGGCGACGACCTCAGCTTCATCCTTGTTGCCCATTTCGAAGGGCGACAGCAGCGGGATCTTCGCCTGATCGGAGCCGTGGTCCACGCGCCCATCCCAGGTCAGGCCGCCGGTCGGCCYGTTGTCGATGCTCTCGTCGCCTTCGTCCTCGGAATCGTAGAAGTGTTCGGTGAAGGAGGGTGTGGCCTGCAGGTAGCGTAGCGTCGGCACGGCACGCATGCCCGGCTGGTCCATATGCGGCCCGCCCATTTCGACCGGCGTTGCGCCAGCCGGAGCGAAGCCATGATGTGGATCGTGGCAGGAGGCGCAGGCCTGCACGCCGGAGGCGGAAAGCGAGGCATCGAAGAACATTTTGCGGCCGAGCTCCGTAAGCGCTTCGGCGCGCGCATAGGCGTCGGCTCGCGACATGGGGCCGGGGTGCACGCCCCCGATGACGGTCGCGCTGCTTTGCCGCAGGGGCAGAAGGCTCAAACCGAGCGCGGTGGCGGCCAAACCGAGCGCCAGACCGGATCGCAAGAGCCAGATAATCTTTGCCGCCATATGAAAGATTCCAATGAGTTAACATCGTCTACCCCCATGATCGAACCTGACTGCAACAGATTGATGACGCGCGCCTTTCGACCGCAGGTGCGACCTGCCCAATGTCACAAAGTTGATAGACGGCGGGAATAGCGTCTCGCTTGCGCTCGGTCTTTCTATTTCCGCCGGGCGCTCCTCTAGCCACGCCCCCTTAGCCATGAGGTATCCCCCGCCATGACCAGACTGAAGTTCCTGCGCAATCTTTCGCTGGCCGGTTCGGCCCTGCTGCCGCTGGTATCAGCCACAGCCGCCCTTGCCGCACCTGCAGGCATGGACAAGATCGAGAATATCGTTGTCATCTACGCCGAAAACCGCAGTTTCGATAACCTCTATGGCAGCTTTCCGGGCGCCAATGGCCTCGCCAATGCCAGCGAAAGCCAGGCACGCCAGCTCGATCGCGACGGCGCGCCGCTGGCGGAGCTGCCGCCTTCCTGGGGCGGCCTGACCGCCAAGGGTGTGACGCCCGCAATCACCGAGGCGCAGTCCGCTCACCTCGCCAATGCCGTCTTCTCGATCGACGATCCCAGAGGCTTCGCGCAGGCGACAAATGTCATCACCCGTGACCTCTGGCACCGCTTCTATCAGGAGCAGATGCAGATCGACGGCGGCAAGAACGACAAGTTCGTCGCCTGGGCCGATTCCGGCAGCCTCGTCATGGGCCACTATGACGGCTCGATCCTGCCCATGTGGCAGGTCGCCAAGAAATACGTCATCGCCGATAATTTCTTCCAGGGCGGCTTCGGCGGCTCCTTCTTCAATCACTTCCAGTTGATCTGCGCCTGCGCGCCCTATTATGCCGATGCGGACAAGAGCCCGGCCAAGCCGACCATCGCCAAGGTGGATGCTGACGGCATCTCGCTGATCCCGGCCGACAACGGCCCGAAATCGGCCCTCGACGGCGCTCCGAAATTCGTCTCCGACGGCAACCTCACGCCGGATTTCTACGCCGTCAACACCATGCAGCCGCCTTACCAGCCGAGCGCCAACGCCCCTGCCAAGGATGGCGATGCCGCCTACGCCGATCCCTCGCAGCCGAACACCTTACCACCGCAGCACGAGATCACCATCGGCGACCTGCTATCGCTGAAGGGCATCACCTGGGCCTGGTATGGCGGCGCCTGGCAGGCAGCCCTCGACGGCAAGAACGCCACGCCTGTGCCGAACTTCCAGTTCCATCATCAGCCGTTCAACTATTTCGCCAATTTCGCGCCGGGCACGCCCGCCCGCGCCGAGCATCTGAAGGATGGCGGCCTCGGCGGCGAAGCCTTCACGAAGGATATCGACGACGGTAAGCTGCCGGCCGTTTCCTTCTACAAACCGCAGGGCAACCTCAACGAGCATGGCGGTTATGCCGATGTTTCGAGCGGCGACCAGCACCTCGCGGACTTGGTCTCGCATCTCGAAAAGAGCCCGCAATGGGAGCACATGCTGGTCATCGTCACCTATGACGAAAACGGTGGTTTCTGGGATCACGTTGCCCCGCCGAAGGCCGATCGCTGGGGGCCGGGCAATCGCATCCCGGCCTTCGTCATCTCGCCCTACGCCAAGGGCGGCATGGTCGATCATACCCAGTACGACACGACCTCGATCTTGCGCCTGATCACCGCCCGATACGACCTGCCGGTTCTGCCGGGCCTGCTCGCCCGCGACAAGGCGCTTGCGTTGAACAATGAGCCGCCGATGGGCAACCTGACGGCAGCGCTTGATCTGACGCGCTGATCGTCGCGACAACGCTATGTCTTCTCCCCACAGATTGGGGAGAAGACTTCGACTTCCGGATGTTTATCCGTTGAGCGTCCGCATGCCGATTTCGCCGTAGCGATCTCCGACGGCGCGGGGCAGGGCCCTGGCGATTTCCTCGATATCTCCAGGTGTAAGATCAACGCCAGCCGCTCCAAGATTCTCGTCCAGTCGCGCGCGGCGGCGGGTGCCGGGAATGGGCACGATATTTTCGCCCTGAACCATCACCGACGCGAGAGCCAGTTGCGCCGGTGTAGCGCCCTTGCGGCGCGCAATCTCTTCGAACACGGCGACGAGTTCGAGATTGCGCCTGAAATTGTCACCCATGAACCACGGCGAGGTCCGCCTGTAGTCATCGGGCGCGAGTTCATCGACGGACTTGATCGCGCCGGACAGGAAGCCGCGTCCGAGCGGMGAATAGGCCACAAGCCCAATCCCGAGTTCACGAAGCGTCTGCAACACGCCGTCTTCCGGATCGCGCGACCATGGTGAATATTCGCTTTGAACGGCGGTAATGGGATGTACGGCGTGTGCCCGGCGGATTGTGTCAGCGCGGGCTTCCGACAGGCCGATATGTCTGACCTTGCCGGCTTCGACGAGCTCCTTCATCGCACCCACTGTCTCTTCAATCGGCGTATCGGGATCGACACGGTGGAGATAGTAGAGATCGATATGGTCGACGCCGAGCCGCCATAGAGACCCTTCGCAGGATGCTTTTGCATATTCGGGCCGTCCGTTGGCCGTCTGGGCGCTGACGCCTGGTATCGCTCCAGCTGCGCGCACGATGCCGAACTTGGTTGCCAGCACCACTTGGTCGCGCCGGTCCTTGATCGCCTCCCCCACGAGTTCCTCGTTGGTGTGCGGGCCATAGCTATCGGCCGTATCAAGCAGGGTTACGCCACGATCAAGCGCATGGTGGATCGTGGCGATCGCCTCGCCCCTGTCGGCGGCGGTCGCGCCATAGGCCMAGCTCATACCCATGCAGCCGAGTCCGATCGATCCGACCTCAAGTCCTTGCCCGAGCCGGCGTGTCTGCAACGTTCCGTTTGTCATCTCTCATCCTTTCATCTGCCTCTTCGTAGGAGGCGATTTTGCCGTCGAGGACGCGAAGGCAGGTTTCGAGATCKGCCACATGGGCCCGGACACGCTCACGATGCTCCCTAAGCATCTCGCGACGCTCGCTGAACGTTGCTTTCCCGCGACCGGCAAGCTTTGCATAAAGCAGCATGTCGCGGATCGGCATTCCGGTCGTCTTCAGACGGCCGAGAAACTCGATCCAGGAAAGGATTGAAGCGTCGTAGTCGCGTTGTCCGGATCTGTCGCGGTCGGCATAGGGGAGCAGGCCGATACGCTCGTAGTAACGTAGCGTATGAGCCGACAGACCGCAGCGTTTTGCGAGGTCACTGATCTTCATGAGACACCTGTTCTCGTCACGACGCCAAGGAAGCTACGGCTTCGAGCGCACTCTAAGTCAAGAGGCTTTTTGCAGCTGATTTACAGCCGTCTTATCMCGAGCTTTGTAAGATCACGCGAGAAACTGCAGGTCTCGCCTCAGTCCATCCGCATCGCCATTTGGCAGCTTCGCTTCCAGTGTCGCATGCGTGTTCTCCCATATCGGCAGCGCCTTCTGCAGCGCAGCCCGCCCATCATCCGTCAGGCAGAGGAGGCGACCGCGCCGGTCTCTCGGGTTCGGCACCACATTGACAAATCCCTTGCGCTGCAGCGGCTTCAACGCCGCCGTCAGCGTCGTCTGGTCCATGGCGAGCAGGCTTGCGACCGGCCCCATCGGCGGCGGCTCCGGCCGGTTGAGGGACATCAGCAGGGAGAATTGGCCGTTGGTCAGGCCGACAGGCCGCAGCGCATCATCGAACAGCCTAGCAAGCGCACGTGCGGCGCGCTGCACATGCAGGCACAGGCACGTGTCCCGCACCAGAAGCGTCGTGGAAAAAGGAATCGCGATCGGGTTTGACATGATCTATTTCTATTGATATCAATCTATTTAGTCAAGAAGAGGAGACTATCTGCCGGAAAATGCCGGCAGCGCCGGAGGAGGGCGCAGATCATGTTGAACAAGGTGACTCAAAATCCCGTCGTTTCCCGCGAGGAGTGGCTTGAAGCTCGCCGAGCTTTGCTCTTGAGAGAGAAAGAGGCGACCCATCTGAGAGACAAGGTGAATGCCGAACGCATGGCTTTGCCCTGGGTGAAGGTCGACAAGGACTATACGTTCGACACGCTGCAGGGGCCGAAATCGCTCGCCGACCTTTTCGATGGCCGCAGCCAGCTGATGGTCTACCACTTCATGTTCGGCCCCGAATGGGAGGCCGGTTGCCCCGGCTGCTCATTCCTCGGCGATCATCTCGATGGCACGCTGCCCCACCTCAACCATCACGACGTGACACTCGTTTCCGTAGCCCGCGCGCCGCTCGCCAAGATCGAGGCCTATAAAAAGCGCATGGGCTGGAATTTCCCCTGGGTTTCGTCCTTCGGCAGCGATTTCAACTTCGATTATCACGTATCTTTCACGCCCGAGGATCTTGCCAAAGACAAGGTCTTTTATAATTTCTCTCCGATAGCACCCGCTGACGCCAATGATGAACTGCCCGGACTTTCGGCCTTCTACAAAAATGAGAAGGGCGAAGTGTTCCATACCTATTCGAGCTATGCCCGAGGCGCGGAGGAAATCCTTGGAACATTGATGATCCTGGATCATGCCCCCAAGGGTCGCAACGAAGATTCGACCATGGATTTCGTGAAGCGTCACGACGAATATGAGAAAGCCACCCAAGCTTCATCCTGCTGTCACTAGACCCAGCCAACCATCATCCGGAGGAGAAGGACGATGAAGACTGCAGAAGTGCTGAAGGAGCATGCTTTCCTGGAAAGAATGGTGGGTGATTGGACCGTCGCCGCTTCAGACATGACCGGAGATAAGCCTTGGGACGAGACCGTGCGCTCCCTGCAAGGTATCTGGTTCATTGCCGAAGGGGCCGGTGAAATGAGCGACGGCAAGCAGGCAACGACGATCCTTACCCTCGGCTACGACTCGAGTAAAAGCAAATATGTCGGCAGCTGGATCGGCTCGATGATGGACTACATGTGGACCTATGAGGGCGAGATCGAGCCCCCGGGTAACGTTCTGTCGCTCTACACCAGGGGCCTGGCTTTCGAAGGCGATGGCCTTGCCGACTATCGCGAGCAGATCGCCTTTCTCGACGACAACGTCAGAACCTTCACATCGAGCGTCAAGGAAGCTGACGGCACCTGGAAGCAGTTCATGGAAGTCAAATATACCCGCAAGGGCTGAAATCGCCGGGGCACATCAAGGCCAATTCCAGCAAGAGTGCGAGAGCGGTTTTGCGTCCGGAATTGCTTGAAAACAAGAGACAGAACTCAAGCGTGGACCGAGGAGGACACGATGTCCAATACGCATGGCAAGTTCATATGGTGCGAACTGATGACGCCGGATCCGGATGCGGCGGCGAAATTCTACGGCTCGGTCGTGGGCTGGACGTCGGGTAAAATGCCGGCGGCAGACCAGCCGGAATACACCATCTTCGAAGCAAACGGCGTCAGGGTCGCCGGCATGATGCCCTTTCCGGCAGAGCTGGAAGGGCAGGGCATTCCGCCGAACTGGACCGGTTATGTCGCCGTAGACAATACTGATCAATCGGCACGCGACTTCTCGGCAAACGGCGGTACCGTCCGCCGCCAGCCGGCGGATATTCCAGGCATAGGCCGCTTTGCCGTCGTAGCCGATCCTGATGGAGCAGTGCTCTGCATCATGACGCCGCTGCCGATGGAAAATCCGCCGCCGGAACTGCCTTACGACACGCCCGGCCATGTCGGCTGGCGCGAGCTCTACGCCAATGACGGCGCCAAGGCCTTCGACTTCTATTCCAAGCGCTTCGGCTGGACGAAGGATCAGGACTTCGACATGGGGCCGATGGGCATCTACCACATTTTTGCCGCGCAAGGAAAACAGACCGGCGGCATGATGACCCGTCCGCCGGAAGTCGGCATGGCCTTCTGGTCCTATTACTTCACAGTGCCGACACTCGACGCCGCGATCGAGCGCGTCAATGCCGGCGGCGGCAAGGTCGTCAACGGCCCTATGGAGGTCCCCGGCGGCTGGGTCTGTCAGGCGATAGATCCGCAAGGCGCCTATTTCTGCCTATCGGCGGGCAAGCGGTAGGTGTTGTGTTAATGGAGGCACGCATCTCGCGTGCTTCCTCGTTTCTGTAACGAATACAGGAACGAGGGCAGGGAAGGGTGTGCTGTGTGGCCCCCTCATCCGCCTGCCGGCACCTTCTCCCCGCTGGGGAGAAGAGACTCGTGGAGAGGGCTTACCTAGTTCAGCCCGGTGCCTGGGGCAAAGGCGGGCGGCATAACCCTTCTCCCCAGCGGGGAGAAGGTGCCCGAAGGGCGGATGAGGGGGCCACACGGCACACCAGAAGACGAAAACCCGTCTCCAAGCCCAGTTATCCCGCCCCACCCACACTCGCAAAGAACCCTTCCGGGCTTTCCACTTCCACCAGTTTCTTCCGCTCGATCAGCCAGAAGCGGTTGCCCACCGCCCGCACAAAGCTACGATCGTGAGAGACGAGCAGGCAGCTCGCCTCCTGCGCCATCAACTCGCCTTCCAGCGCTTCCTGCCCCTCGATGTCGAGGTGGTTGGTGGGTTCGTCCAGCAGGTAGAAATTCGGCTGCGTCAGCCGCAGCACCAGCATGCCGAGCCGTGCCTTCTGCCCGCCGGAGAGCAGCTTCACCGGCTTGCCCTGCATCTCGATCGTCATGCCGGCACCGGCAAGCAGCGAGCGCGCCCGTTGGTCGCCGACATCGAAGCGGCGGATGATCGTCTGCAGCGGCGTATCCGCATCGCTGAGATCGGCAAGCAGCTGGTCGCCATAACCGAGCACAAGCGAGGGCGTCGCCTTGATGCCCGCCTTTGCCGTTTCCGGCTCGGCGATCGCAGCCCGCAGCATGGAGACCAGCCGCGACTTCCCGGCGCCGTTGAGGCCGAGCAGCACGATGCGGTCGCCTTGGCAGATGAACTGCTTTCCCGTGCGAAAGAGTAGCGTGCCGTCAGGCGTGGTGACCTCCGCGTCCTCAAGTGTGACAAGAACCTTGGCATGCGTGCCGCGATTGGCGAGGCGGATTGCGCCTGCCGAACGTTCGAGATGGGCAGGTTTGGTGGCCTCCTCCAGCTTCTCGGCACGCTGCTTCAGTTGCTTCGTCTTCACGACCAGCAGATCGCTGCCGGAATTGATGCCGATATTGTTGAGCTTCGCCGCCTGTTTGCGAAGCTGCTCGACCGTCTTCATGTCCTTTTCGTATCGCCGCGCATCGGAAGCATCCGCCTCGTCGAGCGCGGTGCGCGCCCGGCTGTAGGGCAGGGAGAAGACAGGCGATTGCTCTGGCCGCAGGAAGAGTGTCCGGTTGGTGGTCGCATCGAGAAAGGCACGGTCGTGGCTGCAGATGATAACGGGCGTGTCCCGCGGCAATGCGTTCAGCCAGCCTTCCAGCCGCGCGATCTTTTCGAGATCGAGATGGTTGGTCGGCTCGTCGAGCAGCAGCACGTCCGGCTCGTTCACCCATGTGCGGGCGATCAGCGCCAGCCGCTGCCATCCGCCGCTGAGCTGTTTTAGCGGTCGCTCGCGCAGCTCCTCCGGCACTTCGAGCGATTCCAGCACGACGTCGGCGCGCCAGCTCTCGCTTTCGGCCTGCTCAGGCGGAAGGGCCAGAAGCACAGCGTCACGGAAAGTGGCGTCGAGAAGGGCCGGCGACACATTCTGCTCCACATGGCCGATGGTCAGCCCGCGCGCCTTGGTGATCTCGCCTTCGGTCGGCTCCAGCGTCGCGGTCATGAGCCGCAACAGCGTGGATTTGCCGMGTCCGTTCGCGGCCACGAGGCCAATCCGGTCGCCGGCATTGACGACGAGATTGAGCTTCGAAAACAGCGGCGCCGACAGCACGATACCGAGATTGCGGATATTGATGAGGGTCATGATCGTATCCTGGTCTTGCCAATCGATCGCACCTATCCGGGGCTTCAGCCATCAACGGAAAAGCGCGTTTTGCTTGGCGGATTATGAAATGCTTGCAGCTCGAATGGCGGGCATTGAGGTGCAGCAGTGCCACAAGGGGCGGACCAGGAAGAGATTTGCGAGAAACGGTCTCTGGTCAGCCCTGCAAACGCATCTGCAGGGCGTTGACTGGGCCACGCTGGCGATGATGCCGGAAATACATATTCACGCGCGGCCCTCCTTTCTTTCTCGATTTCAAGACGGAAATACCATTGCTCGCGGTTGGAAACAAGGGATCATKATAGCAGTAAACACGCTCAGATGGTATGAAAGGTCATCATCATCCGGGATTGGGGGACGCGGGATGATTTCCATTTCGAGGGCAGGCAGTACAGAGGATTTCGTGGTTGCCGCCGGCTTCTGCGAGGCGCTCGGTGCCCTGGATGTTGAGATGGGGCGTGATCATGGCGTTCCTGCCGAGATCGTCATGACGCTTTTCCACGGCGAAAATCATGAAAGCCTCGCCCGGAAATACAGTTCCAACGAAGCGATGATGTTTCTCGCCAGATGGGAGGGAGCACCGGCAGGCTGCATCGCGCTCGCACCATTCGAGGCCGACGCCATGGAGATCCACAAATTCTACGTGGATCCCGCCTTTCGCGGCCGGGGCATCGGCAATGTGCTGATGCAGCGGGTGTTCGACGAAGCGAAGAAGATGAGCAAACGCACCACCATGCTCGTCAATACAGCCGCCTATTTGAAGAGCGCACTCTCCCTCTACGAAGCCTTCGGTTTCGTCCACTGCCCCCGTTTCACACCGTGCCTGCCGAAATCAGCCACACCGAAGTCTTCATGTCGCGGCCGCTTTGATCCCGACACAATCGCTGCCTAGCGATGTCAGGATATTTTCAAGGGAGGCGGCATGCTCATCGCCCATCTGCCGGCAGGCTATATTCTTGGAACTGCCGCGCGACGCAGAGCGTCGTCCCCTGCCATCATCGCGGCGGCTCTGATCGGCAGTGTCGCGCCGGATTTTGACATGGCCTATTTCTACGCGTCGGGCGGCAAGATCCATCATCATGCCTATATCACGCATTGGCCGCTCTTCTGGCTTGTCTCGGCGATCCTGATCCTGCCGCTCCTGAAGTGGCTGCGCCCGGCCTGGCTTCCGGCAGGTTGCGTCTTCTTCGCAGCCGCCATGCTGCACATGGTCATGGATACGGTCGCGGCACCGCTCTATTGGTTGGCTCCTTTTTCGTTCCGTGAATTTGAGCTAGTTCGAGTAACGGCAACCCATTCCAACTGGATCATCAGCTTCCTGCTCCATTGGACATTCCTGCTGGAAATTTCCATCTGCCTTTCGGCGCTCGCACTGTTCCTGATGCGCCGTCGCATATGGCCGCCGTGTCGCCGACATCTGCCCACCGGCCCCATTCCGGAACATGGCGCGCAAGTTAGCGGTTATCGCAAAGGCCGGAACGCGCCCTGATCCCAGCCGGATGCATTTCGCCTGGCTGTTTGCCACACTAGTTGCACAGCATCGTGTGATCGTTATAAGCGGCCGTCGATGGACTGAGGAAATTCCTGATCGAGGGCGAATGCAATGGCGGGTGGTGACGACGAATATGTTTATGACGAGGCGACGGGCGAATGGCGCCCGGCTTCCGAAATGGCCGCAGCTGCACAGGCTGCGTCCGAGGTTCGCGACGCCGCCGGAAACGTGTTGAAGGACGGCGATTCCGTCACGTTGATCAAGGATCTCAAGGTAAAGGGCGCCAACCAGACCTTGAAGCAGGGCACGGTCATMCGTTCCATCCGTCTGACGGATAATCCGGAAGAGATCGACTGCCGTCACGATACGATCAAGGGCCTCGTCTTGCGGACGGAATTCGTCCGCAAGCGCTGACCTGACCTATCTGCTACCGCTTCAGGCTTCCCAATATGCCCCGCACCAGCGCCCGGCCGACCTGGGTGGCCACCGTACGCGCCACACTCTTCATGGCTGCTTCCACGACTGTTTCGCGCTGGTAACCGGAGCGGCCGCGTGATTGGCCGCGATCTGTAGGCTTGTCGTCATCGCTGCCGCCGAAGCCGGGCAGCGTCCAGCCGGAGGTCGTGCTGCCCTCCTGCGGCGCCGGGGCCTCTTCCTGCGCCCGCTTGGCAGCCTCGGAATCGGCGGCTTTCTTGGCACGTGCTGCGAGCAACTCGAAAGCAGATTCGCGGTCGACATCCTCGTCATAGACGCCGAGCACGGGGCTATGGTCCATGATCTGCTGGCGCTCGGCATCGTTCACAGGTCCGACGCGGCCTGACGGCGGCCGGATCAGCGTGCGTTCGACGATCGAAGGTGCCCCCTTGGCTTCGAGCGTGGAGACGAGCGCCTCGCCGGTGCCGAGATTGGTGATGACGGTCGCGCAGTCGAAGGCCGGATTGGGGCGGAAGGTATCGGCCGCCGTCTTCACCGCCTTCTGCTCGCGCGGCGAATAGGCGCGCAACGCATGCTGCAGGCGGTTGCCGAGCTGGGCGAGCACCGTTTCCGGCACGTCGAGCGGGTTCTGCGTCACGAAATAGACGCCGACCCCCTTGGAGCGGATGAGGCGCACCACCTGCTCGACGCGCTCGGTCAGCACCTTCGGCGCGTCGTTGAAGAGCAGATGAGCCTCATCGAAGAAGAAGACCAGCTTCGGCTTGTCGGGATCGCCAACCTCCGGCAGCTCTTCGAAAAGCTCGGAGAGCAGCCACAGCAGAAAGGTGGCGTAGAGGCGCGGGTTCATCATCAGCTTGTCGGCGGCAAGCACCGAGATCTGCCCGTAGCCATTGTTCGAGGTGCGCATGATGTCGGAAATCTTCAGCGCCGGCTCACCGAAGAAATGCTCGGCCCCCTGCTGCTCCAACACGAGAAGTGCGCGCTGGATCGAGCCGACGGAAGCCTTGGAAATCAGGCCGAACTGGTTGGAAAGCTCGGAGGCATTTTCGCCCATGTAGTTGAGCAGCGCCGTGAAATCCTTGAGATCGAGCAGCGGCAGGCCGGCCTTGTCGGCGATCTTGAAGGCGATATTGATGACGCCTTCTTGCGGCTCGGAGGCATCCATCAGGCGGGCCAAGAGCAACGGCCCCATCTCGGCGACGGTCGTGCGAACCCGGTGGCCTTTCTCGCCGAAGAGATCCCAGAAGATGACCGGAAACTGCTCGAATTCATAATCGGTAAAGCCGATCTGCT
Organism: Rhizobium sp. 05L429; assembly: GCF_056397645.1. NCBI lineage: Bacteria > Pseudomonadati > Pseudomonadota > Alphaproteobacteria > Hyphomicrobiales > Rhizobiaceae > Rhizobium > Rhizobium sp. 05L429. The sequence goes on along the minus strand of NZ_JBFTNV010000026.1, from coordinate 75,316 downwards.
CGGCGCGCGTGGTGAGAAAATCCTTCGGCTCGCCCTTGGCGGCGATACCCGAAAGGTCGCCCTTGATGTCGGCGGCGAAAACCGGCACGCCGGCCCTCGCAAAGCCCTCCGCCAGCACCTGCAGCGTCACCGTCTTGCCGGTGCCGGTGGCGCCGGTCACGAGCCCGTGGCGATTGCCGAATTTGAGGTCGAGATATTCGCCCTTGTTGATGCTGTCATCAGGATTGCGGCTTGCGCCGATGAAAATCTTGCCGTCCTCGAGCATGTAAAAATGTCTCCTCGGTCGATGCCGCAGCTCAGTTCCAGAATATGCGAGGATCCTCTTTTCGCACATTCATGCAAATATCGTTTCTCTGTTATAAGCAGGCGACGGGAGACGGACAACTGTCTGCGTTAAAAGGAAAAGCAGAAGCGGATACCGCAAAGAGAGCCGCTTGAGTTGCCGCCTCGATTCGATTACGTTGACGTTGACGTTAACGTCAAAACAGGAGGCAGACGATGAATGAGATTGTGACTGAAATCGCCAATCGCGTGGGTATTGCGCCTGATCTGGCCGAAAAAGCGCTCGGCATGATGCTCGGCTTCCTGCAGCGCGAAGCGGCCGACGGCCCGGTCGCCGAGATGATCGAAAAGATCCCCGGCGCCACCGAACTCGTTGCCCAGTTCAACGGCGAAGGCTCCGGCGGTGGCGGCGGTCTGCTCGGCGGCCTGATGGGCGCGCTCGGCGGTGGCGGCATCATGGGCCTCGGCCAGCAGCTGATGAGCGAAGGCCTCGGCATGAGCGAGATCACCTCGCTCGCCAAGGAAACCATCGCCATTGCCAGGCAACATGCCGGCGACGATGTGGTCGACCAGGTGGTCGCCTCCGTGCCAGGCCTCAGCCAGTTCGTCTAGGACGATCCATCATTTCGATAAGCCCCCGGCTCCGTCCGGGGGTTTTGTTTTTAAAGCTTTTCCATCTTTCATTTTCGTGTGTTTTTATGACCGACGCATCCTCCATCAAAGCGCTGCTGCCAAAGGCTGCCGGCCATCAATTCGTGCTCTATGGCGATTCCTGCTCGGGCGTTGCCGGCGCCCTGCACGAGCGGACCTTTGCATCGGTGAATGCCGTCCTGCGCAGGCTTGAACCGCAGCCGCAATTCATTCTCTTTCCCGGCGATGAGATCATAGGCCTGACGGCGGATGAAGCCTCGTTGCATGCCCAATGGCGGCATTGGCTTGATGTCGAGATGGCCTGGCTCGACCGCACCAAAATTCCGATGTGGCACACGACCGGTAACCACACGACCTATGACGAGATGAGCGAGGCAATCTTTCGCGGCACGCTCGGCCTTCCGGCAAACGGACCGGCGGGGCAGGAGGGGCTGGCCTATTGGGTTCGCCGCGGCGATCTGCTCATGGTCTTCGTCCATACGCTATGCAGCGGTCTCGGCGGCGAAGGTCATGTTGAAACGGAGTGGCTGGAAGCGACGCTGAAGGCGCATGCCGATGCCCGCTACAAGCTGGTGCTCGGCCATCACCCGGTCTTTCCGGTCAATGGTTACGCCGGCGCCTATCAGCGCGAGATCGGCCATGAATATACCGAGCGCTTCTGGGATATTCTCGTAGAGGCCGGCGTCTTTGCCTATTGCTGCAGCCATATTCTGGCCTTCGATGTCCAGGCCCATCGCGGCGTGCTGCAGATCTGCACGGCGGGTGCCGGCACGGCGCACCGGATGCCGGAAGGCGTCGAATATCTCCATTGCATCCAGGCAGCGCTCGATGAGGATGGCTTGCGCTATCAGGTTCTCGATACTGAAGGCACGGTACGCGAACGCCTGCAATGGCCTCCTATGCCTGCGGGCGAGGACAAATGGCATGGCATTGTTTACGGGATAAGCGAAGCGCGCTGGTCGGGCCCGGTGGGCACGGACCGTATCGTCGAATTCCGCCTGGGTGGCCGGACGGCGCCTGAGCCCTGCGCATCGCAGCAGACGATCTTTTCGGCTTTCGGCGAAAAAGGGCTGGCACCGCTATGGCTTGGCCTGCGTGGCAGGCAGCAACAACTGACGCTCATCCTCGGCCGCGATCCCGGCCGAAGCCCCTACTATTTCTTTGGCCCAGACCTGCCACCCGGCGAGGATTTCACTCTTCAACTCCTCCTGCATAGCGGCATGGGGCCAGGTGGGGTGCTCTGGCGCGGGACAGGCAGCGAGGCCTGGTCGTCCTCTGAAGCAATTGCCTCGACAGGATTCGAGCGCCTTGTCTGGCCGTCTCGCTGGAGCGTCGGTCATGGCCAGAAAGGTGAGGGTGATCGGCCGTTCATGGGGGAAAGCCTGAACCTGCATATTGCAGGTTGAGGAAGACACGGGTGGTTTCCTGTTCCTCTCAGCTCTAAAGTCGGTTATTCGGCCTTTCTGAATATCATCTAGGGAAGGGCGGATGAACGGAAGCGATCGATCGTCATCGGTGCTGAGAGAGCATTTCGAGCAGCACAGGACCAAACTGAGCCGTTCAGAGCTGGCCGTGGCGGAGCATCTGGTGAAGATGCCGATCGACGTGCTGATTTTTCGCAGCGCCGAGGAGATCGCCGCCGAGACCGGCACCAGCGATGCGACGGTCATCAGGACTGCCAAGCGTCTGGGTTTTACCGGCCTGCCGGAGCTGAAGCGGGTATCGGGCCGGGTCATGGCGCGCACCATTTCCACCAGTGAGCGTCTGGAGCAGCGCTTTCGCGCAACCGGTGACGATCTGGAAAAGGTTGCCGGGCAGATGTTTGCGACCGCCCGCGAAGTGCTGAGCTCCACCGAGGAGCAGATCGACGGCGCAATGCTCGCCTCTGCCATTTCGGTCATCGAGGAGGCCGACACTGTCTGGTGCATCGGCATGGGCACCGCCGAGGTCGAAGCACGCCATTGCGCGATTGCTCTCAGCCGCGCCGGCGTGCGGACCCGCTGTTCCGGGGCGTCGGGCTTTACGCTTGCCAATGAGCTGATCGATGTCAGGCCTTCTGATGTCATCGTCATGTTCCATGCCGTGCGCGAGACCGCTGAACTCAAGCTCATCGTCCGGCAGATCCAGGATATCGGCTGCAAGATCGTTCTGGTCTGCGGCGTGCAACTGCGCGCGACATATGCCGATAAGGTTTCGGCCGTTTTGACCTGCATCGGCGCGCCCTCCAGGCTTGCAAGCTGGAGCATCGGCGCCATCGTCATCGCCGATCTCCTTGTTTATGGAGTCGCGGTCCGCAACCAGCAGCGGGCGACGGATGCCAAGCGCCGGCTCGCCGACCTGCGGGATCAGGCACTCAGGAACGATTGAGTTTCCCGGCAAATTCTCGGCATTCCCGGCGCATGAAAATAAACATGAGGAATAGAGTTATGTTTATTGAAATGCGCACTACAATATTGTAGTGAACGCGACATTGACGTCGTGAGCGGCGTCGACTGTCGGGGTTATCGCATGACGTGCCTGTTCAATTGCAGCAAGACGGCGATACGCCGTCCTTTCGCCTATGAGACCGTGCCCAGACACCGGCGCCCGCCGAGCGGCTAATATCAGATAATCCTTCAATAAAAACCGTCACTTGCACTGGAATGCCCGGCATTTCCGGCAAGGCGGCCTGTTGTCGAAATTCTCCTTTTCAAACGCCTACGGAAAATCCCCATGTTTGCCCCCAAATTCCAAGGAAAGCATCTCGCTCTCACCGTCGCCCTTCTGGCCTCCGCTACATCGACACTCGCACAGGAAGCTGCCAGCGGTGTGACCCAGCTCGAAACGATCAAGATCACCGGCAACTGGCTGGAGGAGCCGAACGAGGACAAGGTGCTGAAACATCCGGGCGCCCGCACGATCCTGGATCGCGAGCAGTTCGAAGAGCGTGGCGCACAGGATATTCGCGATGCGCTGAATCAGATCCCCGGTGTTCAGGTACAGGAGGCCAACGGCACGGGCGGCAGCGATGTGTCGCTGAACCTCGGCGTGCGCGGCCTGACTTCGCGCCTTTCGCCGCGCTCCACCGTGCTGATGGATGGCATTCCGCTGGCCTATGCGCCTTATGGCCAGCCGCAGCTTTCGCTCTTCCCGCTGACACTCGGCAACGTCGAAACGATCGACGTCGTCCGTGGCGCAGGTTCCGTGCGCTACGGACCGCAGAATGTCGGCGGCATCATCAATTTCGTCACCCATCCGATCCCGGAGGATTTCACCGCACGCTTCTCCTCGGGCGCAGAGATCGCCGGTAACAACGGCCACGTGAAGGCGACCCCGAACTTCCTGATCGGCGGCACGAATGATGACGGGCTCGGCGCTGCGATCCTCTATTCCGGCATCCATGGCGAGGGTTATCGCGACGCCAACGACCGCACCGATATCGACGATATCATCGCCAAGGGCAGCTACGAGTTCTCAGATACGGACAAGCTCGGCATCCAGTTCCACCACTACGAGGGTGAGGGCAAGATGCCCGGTGGCCTGACGAGCGCCCAATATGATGCCGATCCCTATCAGTCCACCCGTCGCTATGATGATTTCAGCGGCCGCCGCAACGATATCTCGCTGCGCTACCAGCATGATGACGGCGACAACAATTTCGAAGTGCTGACCTATTATGTGGATTCCTTCCGCACCAGCAATGTCGAGCAGCAGKGTACGGGCGCCAGCGCCGGCCTCTACCGCCTGACCTCGGCCCCGCGCAGCTACAGCTATTTCGGCATCGAGCCGCGCTATTCGCGCCTGATCGAGCTCGGCGGCATTACCCAGGAAGTGACGGTCGGCTATCGTTATCTCTGGGAGGAAAGCTCTGAAGTCGCCGCCCGCTCGGCTTTTTATAACAGGGCTTCGGGCATCAATCCGACCACGCGTGCCGCACCGACCTATCAGACGAGCGACGGCGGCACGATCGCGCATGCCTTCTACATCGACGACAAGATCGAGATCGGTGATTGGACCATCACACCAGGCATTCGCTATGAGATGATCAGCACGCACAACGATGTCGTGAATTTCGCCACCAGCGGCGCAGTCACCAGCGCGATCTCTCCCTCGGTCGAGGCGAACGAAGCCCTGCCGACATTGTCGGCTTCCTACCGGCTCACCAACGAGCTGACCGTCTTCGGCAATGTCGGCGTCTCCTTCGGCCCGCAGCAATATAGCCAGCTTGCCTCCACCACCGACGGCCTGCATCCGGAGAAGGCAACGACCTACGAAATCGGCCTGCATTATGAAGGCGACAACTGGAATGCCGAGCTGACGGCGTTCAATATCGATTTCGACAAGGAGCTTTATCTCGGCCGTACAATCGTCGGCGAAGGCATCTGGACCGATCTCGGCGCCACCCGCCACCGCGGCATCGAGTCCGCCATCAACTACGATATCGGCGATGTCGTGCCGGCGCTCGACGGCCTGTCGCTGTCTGCAAGCTATACCTATACGGAAGCGACCTATCAGGCCGGCGCCTTCGAAGGCCGCGACCTGCCGTTCTATTCGCGTCAGGTCGCCTCGCTCGGCGCGCGTTACCGCTACGACGACTGGATCTTCAATGCCGACCTGCAGGCGCAGTCAAAGCAGCATTCGCCGGGATCTGCCGATGCCGGCGCGACCTATGTGACGGAAGAGGATGCGACGGGCCGCCTAGGCGATATTCCCGGCTACGGCACCGTCAACCTGCGCGTCGCCTATCAGCCGGAAGACAGGAAGAATGCGCCGCAACTCGCCTTGGGCGTGAAGAACCTGTTCGACAAGGAATATTTCACCCGCTCGACGGACAATAATGGCGGCAAGTTCGTGGGCCAGCCGCGCACATTCTTCGTCAACGCATCAATCGCCTTCTAAGCATGTCGCGCAAAAGTGTGCAGCGGTTTTGCGGTAACGACATGCGAAAACAAGAGCCTAAAGCGTGGCAAGCGAATCTGAAAGATCGCGACACGCTTTAATGGTCTGATCAATCCATTCGCCGGATGGAAATCAGCGCTAACCTTTCCTAGATTAGATGATGCCGGATCTTTTCACCGACGGCMGGATCGGCTGGAACGATGGATACCCAAATCCCGTTTCATATCGGCCAGATAAGAAGGAATATGATCATGCGTACGGTTATTGCAGCAGCCTCGATCATTCTCCTCGGGTTCGCCGCTCCGGCCTTTTCCCAGGCCCTCGGTGATATGGACTATTCCGGCCGCTTCGGCGGCATGCCGCCCGGCACGGTGCCGGACGCGGAATCAAGTAATACTTTTTCGATTCCGCTCGATCCCGTCGAGAGCGACAATATCACCGTCGTCATTCCGTCCGACCGGACGGATTGCCCGCGGCACGGCACGCGCGCCTACCGCACGGCCGAACGCGACGGCACGTTGACAGCAGCGTGCCGCTGACGGGATAGTATAGAATGAAAGAAGCAGGAATGGCTATTTGCCGTCCCTGTGCAGGATCACGCCCAGTTCATGCCACTCGCGGCCGTCGCGCTGAATAAGCTCGTCGGCGCAAGTGGGTCCCATGCTGCCGGGAGCGTAGGGGTCCGGGATACGGTCATCCTTTGCCCACTCTTCCAGAAAGGGCTGAACGGCGGCCCAGCCGGCCTCGATGCCGTCGGCGCGCTGGAACAGTGTCTGGTCGCCGATAAACAGATCATAGAGCAGGGATTCGTAACCGGTCGTCTTGCCGATATCGAACTTGTCGGCATAGCGGAAATCGAGAGACACCGGCACGGTATCGACCGATTGCCCCGGCGACTTGATGGAGATCTCCATGCTCATGCCTTCGTCTGGCTGAACCTGAATGACCAGCCTGTTCGGCGGCAGGTGGCGGTTGGCTTCCGTTTCACGGAACTGCGCGAAAGGAACGCGCTGGAAGGTGATGACGATTTCCGTATCGCGCGCCGTCATCGCCTTGCCGGTGCGCAGATAGAAGGGGACGCCGGCCCAGCGCCAGGTATCGGCATAAAGCTTCAAGGCCACATAGGTCTCGGTCTTACTGTCAGGCGAAACGTCCTTTGTCTCGCGATAAGCGGGCAGGTCGTTGCCATTGAGCGGACCCGCGGTATAGGCGCCACGCACGCCATTCGCCTTGGCTTCTTCCGGTGTATAGACGCGCAACGCCTTGAGCACCTTGCTCTTCTCGTTGCGGATCGCTTCGGCATCGAAACTGTTCGGCGGCTCCATGGCGATCATCGCCAGAAGCTGGAACAGGTGGTTGGGGATCATGTCGCGCAACGCGCCGGTCGCATCGTAGAACTTGCCGCGCGTGCCGACATCGACGATCTCGGAAGCAGTGATCTGAACGTGGTCGATATAGCGGTTGTTCCACAGTGACTCGATCATCATGTTGGCGAAGCGCGCCGTCATCAGATTCTGCACCGTTTCCTTGCCGAGGAAATGGTCGAGCCGGTAGACTTGGCTTTCTTCGACCTGAGCGAGGATGCGCTCGTTCAAGGCACGGGCCGAGGCAAGGTCAGTACCGAAGGGCTTTTCGATCGCTACACGGCGGAAGCAGCCCTCGCTCTCGTTCATCAGCCCGAGACCGGCAAGTTTCTCGACGATCGGCCCGAAGAAGGTCGGCGGCACGGCGAGATAGAAGGCGGCATTGCAGGTCTTGCCAAGGCGCTTGCCGATTTCGAGGAAGATGTCGTCTTTGGTGAAATCACCCTGCAGATAGGAAATCCGCGACCGCAGGCTCTCCCAGGCTTCATCCTTGTCAGTCGCTTCATCGCCCTCGAGATGGCTGAGAAAAGCGTCGAGCCGCTGGCGCAGGAACTCGTCGTCACCGGGCTCGATGCCGACGCCGAGAATGTCTAGGTCCTTGCCGACAAGGCGACTGCGCGTGAGGTTGATGATGGCCGGAACCAGCAGTCGCCGTGTCAGGTCGCCTGTGGCGCCGAAGATGACGAGAGTGACGGGCGGGGTGGGGTGAGCGTCCATGTGCCATCTCCTGCTGGATTGTCCGGCCGAATATAAAGCGCTCCGGCTGCGCCGCAAGCACCTTGCGGTTCAACGATAACAAGCGTTTGACACCACGTCGAAATCACATAAAGATATACAGATATCATTATGTGATTGAGGGCTCTATGATCGATCTCGTCAGTGCAGGCTTCTTCGTCATGGCCGCCTTGGCGCTTCTCGGTTCGCCGGGCCCTGCCATCGCTGCCCTTCTGGCGATTGGACGTCTCCACGGGATGGTGACGGGCCTGCGTTTCTATCTCGGTCTGCAGATCGGTTTGGCCGTTGCCGCCGCCGCGGCCGCCGCCGGCCTGCTATCGTTGATTGAGGCAATCCCACTGGCAATGCTGGTGATGACGGTCGCTGCCACCCTCTATCTCGTCTGGCTGTCCTGGAAGATCGCCTCTGCGCCAGTCGGCGCCGATCTCTCGGCCACACGGCGGCAAGCCTCGCCGACCATCGCCGGCGGTGTCGTGCTTGGCCTCACCAATCCCAAGGCCTATATCGCCTTCGCCTCTCTTTTCGCCGCATACCGGCTCTCGCAGGATGGCGCGCTGGACATGCAGGCCAAATGGGCACTCTGCGTCCTCGTCATGATCGTCGTCGATATTTTCTGGCTGTGGCTCGGCGTTGTTCTCGGCAAAGTGCAAATGGAGCCGTCGAGCGAACGGGTGCTCAACATCTGCTTTGGCCTCGTTATTCTCGCGACCGCGATCTTGTCGCTGATCGAGCTTTTGGGAGCCTGACATGAAAAGGCCATTGCGGAAGGTCTTTCCGCAATGGCCCTCTTACGATGATGGATGGCTTACGCCTTGGTGGCAGGCTTGTCCGTGGTCGTGTCGGTGGCCGGCTTGGATGCAGATGTGTCAGTCGCGGGCTTGTCACCTGTGCCGCTGGCCGCCTCCGTCTCGGTCTTTACCGGCCAGGTGATGTAATAATTCTGCGTGCCGACCTGGCCGAAATAGACCTCGTTGCCGGTGCCTTTCTCGATGAAGCTGCCGTTTTCGCTTCTGACGAGGCGCGCATGGGAGTCGCGCTGCAGATGGTCGCGCAGGAAGTTATTCCAGTCGTCGGTCTTGATGTCGGTGCCCTTCTTCTGGTCGACATCGGCTTCCTTGGGATCGGTCACGTCCCAGGCCTTGATGGAAACGCCCTGGGTCGGATCGGTGACCGTCAGCTGGCCCTTCTTGAAGGCGGCAAGCATGGCGGCTTCCTGGCTGCCGGGGCCCTTGGCATCTGCCGCAGCCGTCATGTTCTGGCGCAGCAGCGCCATGAAGGAGGCGGTGGTGATATCGGTGCTGGCGGTGGTGTTGCCGGATGCGTCCGTGGACCCCGTCTTGCCGGAGTTGATCTTGTCGAGCATGACCGACAGCGCCGAGCGGGACTGCGAGGGAAGGCTGGAATAGTCATGATCGGTCGAGCTGCTGGAACTGCTGTCGGAGGAGCCGCTCTTGATCACCTGCAAGGCTATCTGCGCTGTCTGCAGCCGGATGTTGGAAACAGAAGAAACCATCTCAAAATCTCTTTGTCAGGCCCCGCACATGATGGCGCAAAGGCGTTTAATGGATAGCGATCGATGTCGGTAACATCGCGAAAGCACGTCTGGATTGAGAAACCCCAGGACGAACCGCTATACTTCAAACTTTGCGTGTGGCTTGCGGATGGCTGAGAAAGCTTCGCCGGCAGCAATCACGCAGATCGCTGCCGGCGCTAAAAATGCTGGGGCTTCCCGGTCAGGCCTTTACGGCCACCATGAAGAGCCGCGGGAACTTGAGCAGCACCTTGCCATCGGCTGCCTTCGGATAGACCCGGTCGATGCGTTCGAGATAGTCGGCGAGAAATGCCTCGCGATGCTCTTCACCGGCATGGTCGAGATAGGGGCGCAGGCCCGTTGCCTTGACCCATTCGACGATCGCAGCGGCATTGTCCATCGGATGATTGTAGATCGTGTGCCAGATGTCGACGCGGGAAGACTTGGCGATCAGCCGGCTGTAATAGGTCGATGGCGGCGGCAGCATGTTGCGACGAGCGCTCTTCTTCTCGAAGGCGGCCTTCCATGAACCGGCATGTGCCGTTTCCTCCATCATCAGATGGCTCGGCTCGCCGAGATTATCTGGCATCTGCACGGCAAGCACGCCACCCGGTGCCAGTCCGTCCATCAACCGGTCGAAGATGTCGAGATGGTTGGGCAGCCACTGGAAGACGGCGTTGGCAAACAGCAGGTCTGCCGGTTCGGAGGGCTGCCAGATGGAAAGGTCGGCTTCGACGAAAGCCGTGCCCGGCAGGCGCTTGCGTGCCGCCTCCAGCATGTTCAGGTCGCTGTCGAGGCCGGATACATTCTGCGCGCCGTAACGATCGATGATCAGCTCGGTCGAATTGCCCGGCCCGCAGCCGAGATCGACCGCGTGGCGAAGCTCCGTCAACGGCACCTGCGCCAGCAGGTCGCGCGCCGGGCGGGTGCGTTCATCCTCGAATTTCACATATTGGCTGGCTGACCATGCCATCGTTTTTCTCCTGATATCAGGCCACGTCCTCGACGCGGCGGATGCGAACTTTGTCGATGTTGCGGCCATCGAGCTTGACCACCTCGAAGGCCAGATCGCCGGCGGTGAAGGCCTCGCCTTCATGCGGCAGATGCCCGAGACGCCAGAGGATGAAGCCAGCCAGTGTCGAATAGCGGTCGGCATCGTCAACGAGGTCGTCATCGAGCAGCTTGGAAGCGTGGCGGATGTCGATCCAGCCATCCACCGTCAGCGCGCCGTCACCACCGCGCTCGATGGTCAGCTTCTCCTCGTCTTCGTCGGGGAATTCCCCGGCGATCGCCTCCAGAATGTCGGTCGTCGTCACGATGCCTTCCAGATCGCCATACTCGTCGAGGATGATGGCGATTGCCTGACCGGACTGACGCAGCAGTTCCATGAGTTTCAGGGCGCTGAGGCTTTCATGCACCACAAGTGGCTGGCGAATGGAACGCTCCGGATTGATTGCGCCCTCCTGGATGATATCGCGCATCAGGTCGCGGGCGCTTGCCACACCAATGAATTTGTCGAGACTGCCGCGACCGACGGGAAAGCGCGAATGGCCAAGCTCGACGATCCGGTGCTGCAGTTCCTCCGCCGGCGCATCGAGGTCCAGCCACTCGACGTCGATGCGCGGTGTCATGATCGATTTCGCCGGCCGCCCGGCAAGCGCCAGAACGCCCTGGATCATGTCCTTTTCCTCCGACGAGAAGACATCCTCCTCTGCCGTCTGCTCGCCGATCAGTTCGGCGGTCGAGCCGAGCGTCACCTGCGGGCGCTTGCCGCCGAGCAGGCCGAGCACGGCATCGGCGGTACGCTCGCGGATGTTGGTCGGGGTGATCAGCCGCTCGCGGTTGTGGCGCGCGAGCTGATTCAGCGCCTCAATGGTCACCGAGAAGCCGATCGCCGCGTAGAGATAGCCCTTCGGCAGGTGGACGCCAAAGCCTTCGATGATCAGCGAGAAGCCGATCATCATCAGGAAGCCGAGGCAAAGGATGACGACGGTCGGGTGCTTGCCGACGAAAGAGGTGAGCGGCTTCGACAAGAGCAGCATGACCCCGACGGCGATGATGACGGCGATCATCATGACCGGCAGATGCTGCACCATGCCGACGGCGGTGATGACGCTGTCGAGCGAGAAGATCGCATCCAGCACGACGATCTGCACGATCACCTGCCAGAAGACGGCATGGATGATCTTCTTGTCGTCATGCTCGACATGGCCTTCCAGCCGCTCATGCAGCTCCATCGTACCCTTGAAGAGCAGGAAGAGGCCGCCGACGATCAGGATGACGTCGCGCCCCGAAAGGTCGAAACCCAGAATGGAGAAGAGCGGCGTCGTCAGCGTCACCACCCAGGCAATGGAGGCAAGCAGCCCCATGCGGATGACGAGCGCGAGCGCGAGGCCGACGAGCCGCGCCTTGTCGCGCTGATGCGGCGGCAGCTTGTCGGCGAGGATCGCGATGAAGACGAGATTGTCGATGCCGAGAACGATCTCGAGCACGATAAGCGTGGCCAGACCAACCCAGGCGGAAGGGTCGGATATCCAGTCGAAGAACATCAGGTGTTAAATGCGGCCGCTGTCATAAAGGGCCGCTCCTCTGAGATGAAAACAATAGGCGACCGGCCCGATGTCGACGACATCGGGAGCTTGATCTGTTGCGATAGCCTGGAGATGAGCCGCGCCCTGCGCAGCCTTGATATGCCTGAACCGAAGCGGGAAGAAACGCGCTTGCTACAACAGTAATCTCCGCCATCGTCGGCCGGAATCTCCCGGCTGGTTGAGGCGGGATTGGTACTGGAAGGGTCGTTGTCAGGCATGCCGCAATTCTGTCGATGAAACGTATCCGGCGCAAGAGGCGCCGGGCAAAATCCTTATAGGGCCGTTCTATGACAGTTTTCAGAGGAGAGGGATCGGCCGCAAGGGCCGACCCGATCAGGCGACAGTCGGATCACCGCGTCGACGCTTCGAGATTTCCGACCCTCGACATGAATCGGTAAGTTCAGCGAAGGTTTTCCTCTATCGGCTTGTAACAGACTTCGGTGTCGCCGATCTCAGTCTTGCTGATGGGCTTCCACGTATTGCCGTCGAAGTCGAAGAATTCGACGAAACATTTATTGACATCGTAATTCAGCCACTGAGTGGCAACAAGGCGGCTGTCCCGGCTATATTCCAAATTCAAATACAGGTTGTCTTCGCCACCACGAGGGAAAGATCCCGGGCGGCCTGTCTGGTTGTTGGCGACTATGACGAAGGAGCACCCGGTACCGCAACCAATCTGAATAAGCGTGTAGCGTCCGGCAAAATTCGGTCCTTCGCGCATTCCCTCGCGGATGCGTGTTCTGAAATTGTTGAAGTCTCGGTCACGCCCTTTGAAGTCCGGCAACACTGTCTTTCCGGTAAACCGGCTTTGAATTGGGAAGTCGGATGCGTTTGGCCGCTTGACCTTAGTTGCCGCAGACGTTGCGGCGACCGCTCCGTTTTCTTGAGATGATGCGACGTCGCAAGCATGCCACTCCATCTGATACCCGTACTCGCCTTCACGGCCATAACACCAGCCCACAGCCTGGAGCTTCGTCCCGATGGCCTCGCGCTTGTTACAAGCGGCCAGCGTCTCAGCAGAATCCCCGCTGCCGCCTCGGCACGTAGTATTCTGCTCTTGCCATTGCGATATCAGGCGAATGGGTTGGGACGCGCCCTTGTYGGTCTCTATGACTTTGCCCGTCTCCGAGATAATAGTTCCGGCCCTCTGGTCCCAAACCAGAGAGAATTCCGCCGTTCCCGAAGATACGCGGTCACCCACATCGCGCTTTGCGTACCAATCAACGACGCCGTCTATCCTGCAGGTCTCGGAGCAGGTTATCCGCGCCGACCCGGGTTTTATACTATAGGCCCGGATCGGCCACCCTGATGCGAAGTCCCGCTTTTCACCGATAACGACCGCCTTGGGGGTCGGCTTCCCATAAAAGTCCACTGTATCGGCGTAAGCCTCCTCCATAAAAACAACCGCTTCGGCGTTCCCGTGGGACCATGCGCTGTAGTAGGCAGTAACAAAGACGAGGGCCCTCTGCTCTATCGTCAGTGGAGCGAATTCAGCATTTGCCGAGGGCGGGACGGTGGTCGGAGCAGCTCCGGGCGATGCCGCCCGCTCCGGCAGGGCGGGCAGGCTGCCCCAAGTGACCTTGTAGTTCTGCATTTCTTTTGCAGTGAGATATCGCATGTCATCGCTGGGAACCGATAAGCTAAGCTGGAGCAGCTTGGGATCGACATCCATCTCGATGAGGTATGTCATGATCTCTGCGGTCATCGCCTGAACCGCGGCGACGGCGGCATTGCCTTCGATATTGCTTTCTGGCGAGAAGGAAGACTGGTGGACGCCGATCGCGCCTGGGTCCGCTTCGCGGTTCACGCCGCCGACAAACGCCAGCGCACAGGCAGAGGCACATTATGAGGACCGGAGCTGCAGAGTTGATAATCCTAGCGAGCGGATCATTCTCCCATAGGCCATCGCAGAGAGAACGTGGCCGCCATTACTGTCGAAGGTGATTACTCTGGCTCCGCTTGCCGCAACTTCGCGGGCAAGCAGTTCTGGATTGTCGGATTTGCTAAATTCACCTTTGAGGAGGAGAACTGGAACGGAATTATCAATCGGCACACGCTCTATTGTAATGTCTGCGCATGCGTTTCCGAACGAGGTAAGGAATGCGAAAAACCCAAAAACGACACTGCGCAGAAACACGATTACAAATCCCCAACCACGGCGAAGTATATGCTAGCGCATCAACTGCTGCGCGCAATATTGAAAGCAGCGGTTGGGTCGTCAAATGGGGAATGTGTTTAACGCCGGCGTGATGCCTCGACGATCTCTTTGCCTGCAGCTGCGGCGCATGCGACCTACGCCGCCAGGATCGTGATCCCATGGGCGTTTGCGGCCGCCCGCATACGAGCCACCGTTTCCGGCGACGGGCTGTCCTGCGGCTGTTCGGTGACACCCTCGGTCTCGATGAATTCGGCCATGTCGTGATCGACGATAGCCGAAAAGACCGCGGGGACGGTTCCGTTGTTGGAATAGCCATGCACCATGAAGGGCGCGATGGTGACGATGTCGCCTTCGCTCGCTTCGATCTCTTCCGGCCCGGTATCTGTGAGCCGCCAGATCGTCAGCGTACCCTCGATGATCCGGAAGACTTCCGGGCTTGCATGGGCGTGGCGCGGCGTCTTGCCGCGGGGCTCCACCGTCACGTCGAAGATGTTGAGCCAGTTGCCTGTGAGGCGAGCCCGTCGCTCGACCTTGTCGCCCAGCACGAAGAAGCTCTTTGCCTCCGTCCGGGCATCTGTTTTCACAAATGAGTTGGACATGATGTCACTTTCTTGTTCTTGCGGGGCGGTCCGATAGACCTTTGCGGCCGTTTTGGCAACCGCCGTAAAATCAGGGAAGGGCGAGCGGAGGTGGCTTTTGCGCGCTCTCGAGCCCTGAAACCGACGACGATCATATCGGTATGGCCTTCCCGCTTCGCAAGTGCGACAGGTTGGCAGCCGCTGTTTCTGGGATACCGGCCTGTAATATCGGCGACACAGAAGAGGCGCATAGAACGCGCCGATCCTTCCCCGCCAATCAGGCCATACCATCAGCGGAGCAACCCCATGTCTTCACTTCCCGTCGTCGGCGCAGCCATGACGATCGACGAACTCGAAAACCATCGTGACTGGCTCTTCGAAAAGTCCCGCGATCTCGAGCTGCAGAGCTTCGTCAATGCAGAGGTGCTGAACGGCGACTGGACGCCGCGTGCCKATCACGTCAAGAAGCTGCTCGACGGCTACAAKGGCCGCGTCGGCATCCATGGCCCGTTCTGGGGCTTCATCATCGCCTCGCAGGATCCGGATATCCGCGCCGTCGTCTCCCGCCGCATGCTGCAGGGCCTCGATGTCTGCGCTGCGATCGGCGGCACGCACATGGTCGTCCATAGCCCCTACACGACCTGGAGCTACAACAACCTCGACAATAACGAGGGCGAACGCGAAAAGATCGTTGAATATTGCCATCAGACGATGCGCGAGGCGGTGAAGCGCGCCGAGGAAATCGGCTGCACCCTTGTCATCGAGAACATCGAAGACAAGGATCCGCATATCCGCGTAGCCTTGGCGGAAAGCTTCAACTCGCCGGCAGTCGCTGTCTCCATCGACACYGGCCATGCGCATTACGCTCACGGCTATACCGGCGCTCCGCCGGTCGATTATTACGTTCACGCCGCCGGCAACCGCCTCGGCCACGTCCATCTGCAGGATGCCGACGGTTATGCCGACCGACACTGGGCGCTCGGCGAGGGCACCGTCAACTGGCGTGCGGTTTTCGCAGCGCTTGCCAAGGTCGAAAGCAATCCGCGCCTGATCATCGAGATCAAGGACAAGTCGAAGATCATCGCTTCGGCCGAATACCTCGCCTCGATCGGCGTCGCCCAATAACAGCATCAAGTAATCGGAACAGGCGGCGGGATGATTATCTCGCCGCCATCCACTTTCAGGCCGTGGCATCCTTCGGCCGGCGGGTGAAGGCGACCGGCAGGCAGAGCACGTAGAAACCCGCGCCCAGCACCCAGACAAGCCCCGGAAAGATATCCCGCGAAGCGAAATAGATCGTGCTGATCGCCAGTGGCCCGATAATCGAGGCAAGGCTCGTCGTGCTCGCGAGCAATCCCTGTACACGTCCCTGATGATTGCCGTCGACGCGCGCCGTCACCAGAGATTGCAGGGCCGGCGCACCGATACCGCCGAGGCAGAAGAGCGGCATCAGCAGGAATGCCATCCATCCCTCCGTCAAAAGCGCGATGATGATATAGGCCGCACTGTCGGCGACGATGCCGATCAAGAGCGTCCGGTGCTCGCCCCATCTTTCGCTGATCGGCCCGGCGATGAAGGCCTGCACGATGGCATGGAAGAAGCCGAAGGCGGCAAGCGAGATGCCGATCATCATCGGCGACCAGGAAAACTTGTCCTGCCCGTAGAGAACCCAGATCGTGCCGCCGACTTCGCCGACGAGCGCCAGAATGAAATAGGCGCCGGCAAGCGGCAGCAGCAGCCGGTAGCCCATTAGCCAGCGGAAATGGGCAAGCGGCGAAAACTCCTGTTTCTCCGCAGCCGTGCCAGATCTACGCGTCTCCGGCAGCAAGAATAGCGCCATCAGCAGGTTGGCGGCATTGAGCGCGGCAGCGGCGATGAAGGGTAGGCGCACGGAGAACTCTCCGAGCACGCCACCGATCGCCGGCCCGGCAATGAAGCCGATGCCGAAGCAGGCGCTGAGCTGGCCGAAGCGGCGCGTGCGCTCCGCATCGTCGGTGATATCGGTCACGCATGCCGCGGCCACCGCATTGCTGGCGCCCGTAATGCCGGCGATCGCCCGGCCGATGAAGAGCAGCCACAGCGACGGCGCTGCGGCCATGAACACGTAGTCGATCGCCGCGCCACCGAGCGATAGCATCAGGATCGGCTTGCGGCCGAAGCGGTCCGACAACGAGCCGAGCACCGGCGAGAAAATGAACTGCATCAGCGCATAGAGGGCCAGGAAGGCGCCGAATCGCCATCCGAGATCGTCGGTATGGCCGACATCCTGAAGCAGCCGCGGAAAGATCGGCAGGGTCAGGCCAATGCCGGCGGCATCGAGGATTACGGTGGCATAGACGACGACTAGCGCTTTTTTCATCGGATCGGCTGAAAATTTATCACTGATAAGTTCCTTATCGCTGATAAATTGAGATGGCAACAGGGAATTCGAAAACGATGAAAGTGGATCGGGCGCAGATCGTCGACGAAGCGCTGAAGCTCTTGAACGAGGTGGGCATCGATGCCCTTTCCACCCGCATGCTTGCCGAGCGGCTGAATGTGCGCCAGCCTGCCCTCTACTGGCACTTCAAGAGCAAGCGGGCGCTTGTCGAGGCGATGGCTGAGGAGATCATGGCGCGGGGCCACACACACGACTGGCCGGCCTCGGCAGATGACTGGCGGGAATTCATGCTCGACAATGCCCGCAATTTCCGCCGCACGCTCTTGAGCTACCGCGACGGTGGTCGGGTGCATGCCGGTACTGAAGCCGATCCGCAGGATCTTGCCAATATCGAAGCCCATATCGCGATCCTCGTCAAATCAGGCATGGAGGTGGAATTCGCCATGGAATTGCTCGTCGCGGTCGATCGCTACACCGTTGGCTGCGTCATCGAGGAGCAGGCCGACCCGCCGCCGGAGCAGGAAAAGCTCGATGCCGCTGCAATCGCTTTCCCGCTGACGCGCCGGGCGATTACGCATTACCGCAACTACGGGCACGAGGCCTTCTTCGAAGCCGGGTTGCAGATGATGATCGACGGCGCCGCATTTCGGTTGGCGCGACACGCCTGAGCCTCAGTCGCGCATCGCCCAGCGGATGCCGGCGGCGACCGAGAGCCCCAGCAGCGGCCATATTGCCCAGAAAGTTCCTTGCCATGTCAGCATGTTGATGGCGATCAGGCCAACCCCAACGATGGCAAGTGCTGCGATGCGCTGATCGAACCGGTCTTGAATACGCACCCATGTCATGGCCGCCAGAAAGGCGAAGGCAAGTAGCGGCCAGACGGCCCAAAACTCACCTTCCCAGCTGGCAATATTGATGACGACGAGCATGGCGCCGATGACGGCGAGGATGCCGCCGAGCTTGTTCAGCCTGCCGCGCGGGGCTGGCGCTGGTCTGGACCTCGGCCTCTCGACGGGGCGGTCAGGAACGGCTGCCGGCTTCTGCGACTCTGCACTGACATGGCCGATGCGCACGGCATAACTGGGCACGGCATCGGCGACATTCTTCATATCCAGAGGCCCCAGAAAGTCGAAGCCGACGGCCACCTTGTTTCGCACCTGGTCATAGACAGTGTTCGAGATCACGATCCCGCCGGCCGGTGCCGAAGCCTGCAGCCGCGCGGCGATATTGACGCCATCGCCATAGATATCGTCGCCTTCGACGATGACATCGCCAAGATTGATGCCGATGCGGAAGAGCATCCGCCCATCCGTGGGTCGCGCCGCATTCTTGCCGGCAAGCTCATTCTGTACGTCGATTGCTGCCCGAACCGCTTCGACGACGCTTGGGAAGTCTGCAAGCAGCCCGTCTCCCCAGGTATTGACCACCCGTCCGCCATGCGAGGTGATCAGGCGGGACATGGCGTCGCGATAATGCTTCAACATCGCGAGCGTGCCTTCCTCATCCTCGCCCATCAAACGCGTATAGTCCTGCACGTCGGCAGCAAAGATCGTCGTCAGCTTGCGTTGTGTTTCGCTCATGGACTCCCCCATCGCCGCCGGCGGGCCGGCGGCTTCGTCACAAATAGGTGGGGCCGCAACCTCGTATCCGGTAGTCCGCCCAGGCGCAAACTGCCGTCCCACCGTCCTAGAACTGCGTAATCACGCTGATACCGGTACCCTCGGCCTTGTCGAGCGCCATCAGCGCCGGCACTCCCTCCGCAAGGCTGATACGCCTGCCGATCAGTTTCTGCGGCGCAATCCTGCCTGCGGCGAGCATCGCTAGCATGGCGTCATAGCGCCACGCCTGCATGCCATGACTGCCGTAGATTTCCAGTTCGTGGCCGATCACCTGCGCCATCGGGATCTGCGGTGTGGAATGCTCGCCGAGCATCAAGCCCACCTGCACATGGCGGCCGCGCCGGCGCAGGTTCTTGATCGAATTGAAGCAGGTGGCGGGATGACCAAGCGCGTCGATGGACACATGCGCGCCGCCCTTGGTGATCTCGCGCACGGCTTCCGGTACGTCGCCAACTGCGGAGGCATTGATCGTTGCCACCGCCCCGCACTCGCGCGCAAAGGCCAGCTTTTCCACGGAGATATCGATGGCGATCGCATTGGCCCCAAGCGCGCTGGCGATCATGATCGCCGAAAGGCCGACACCGCCGCAGCCATGCACCGCAATCCACTCGCCCGGTCCGGTGCGCGCCTGATCCGCAACGGCGCGGAAGGAGGTCGCAAAGCGGCAGCCGAGGCTTGCCGCCGTCGCATCATCCACGCTCTCGGGCAGATGCACCAGATTGGTGTCGGCATAATCGATGCCGACATATTCGGCGAACGAACCCCAGTGAGTGAAGCCCGGCTGGAACTGGTTGGGGCAGACCTGCTGGTTGCCGGAATGGCATTCGCTGCAGTGGCCGCAGCCGGAAACAAAGGGCACTGTCACCCGGTCGCCGACCTTGAAGCGCACCACGCCCTTGCCCGTCGCCACGATCTTGCCCGCAAGCTCATGCCCCGGCACATGCGGCAGGCGGATATCAGGGTCATGCCCCATCCAGCCGTGCCAGTCACTGCGGCAAAGCCCTGTCGCGCCGACCTTGATGACCACGCCATCTTCCGAAGGTGTCGGATMCGGCACGGTGCGGATCTCCGGCGCCTGTTCGAAGGCTTCGTAATACATGGCTTTCATCGGTTTCTCTCCTGGCCCCGCACACGCTTTTCCTCATCCATGATGACATGCGGCGGGGGGCTCGATCCAGTCGCCTATCCATCATTTTCCTTTATAGACCCATCGCTTTGGGACCAAGACACGCGCATCAATATTTCAATCCTAGCGCACTATCGGGCATTTTCTTGCTTCGATGTTTCAACCGTCAATTTGCGCTTGACCGTCCCCGGCATGGAGGATTTTGCTTTGCCGACTTCAGAAGGAGAGCGCCATGTCCGTCGATACGTCACCCCGCACGACCACCTGGACCTATGTCGAGGGAGAGTGGATTGCCGGCAACCCGCCGCTGATCGGGCCGACTTCGCATGCCATGTGGCTCGGCTCCACCGTCTTCGATGGAGCCCGCTGGTTCGATGGCATCGCACCCGATCTCGACCTGCATTGCCAGCGTATCAACCGCTCTGCCGTTGCCATGGGCCTGAAGCCGGTCAAGACGGCCGAAGAGATCGAGGCGCTTGCCTGGGACGGGTTGAAGAAGTTCGACGGCAAGACGCCGATCTATATCAAACCTATGTACTGGGGTGAGCACGGCTCGCCGGGCAGCGTTGTGACCGTTGATCGCGAATCCACGCGTTTCGCGCTCTGCCTGTTCGAGGCGGCCATGGGCGGCCACGGCGGTTCCTCGCTCACCGTGTCGCCCTACCGTCGCCCGACGCCGGAAACCGCGATGACCGACGCCAAGGCGGGCGCGCTCTACCCGAACAGCGGTCGCGCCATTGCCGAGGCGAGAGGCCGTGGCTTCGACAACGCCCTGATGCGCGACATGAACGGCAATGTGGTCGAAACCGCTTCCTCAAATGTCTTCATGGTCAAGGATAGCGTAGTCTTCACCCCGGTCGCCAACCGTACCTTCCTCGCTGGCATCACGCGCCTGCGCGTCATCGGCCTCTTGCGCAAGGCCGGCTTCGACGTACGCGAGGCGACGCTCTCGGTCGAGGACTTCATGGGCGCCGACGAGATCTTCACAAGCGGCAATTATTCCAAGGTCGTCGGGGTCAACAGGCTCGACGGCCGCAATTTCCAGGAAGGCCCTTTCACCCGCAAGGCGCTCGACCTCTACATGGACTGGGCCTACGGCCGCGGGGGGAACGAGGAGTGAGTGATGTGTCGCGTAGCGGCAGTAATTGATCCAGTGAATCGATCGCAGTCACGAACGCCCTGAGCCATGCGAAGGGCTGGGTCAACGAGCGAGGGCCTCACTTCACGGTATAAAGCTCCACCTCGTCCGGAAAGCCCTTCAGCCGATGGCTTCCCACCGATACTGCGTCCTCCGGCTTTGCCTCTTCAATAAACGCCTCGGACATCAGCAGCGCCTCCCCAAGTTCGCTGCACGCCCCCTGAATACGGCTGACGAGATTGACGTCGCCGCCGATCAGCGTGAAGTCCAGCCGCCGGCCGGAGCCGATATTGCCGTAGCTGACTTCGCCGTGATGCAAGGCGATGCCAGCCTTGGCGCCGATGCCGTCATAATTGAAGCCATCCAGCGCTTCGAGGATCGCTCGCGCCGCCGAGAGTGCTGCATTGCAGGTACGGGTGGCATCGAAGCCGGGAAAGAAGGCAAGCACCGCGTCCCCCATGAATTTCAGCACTTCGCCGCCTTCTCGCGTGATCGCCGGAATGACTCGGTCGAAATAAGCGTTCAGCAAGCCGAGCACCGTGTCTCCCGGCAAGCGGTTGGAAAGTTCGGTAAAGCCACGCAAGTCGCAGAGCAGCAGCGCGGCCTKCATGGTTTCGATCTCGCCCTGGCGGATGCGGCCGGCCAGAATGCGGCTTGCCGTCATCGGCCCGATATAGGTGTCGAGCAGGCTKAGCTCGACCTGACGCAGAATGCGGAGTTCGCTGGTATTGCGTAGCGCCGGCACGATACGTTCGATCACCTGCATTTCATGGGCGGTGAACCCGCCCGGCCGCTTGGTGCCGAAAATGGCGGCGCTGACGGGGCCGTCGGCGTTGCAGAGTGGGGCGATCATCAATTGCACGAGCTCGCGTCCGGTGAAGACGTCGAGATGCTGCCAACGACCATGAGGGCTCTGGCCCGGTCCCACGATCAGCATCTCGCGTGTTTCGAAAACCTTGTGCAGCGGCGTGTTGGCGATGGCGAGGCGCGCGCCATGCTCGCGGTCATGGATCTCCACCGGTTCACCCGGCGCCCAGGCAATGGTGCGGCCGATGAATTCCGGGTGCAGGGTCATGAGATGCAGCGTCAGCCGATCGACGGGAACGCCGAGCGCCCGCAGGCGGCGGCCGAGACCGGAGACGAGGCCTGCCTCGTCGAGGGCATGACATTCGTCGCCAGTCAGCCATTCGATGAGGTCGAGCACGGCAGTCGTGTGGCGGCTGCCGGCGGGTGCCTTGGTTTCAACGGCATAGTCGATGTCGAGGAGGGTGGTCATGGGTGTTCTCCTACACTGGGGCAGGGGCGCTCAGTGAGCGCCTCCACCGGAGATCTGGCTGGATTTCTTCAGAAGCAGGCTGGCAAGCAGGGCGATGACCAGGGCGACGCCGAGCAGGAAGAAGGTGTCGCTGAAGGCCATGATATTGGCCTGCTTGCGCAGCTTCAGCGCAATGGCAACGACCGCCTTGTGGGTGGCAAGCGCCTGATCGCTGACGCCGTGGCTCATGAAATAGGCGGTCATCCTGGCGACGCGATCGCGGGTAGCTTCCTCGAAGACGGAGACCGAGTTGGTCAGGATGTTCGAGTGAAACTGCTCGCGCTTCGACAGGAAGGTCTGCAGCGAGGCGATGCCGACCGCGCCGCCGAGATTGCGCATCATGTTGAAGAGGGCGGAAGCCGAACCGGCATTTCCCGGCTCGATGCCTGCGGTGGCGATCGCAGAGAGCGGCGTGAAGACAAGCGCCTGACCGACGGCACGCACGACATTCGGCCAGAAGAGCTGGTCGCTCGCATAGTCGCCCGTCATGTACACGTTCATGAAGTTCGAAGCGGCGAAGAGGGCAAAGCCGACGACGATCAGCAGGCGAATGTCGAAGCGCTTCATCAGGCGCGGCACCAGCGGAATCAGCAGCAGCTGCGGGATGCCGGTCCAGGCAAGCACCAGGCCGATCTGTTCGGAATTATAGCCCTGGATACGGGTCAGGTAGATTGGCAGCACGAAGACCGAGCCATAGAGCGCGATGCCCAGCAGAAAATTCGCAAGGATGCCGAAGCCGAAATTACGGCGGGCAAACAGGCGCAGGTTCAGCAGCGGATGGGCGGTCTTCAGCTCGATCACCAGAAACAGTGTCAGCGAAACCGCAGCGATAACCGAGAGGCGGACGATGAAATCCGAGCCGAACCAGTCTTCCTTGTTGCCTTCTTCCAGCACGGTCTGAAGTGCTGCAAGCCCTATCGCCATGGTGATGATGCCCGGCCAGTCACCCTTGGCAAGCAGGCCGAGATTCATCGGCGCACGGTCGAGCGAAGCCCAGAGCATACCCACCATCAGCGCGCCGGGCACGAGGTTGATATAGAAGATATATTCCCAGCCCCAGTTTTCGGTGAAGTAGCCGCCGATAGTCGGGCCGATTGCCGGTGCGAACGTTGCCGAAAGGGCAAAGAGCGCCAGGCCGATCGGCTGCTTGGCCTTGGGCAGCAGCGTGATGATGATGGTGAAGGCCATGGGGATCAGCACGCCGCCGGAAAAACCCTGGATGGCGCGCAGGATGATCATCTGCTGCAGATTGACCGCGAAGGCACAGGCAACCGAGAAGATCAGGAAGAGCACCGCATTGACCAACAGATAGTTGCGGACCGAAAAGACCCGGGCGAGCCATGCGCTGAGCGGAATGACAACGATCTCAGCGATGAGATACGAGGTCGAGATCCAGCCGCCATCGTCAGTGCCGGCGCCGATGGCGCCCTGGATGTCGGCAAGCGAGGCATTGACGATCTGAATGTTGAGGATCGCCATGAAGGCGCCGAGCGTGGAGCCGACGACAGCTGTCCACATGCGAAGCGGGCTCATGGCGGGGTCGGCAGCGAGGACGGCCGTAGCGGAAACGATCGCGGCGCCAGGGCGCGCGACCGAGTTGCTGTTTGCGGCGATCTGAAGCGTAGCCATGACTTATCTCCTTCCCGCTCTGCGGAAAACTGTCTCATGACGCTGTTTGGGTGATGTCAGAGGAAGAAATGGAAGGATCATCCAGCAGGAGTGGATAATCCTTCCTCCTCGGCCGCGGAGGTCTGAGCGGCCTTGGTATCGATATCGGGGATGACAGACATGCCCGAGCGCAGCAGGCCGGCAAGGCGTTCGTCATCGATGACGATCTTGACCGGGATGCGCTGCACGATCTTGGTAAAGTTGCCGGTGGCATTGTCGGGCGGCAGCAGCGAGAATTCGAGGCCGCTTGCCGGTGAGACGCTGTCCACGTGGCCCTTGATGGCGACATCCGGGAAGCTATCGACCTTGATCTCCACCGTCTGGCCGGGGCGCACGAAGGTCAGCTGCGTTTCCTTGAAGTTGGCGACGACATAGACGGCATGCAGCGGCACGACTGCCATCAGTTGCGTGCCCGAGCTGACATACTGGCCGACGCGGATGGAGCGGGCGCCGACCGTGCCGTCAACGGCAGCAACGATTTGCGTATAGGAGAGGTTGAGCTCGGCCTGGCTGGCAGCGGCTGCGGCGCGGTCGCGCTGAGCGAGCAGCTGCTCGCGCTGCGTCTGCAGCACCGGTACCTTGTTCTCAGCGGCAACCAATGCAGCCTGATCCCGCTCGACAGCGGCCGCGGCCTGATCTTTCAGCGACTGGCTCTGCTCGGCGCGGGACTGCGTGCCGGCGCCGTTGGTGATCAGTCGGCTTGCGCGGTCGGCATCGGACTGGGCGAAGGTAAGCGAAGCCTGCGATGCGTTAAGCGTGGCGCGCGCCTGTCCGATGATCGACTGTTGCAACGCGACCTGCGCATCGAGATTGGTGACCGCAGCCTCGGCAGCCTTCACATCGGCCTTGGCCTGCGAGAGGGCGGCCTGGAAATCGCGATCGTCGATGCGGGCGAGAACCTGACCGGCCTTGACGGTATCGTTATCGTTGACGAGGACCTGCTTGATATAGCCGGCGACCTTCGGAGCGACGGTCGTGTAGTCGGCCTTCACATAGGCATCGTCGGTGGATTCGACGAAGCGGCCGACCGTCCAGTAGCGATAGCCGAAATCGCCGGCGAAGGCGACGCCGGCAAGCAGGGCCGCGGCGAGGACGGCGCGCTTGATGAGTTTGCGGCCGGTCTTCTTCGGGGTTTCTGAGGTCGCTGCTGCTGCAGCCATTGCTTCCGCGGTCGGTGCCGAAGCTTCCGCGGTGGGGGCGGTTCCGGCCTGCTGGACGTTCTTGAAAACTTCGTTGCGGGGCAGTTCGACCATTGTCCTTCTCCATTCGTCTTGGCCCCGTTCGTGCGAAGCCCTGTTCGATGGGAGGAAGATGGACCCGGACATTGTTTCTGATAATCTGCTGTTTTCGGGAAAGATCATCAACTCTCAGCGGATAATCGAGGAGCGATATGGATCGGCTGACCAGCCTCACAGTCTTCGGTCGGGTGGTGGAATGCGGCGGCTTTTCGGCTGCCGCGCGGCGCCTCAACATGTCCGTGACCATGGTGGGCAACCATGTGCAATCATTGGAAGATCGCCTTGGAGTGCGGCTTCTGAACCGCACCACGCGCAAGGTCAGCCTGACCGAAACCGGCAAATATTACTATGAGCGCTCGTCGCAGATCCTGGCCGATCTGGAAGAGGCGGATCGCGCCGCCGGCGCATTGAGCTCCACGCCGCGTGGCACGCTCAGATTCTATACGAGCAGCGCCATCGTCCGTTTCCTGTTGCCCGTCATCAATGAATTCATGACGCTCTATCCGGCGGTCCAGATCGATTTCAACATCGGCGAGCGGTCAATTGATATGATCGAGGACGGATATGATCTGGTGATCCGCACCACGCCATCTCCGGATTCGAGCCTCGTCGCGCGCAAGCTGACGCCATGGCGGCACTTCCTCGTCTGCTCGCCGGATTATCTCAAGACCCACGCGATGCCGACGACGCCGGCTGAAGTCGCCGAGCACAACTGCCTGCAATATGCCTATTATCCCTTTGGCGAGGAATGGCGCTTCGAGGATGCAGAGGGGCGGCTGGCGAGCGTCAAAGTGGGCGGCAGCATAATTTCCAACAGCGCGGAGACACTGCGCTATCTGGTACTGAATGGGCAGGGCATCTTCCTCGCCCCAAGCTTCGTCGTTTTCGAGGATCTGGAGGCCGGTCGCCTGGTGCGCATGATGCCGGATTATCGCGGCGTTGAGATCCATATCAACGCCGTCTATCCGAACCGCAGCCATCTTCCGACCAAGGTGCGGCTGTTCCTCGATATGCTGGTGGAGCGTTTTGCCGAACACCGCAAATGGATGGCGTGAAAAAACGTCCGCCGGGACTGTTTTCCGCCGGACGCCCGTCCGAGGTCATTCTCACCTGACGTCCAACACGATCTTGCCCTTGGCATGCGCGCGTTTGCCTTCCAGCATTTCATGCGCCGCGATCGCCGCATCGAGTGGCAGCACATCACCGACATTGGTTTCGAGTTCGCCATCATCGACCATCGCAGCGATTTCGCTCAGCTCTTTCGTCGTGACCTTGACGAGGAAGAATAAGGCCTCGACGCCATGCGCTTTGGCGAGATCCTGATCCGGCTGCGAGACGGCGGAAATCAGCTTGCCGCMACGCTTCAGCACCGGGAAGGAGCGTGCCTGGGTCTCCCCACCGACAAGATCGATGACTGCATTTACATCGCGGGCGAAATCCTCGAAGCGCTGGCTGCGGAAATCGACAACCACATCGGCGYCGAGCCGCTTGACGGTCTCGATATCGCCGCCGCTGGCTGTGGCGATCACCTTCAGCCCGGCCTTGCGGGCGAATTGCACGGCATAGGCCCCGACATTGCCTGCCGCACCGTGGATCAGCACCGTCTGCCCGGCGGTGAGCTTCGCGTGATCGAACAGCGCCTGCTTTGCGGTCGCCGCGATGACGGGGATCGAGGCGGCGTCGATATGGCCAATGCTTGCGGGCTTCAGGGCAATCATGCCCGCTGCCGCGATCGCATATTCGGCATAGGCACCGATGAAGCGGGGATTGGTGACGCCATAGACGGCATCGCCGCGGGTCACATGCGTAACACCGTCGCCGACCGCTTCGACCGTGCCCGAGAGATCGGAACCGAGCGTCAACGGCAGCGGCTGGGGCAGGGCACTGTTTCCCGAACGGATCCAGCCATCCCAAGGGCCGACACCGGCCGCGTGTACTTTGATCAGAACCTCGTCCTTGCCGGGCGCGGGGATCTCGACATCCTCGGCGATGATGACTTCCGGCGGTCCGAATGCATGAACCCTGTAGGCTTTCATGGTTCTACCCGTCTGCGCGGCATTCTCCGCTATGGTGCTCATCGTTCGCTCCTTTGTGTGAACCGGGCTTCCGGTTTCGATGGAGTGAAGATGCCGCCATCGAAGGCTTTCGATAATCCATGCTGCTTGGGAAGGATTATCAAGCATCGGAGGATAATCCGGTCCGGCGGTGCTACCCGCGGGACCGGCATCCTATCACGGCCGGACCGGAGAGCCGACATATCCGGCGGATTGGATATAGGCGATCGGCGCAAAGAAGTTGCCGCCGGCATTGAAGGCCATCAGCCCTTCCTCGCTCAACGCCGCCTGCACGGCCGGGCGGGCCGCAACACGCTTCATGAAGGCAGGAAGCGCGGGAAAACGATCGAGATCGATTTCTATCCAGGGCGACCAGTTCAGGCAGACGAAGAGATAGGCATCCGCGACAGTGAAATCCCCGCCGGTGAGATAGGGGCCGGCAAGCCTTGCATTGATCCAGTCGAGGCGCTTGTGAACGACGGCGCGCATTGCCTCATGTGCTGTTGCATAGTCGGCCTTGAAGAGCATGGCCATCGGCTTGTGAAGTTCTGACGTGATGAAGTTCAGTAGGGACTGCACCTGATTGCGGCCAAAGCTGCCGATCTCGGGCAACATCTTTCTCCCGTCAGGAACACTATCGGCAAGAAACTGCACGATCGCCGGTCCCTCCGTCAGCACCTTGCCGTCATCGAGCACCAGCGCCGGTACATAGCCGTTGCCGTTGATACCGAGGTAATC
This sequence comes from Rhizobium sp. 05L429, assembly GCF_056397645.1. Classification (NCBI taxonomy): domain Bacteria; kingdom Pseudomonadati; phylum Pseudomonadota; class Alphaproteobacteria; order Hyphomicrobiales; family Rhizobiaceae; genus Rhizobium; species Rhizobium sp. 05L429. The sequence continues at coordinate 47,272 of NZ_JBFTNV010000026.1, read as the reverse complement.
CTCGCCGTTGCCGGTTCGATGCGTCTTTCGATCGACAGTGATGAGCTCGATATCGATATCCAGCTCCCGGCAGACGATATGCGGCGAAAGCGAACAGGCCGCTGCATGCATGTAGAGCCTCATGGGTTCCTCCTCCTGCGCGGTRCAAGACCGGCGCGCATCAATCCGTTGGACATTTGTACTATTTCGCATAAAATTTACTTGGTCAATTATTTTATGCGAAACGGTACAAAATGAGCGAGAAGAAACGTGGCCGCCCAAGGGCCTTCGATGCGAAAGTGACATTGGAAAAGGTGAGGGAGGTGTTCTGGGACCGGGGCTTTGCCGGCACATCGCTGGATACATTGAGTGCCGCCACCCAGCTCAACCGTCCAAGCCTCTACGGCGCTTTCGGTGACAAGGAGAATCTCTACCTTGATGCCCTGGAGGGCTATAGAGCGGAAAGCATGGGCGTGCTGGCAGACGCTCTCGATCCATCGCTGACGCTTCGCGAAAATCTAGCGCGTGTCTACGGTCGCGCCCTCGATATCTATCTTCACGGCGAAACGGCCGCACGCGGCTGCTTCCTCATAGGCACCGCAACGGCCGAAGCAATCCAGCACGAGCGCGTTCGGGATGTGCTGAACCGCAGCCTCAACGATTTTKACGGCGAGATCGAGAAACGCATGACGCTCGCTAGGGAGCGCGGCGAACTACCCGGTGGTGCCGATCCTCACATGTTGGCAAAGCTCGCCTCGGCCATCATGCATTCGCTTGCTGTCCGCGCGCGAGCCGGCGATAGCCGTGAAACGCTGGAGGCTTTGGCGCAATCCGGCGTCGAGATGATCTGCGGAAAAGCCTGACGATCAGGCTTCTTCCTTTGGCCGCACCAACCACGCAAAGCCCGCGCCTGCGAGCAGTAGAACGCAGGTGCCGAGAAACACCGCCGGCATGCCGATATGCCCGCCGACGAAACCGCCGAGAACAGGCCCGACAACCTGACCCACATACTGCGAAGAGATGGAAAGGCCGAGGATGCTGCCGGCCGCGCTATCCGGCACACTATGCCTGATGACGGCGGTGATGCAGGGCAGGAGCCCGCCGAGCGCCACACCCATCAGGAAACGCAGGGCGATGAGCTGCCACGAAGCGGTCACGAAGGCCTGCGGAATGAGCAGCAGGCCTGCTATTGCCAACGCGCCGGCAATGACCGGCCAGTGGCCGATCCGGTCGGCAAGTTTGCCGAKCCGCGAAGCCGAGAGAATGCTGCCGAGCGCCGCTGCCGACATGACGATACCGGCGACCATCGTCACCCGACCCTGATCGGGCACGAGCTGCGCCACATAGACGGTGATGATCGGCTCGATCGACATGTTGGCGAGCATCAGCAGCAGGCCAGTCACCAGCATCGCGACAACAGGCCCCTTGTCGGGAATGGATTTCCAGCCGCCGGACGCCTTGGCCGCCTGTTTGCGGGCCGCCGACTTMTCCTCCTTGATGAGGAAAGTGGTGGCGAGAAAGGCAAGGAAGATCATGCCGCCTGCGGCCAGGAATGTGCCGCGGATGCCAATGATGGGCGGCAGCGCCCCGCCGATCAGCGGGCCGACAAGGTTGCCAGCCATGATTCCGGATGAGAGCACACCGAGCKCCCAGGCGGAGCGGTCCTTCGGCGTCTGTGTCGCCACCAGCACCATCGACCCGGAGGCATAACCGCCGGCGAGGCCGACGAAGAGGCGCAGTGCCACGAGCTGCCAGATATTTCCGGCCATGCCCATCAGCGAGATGGCGATGGTCATGCCGAGGCTGGCGCGCACCAGCATCAGCTTGCGTCCATAGATGTCACCCAGCCGACCCCAGATCGGCGCCACGCAGGCCGCGGCCAAGAAGGTCGCGCCATAAGYGATACCCGACCACTGCACGATCGCCGCATGATCGCTCACGCCAAGCTCCTCCACATAAAGCGGAAGGAAGGGAAGAAGCAGCGTCATCGCCACGATGGTCGTGAACGAGCCCACGAGCGAGATGACGAGATTGCGTTTCCAGTAGGCGGAGCCGGGCGCCGCCTTTGCGGCGTCCCATTGGGTGTCGGTCATTGCGGATCTTCTTCGGTACAGTCTGGCCGCGGCCAAGATGAAGCGATCCTCACTTTACGCATCACCCTGGGGGCTGCCAAGGACGGATTCCGCCCGATCCGACCTGCCGCCAACGGCAAAAGGGATTGAAAGTCATAATTTCGCCCCTAACTGATTGCAATATGCAATCAGAATTCCAAAAGAGTAGCAGTCATGAGCGACAGAGATGAGGACCGCGCGAAAATGCTGCGCAATCTCTATACAGCCTATCTGGATCGTCGGAAGGATATCGTCGGCGCGATGCTGACGGAGGACTTCACCTTCTCCAGCCCGCAGGATGATCATATCGACCGAGCCACCTATTTCGAGCGCTGCTGGCCGAACGAGCCGGAGCTGAATGCCTTCGATATCGAATTCCTGGTGGTCCGTGGCGATGAGGCTGTCGTGCGCTACCGGGCGGAGATGACCGACGGCAAAGCGTTCCGAAACATCGAGAGCTTCCGTTTCGACGGCGACAGGATAGCAGCCGTCGACGTCTATTTCGGCCGCAACACCGCTTAGAAGAACCGGATCGCCGACGTCGCGATGATGATGATCGAAACCGCGATCATCAGCGGTTTCACCGGCAGCCGCTTGACGAGGATCGCGCCGAAGGGGGCAGCGATCACCCCGCCGATGATCAGGCCCACCGCCGAGCCGAGTTCCGACCAGCCGAGCGTCAGGACGAAAGTGATCGAGATGATCAGCGTCACCGCGAATTCGGTGAAGTTGGTCGAGCCGATCACCCGCTTCGGATCGTGACCGCGGCCGACGAGCGAACTGGTGACGATCGGTCCCCATCCGCCGCCGCCGATGGCATCGAGCACGCCGCCGCAGAGCCCGACGGGTGGCACCATCCAATCATGCACGTTACGTTTGGGCGTCGGGTGGAAAGCCTTCCAGAGAATGATAAGTCCGATGGCGATCAGATAGGCCGAGACAAAAGGCTCGATCATCTTGCCTTCGACGTTTGCAAGCAGGAAGGCGCCGACCGCCCCGCCGATCATGCCGGCGGGTGCGAGCCGCGCCACGAGCTTCCAGTCGACATTCCGGTGCCAGGCATGGGAAATGCCCGATGCGGCCGTCGTGAACATCTCCGTCACATGCGTCATCGCGCTGGCATTGGCGACCGGCACGCCAAGCGCCAGCAGGCTGGTCGTGGAGAGCACGCCGAAGGCCATGCCGAGCGCGCCATCGATGATCTGCGCGCAGAAACCTACGACGATGAAGAGGAAGAAATCCGTGGTCATCAAGATCCCCGGCGAGCGAAAGCCCGACTGAAAACACGCTTGAAGCACGTTGCGCAAACTATGCTGCGGTTTTGCGATTGCGACATGCAGAAAACAAAGACCTAAAGCGTGGAAGCGAATCTGAAAGATCGCGACACGCATTGGGACGAAAAAAGTTCCATCTCAAGCATCCTGTGCGCGCCGTTTGAGGCGAACGACCTTGAAGAAGCCGTTCGGGAAAACCGGCAATATTTCAATGGAATCGAAACAACTCTCGCGTGCCCAGTTGGTGATTCTCCGGATCCGGAAGGCGGAGCTCCAGCCGATGCGCCGGGCGAGCGGCGCCACGGCTTCCTCGATCGCACCCTGCAGCCCGGCGCCGTCGCCGAGCTTGCTGGCCAGGATGATCTCGCCGCCCGACCGCAGAACACGGGCGCATTCATTGAGCGCCCGTTCCGGCTCRGGGATGAGCGTGATGACGAAGGGCAGGCAGACCGCATCGAAGGACCGGTCCTCGAAGGCCAGCGCGTGGGCATCCATCACCTGCAATTGCCGGACATGGAAAAGTTTCTGCCGGATGACTTTTTCCCGCGCCCTGGCAATCATATGCTCGGAAATGTCGATGCCCGTCACCCGGGAGCGGCGCGGATAATGAGAGAGCACCAGTCCGGTGCCGACGCCGATTTCCAGAATGTCAGTACCGGCRTCAGCGGCAAGCCTCGCCAGCGTGCGATGCCCGTCGCGCAGGAGACCGCGATAGACCCGGTCATAGACCGGTGCCCAGCGCTGATAGATTTTCTGCTGATCCTCAGGCCGATTTTGGACATGTTCCATGTGAGCGCCTCCTCCAGACCCTGCCTTCAAACTCATGAAGGCAGGCTCCGGTTCCGGGCTGCATGGCGGAGGGCTGTCAGGGGTGCTGCTTTTGCCTTCGGCGGAAAGTTCTCTTCCCGTCGAAGAAAGTCTCGATCACTCTGCCGGCGGCGTGCGCAGATTGGCTTCGATGGCGGAGAGTTCGTCATTGACGGAGCCGGCGATCATGCCGTTGCGCAGCGACTTGTTGGAAATATCGATCATCGGAGCGAAGGTGGCAGTCGGCATGCGGACCTCTTCCTTCGCAGGCTCTTCGACGGCCAGGGCGTCTGCGAGGCTTGGGCGATCGCCGCGCGCCACTTCGAGCTGGCCGCTGAGGATAGCGCGTTCGGCGCGGAGCTGGCGGATTTCCGACTTGGCGATTTCCAGGCTCGTCCGGAGCTGGCTGATTTCGTATCGGTCGGTATCCAGACGCGTATCGAGTTCATGCTTGAAGGCTTCGATCTCGCGGTCGCGCTTGTTGCGGTAGCTTTCGGCCTCGCGCAGCTTCATCACCAGATCGTTGCTATGGGCGGCCAGCTCGCGGCGGGCCGCTTCGCTTTCCGTGCCGTTGAGGCGCACGCGGTTGATCTCGTCGGTCATCCGTTCCAGGCGCGCCAGAGCTGTGGCAAGCTCGGACTTGCTGCGCTTCAGTTCGACGCGGGTGGACTGCAGCTCTTCGTCCGTCATCTTGTTGCGGCTGTTGGCGGTCGACAGCAGCTTTTCGACGAGTTCAGCCTTGGAGCCGATCGCCTCATGCCTGGTACGCAGATTGGCGATTTCGAGCGTCGAGGAGGTTTCCAGCGTTTCGAATTCGGCTTCGAGGCGGCGGTAGCGCTCCTCGGAAGCGGTTAGATCCTGCTTCAGATTGGCGACGGAGGACTGCAGGCCGCGAGTCAGCGCCTCATGCTCCGAAAGGTTGGTCTTGAGGTGGCTGCGCTCCTCGTTGAGGCGCGCGAGCTCGCGAAGCTGAATGCTGTTTTCGCGGCGCGAGCTTTCGACGAGCAACTGATGAGCCGTGGTTTCCAGCTCCAGCTTTTCGCGGGTCGTCGCCAATTCGCGGCTGCGGGCATCATGGTCCTGCTGCGTGCGGCGAAGCTGTGAGGAAACCTCGTCGAACTGCAGCGCCCTGTCGCGAATCTCGCGTTCGGCGTCGATCAGCCGGGCCTCGACGACGGTGAATTCTTCCCGCGTCAGCTCGTGCACGCCCTGCAGCTTCACCAGTTCTTCGCGGTAGGTGCCGGCCTCCACGCGAAGCTGGCTGCTGTCGAGCTTCAGCTCCTTGTTGTCGACCGTCAGGCGCTGGTTTTCCTGATCGGCCTTGCGCCGTGCATTGCTCTCGTAGTCCAGCAATGAGCCGAGACGCGAGCATTCGGCCCTCAGCGCGCCCGTTTCGTTGAGCGAGTGGGTGTGTGCGCCAAGCAGCGAGGAAACCCGCTCCTGCAGCGACGTCAGGCTGACCAGCAGCTCCTCGGAGGATTGCTTGTTCTCCTCGATCACCGTGCCGAAAGCCTGGAAATCATCGACTTCCGAAACGCTGTACTGCACTGGCGGCTTGTCCACGAGGGCCGTCTGTTCGGTGACGGACAACATCTGGCGATGGCTGGATATTCTCAAACCCGGCTTGACGGGTTCTTCATTACGACGAAAAAAGCTCATGACCATCACACGCCCCGAAGTTGATGTCAGAAGTCCCTGAAATGATTTATGCGATGCTAATTAAGTAAACCCTATCGAAGGTTGTGCTAACGCACTCCAATAGCCTTGGATTGCATCTAAGACGCGCTATTCGTCGCCTGTCAAAAGCGTCCGAAAGAAATTAACAGATTTTTATTGAAATCCCGCCGGCGGCCCCTAAGCGCGATGACGAGACGCGAGCGTGCCTCATTTTCCGGACGCGATTACGGGAATGTGAGCGCCGCCAGGAGAGGGATTTATTCCTCTGCATGCCAATTTCCTGTTTGCAGTCCTCCTGGTTTCAAATCCCGCAACGCGCGGCACTGCCTGTGATTTGCGCTTTTGAAGAGAGCCCATTGGAGAGAGGCAATTTTTCCTCGAAGTCGTTGTTTTTTGATAATTCGCCGGTTGCCACTCCGTGGTTCCCCTCCTATGTTCCGCCTCACCTGCCGATGACGCAATCTATTGCCAAGAGGAGATCTGATATGGCTTTCGAATTGCCTGAACTTCCCTATGACTACGAAGCCCTTGCTCCCTTCATGTCGAAGGAGACGCTGGAGTTCCACCACGACAAGCATCACAAGGCTTACGTCGACAACGGCAACAAGCTTGCAGCGGAAGCCGGCCTGGCCGATCTCTCCCTGGAAGACGTCGTCAAGAAGTCCTTCGGCACCAATGCCGGCCTCTTCAACAATGCTGCCCAGCACTACAACCACATCCATTTCTGGAAGTGGATGAAGAAGGGCGGCGGCGGCAACAAGCTGCCGGGCAAGCTCGAAGCTGCCTTCACTTCCGACCTCGGCGGCTATGACAAGTTCAAGGCCGATTTCGCCAATGCCGGCGCCACCCAGTTCGGCTCCGGCTGGGCCTGGGTTTCCGTCAAGAACGGCAAGCTCGAGATTTCCAAGACCCCGAACGGCGAAAACCCGCTCGTTCACGGCGCCACCCCGATCCTCGGCGTCGACGTTTGGGAGCACTCCTACTACATCGACTACCGCAACGCTCGTCCGAAGTACCTCGAAGCCTTCGTCGACAGCCTGATCAACTGGGACTACGTCCTGGAGCGCTACGAAGCGGCAACGAAGTAAGCTCTTCCGAGCATCCGGCTTTTCAGCACCCGGCGCCACAAGCGCCGGGTGCTTTCGTTTCTKCGGCAATCCGGTCCGCCCAGCAATTCCACCTTTGAAAACCGCTTGACTTATTCATACCCGTTTGGCTATAAATCAATCCATAGCCAAACGGGTATGAATTCACATGTCGAATGCCCATGATGCGCTTTTCAGGGCGCTTTCAGACCCGACCCGAAGGGCGATCTTCGAGCGCCTGTGCCGCGAAGGCGAGAAGACGGTCGGCGCGCTGACGGCGCGGGCCGGCGTCTCTCAGCCGGTTGTCTCCAAGCATCTGGCGGTGCTGAAGGGCGCCGGTCTGGTGCGCGATCGCCACGAAGGCCGCCAAACCCATTACAGCGTTGAGATCAAGGCGCTTGCCCCTCTGGCGGACTGGACGACAAAGATGGCCAGCTTCTGGGAAAAGCGGTTCGACGATCTCGAAGATTTGCTCAAAAGGATGGACCAATGAACGAAACCTCGACTGAAATCCGCTCCGTCATCGTCGAACGGGAGATTGCTTTCCCGCCGGAAAAGATCTGGCGTGCGCTCACCCAGCCGCATCTGATCCAGGAATGGCTGATGAAGAACGACTTCAAGCCCGTTCCGGACCACCGCTTCAAGCTCAGCGCGGAATGGGGCTCCGTCGATTGCCGGGTTCTGGAGATCGAGCCGAACAGGACGCTCTCCTACACCTGGGATGCCTACGGTCTCGAAAGCACCGTCACCTGGACGCTGACCCCCGCCGGATCGGGCACCCATCTGCGCATGGAACAGGCTGGCTTCCGTCCGGATCAGGAACAGGCCTATCAGGGCGCCAAGTTCGGCTGGCAGCGTTTCTTCGAAAACCTGGAGCAGGTTGTGGCGCGCGCCGACTGACGCAGGACGCCCGGCGTCTGATCGTTTGAGGAGGAAGAACAATGAACTGGAACAAGTCCATCCGTCAGCTTCATCGTTGGCTGTCGATCATCTTCACGGTGACTGTTATTGCCAACTTCGCCACCATGGCGGTGGGCACTCCGCCGGCCTTCGTGGTCTACTCGCCGCTACCACCGCTCTTCCTGCTATTGTTTAGCGGCCTCTATATGTTTGCATTGCCCTATCTTGCCGGTCGCCGGGAGCAGGGCTCGGCCGCAGGGTGAGGCATCGCACGGGCATTTTGTCAAAAAGCCGCGGCCGGCTGCGACGTCACATCGCTGTCACCCGCGGCCTCTACATCACGCCGCATGTCATCAGCCGATCTTCCCCTTTTCCGCTTCGGCGTCATCGCCGACCCGCAATATGCCGCCATCGAACCGCAGGTCGAAATGGGGCGCTATTACGCCAACAGCCTCGCCAAGGTCGCTGCTGCCATCGAGACCTTCAATGGCGAGGAACTGAGTTTCGTCATGACGCTCGGCGATATCATCGACCGCGATTTCAGAAGCTTCGACGATATCCTGCCGGTCTACGAAAAGCTGCGCCACGAAGCACATTTCCTGCTCGGCAATCATGATTTCGGTGTTGCTCCGGAATATCTGGAAAAGGTTGCGGAACGGGTCGGCATGCCGGCGGCCTACTACAGCTTCCAGCGCCACGATTTCCGCTTCATCGTACTCAATGGCAACGAAGTCAGCACTTTCGCACCGCCCGAAGGCCATGCCTTCCGTACGCTTGGCCGCGAGCGTCTGGCGGCGCTGCTGGCCGCAGGCGTCGACAACGCCCATGAGTGGAACGCGTCGCTGAGCGACGAGCAATTCACCTGGTTGGCAAATGAGATCGAGCAGGCGAAGGCCGCGGACGAGAAGGTGATCGTCATGAATCACTTCCCCGTCCATCCACCCTGCGAGCATGATATGTGGGACCGCGAGCGCATCGTCGAACTGCTGTCTTCGCAGGACAATGTCGTCGCCTATCTCAACGGCCATAACCACGTCGGCAATTACGGCAAGGTCGGCGGCTGCCACTTCGTCAATTTCAAGGGTGTGGTCGATACCGAGAGCGAAAACACTTTCGCGATCGTCGATGTATACTCGGACCGGATGGAGATCCGCGGTTTCGGCCGCGAGGACAGCCGCACTCTCTCGTATTAAGCCACTTCCGTCGCGACCGTCGCCGGCTGTGCCCGGTGCTCCAGCGCGTCCTTCTTCGGCGGCGTGCCGAACATGCGGGCATATTCGCGGCTGAACTGCGAGGCACTTTCATAGCCCACCTGATAGGCGGCATTGGCGGCATTGATGCCATCGGCCACCATCAGCCGCTTTGCCTCGAGAAGCCTGAGCTGCYTCTGATATTGAAGCGGGCTCATCGAGGTCAGCATCTTGAAATGCTGGTGAAAGGAGGAGGGGCTCATCTTCGCTGCCGCCGCCAGCTGCTCCACTCGCACCGGCGCCGTGAAATTGTCGCGCAACAGGTGAATGGCATCTGCCACGCGCCGCGTCTGGCTGCCGGGCAGCGCCAGCTTGCAGACCTCGCTGCCATTCTCGCCTGACAGCAGCCAGAAGCTGATCTCGCGCAGGATCGCCTGTCGCAGGATCGGGATAGATTTCGGTGTGTTCAGCATACGCATCAGCCGCAGGATGCAATCCTGCAATTCCGAGCCGAATTGCTGCACAAAAACACCGGGACCGCCTTCGCCCGAAGGCTTCGGCGGAGTTTCCATCGCCTCAAGAACGTCGCGCAGAATGGTGACATCGAGTTCCAGCGTCAGCGCGATCATCGGCCGTTCCACGCTTGCCTCGATCACCTGGCCGAAGGCCGGCATTTCTACGCTGATAACCAGCGCCTGCATGGTTGTATAGGTATAGAGCCGCGCTCCGAACATGATCTGCTTGGCGCCGTCGATGATGATGCAGAGCGCCGGCCGGTAGATCGCCGGCTTCGGCATGGTAAGCGTGGAAGCGCGCATCAGGTAGAAGCCGGGCAGGGCAGTTGTAAACAACCCGTCGCCGCCGCCATGGCTGTCCATGTACTGGTTAAGCACAGTCTTGATTTCATTGGACATCATCGTTCTCCGGGTGGCGGCCTTTGTCCGCCATCTTACTCCGTAGAGCGGAGGCGACAACCTATCTGGAGGAATAGGCAAGAAGTTCGAGGCTTTCGGCATTCAAGAAAAGGGGTGTCAGGACCTAGATTTCAGTCATCCGACCAAGGAGTAACCGAGATGACCGACCAGAATGCAAATTCCAAAATCGCAATCGTCACCGGCGGCAGCCGCGGCCTAGGCCGCAACACCGTCGTCAGCCTCGCCCGTGATGGCGTTGACGTGATCTTCACTTACAATTCCAACCGCGCCGAAGCCGATAAGGTCGTTGCGGAGGTTGAAGCGCTCGGCCGCAAGGCGGCCGCCCTGCAGCTCGACACCGGCAATGTCGCGGCCTTCGACGCTTTCGTGGACAATGTCCGCTCGGCGCTGAAGGGCTGGAGCCGCGAGCACTTCAACTTTCTCGTCAACAATGCCGGCACCAGTTACCACGCCTCGATCCTTGAAACGACCGAGGAGGAAATGGACAAGCTCTACAACATCCATTTCAAGGGTGTCTTCTTCCTGACGCAAAAGCTTCTGGCCGTCATTGCCGAMGGCGGCCGCATCGTCAATCTCTCCAGCGGCCTTGCCCGCGTTGCCCTGCCGGGCTCCTCGGCCTACGGCTCGCTCAAGGGCGCGGTCGAGGTCCTGACGCGCTATATGGCCAACGAACTCGGTGCGCGCGGCATCGCCGTCAATACGGTCGCACCAGGCGCTATCGAGACCGATTTCAGCGGCGGCATGGTGCGTGACAATCCGGAGATCAACCGCAGGGTCGCTTCGATGACGGCGCTTGGCCGCGCCGGCGTGCCCGATGATATCGGCCCGATGATCGCCTCGCTGCTGACGGAGGCCAACCGCTGGGTCAACGCCCAGCGCATCGAGGTCTCCGGCGGCATGGCGCTCTGAGTTCCTGCTGGGCGGAGGAGAGGGATTGGCGAGCTGAACTTAGGCGTTTGCCGCCAGTGGCTTCTCTGTCCAGCTCTCTGTCCAAAGCGTGCGTAGGCCGTCGCCTTCCCCCTTGAAGAAGACTTCGGTTTCGGCACAGGCCTCCACCCGGTCGCCGCGGAAATTGCGGATGGCCTGCCTGAGTTCGCACCAGGCAACGATATTGGCAGTCTGCGAATAGTAGATCAGCGCGATCGGGCGGATCATCCGCTCGGTCGCGCGTCCCATTTCGTCGCGATAGGAAAGGGTGAGCTTGCGTTCGTCGCGGATCGCCCGTCGCACGATGGCAAGGTCCACGCCTGCGGGCGCGGGGGCGATCGTGCCCCAGGCAAACAGCGCCTTGTTCTCCATCGCCTGTCGAAGGGGCGGCGGCACTGCGCCGGCAAGCTTCTGATTGACGCGCCGCGCTGCAAGCTTCAGTTCTTCGTCGCCGGTGCGCTCCAGCAGTGCCAGCGACAGCACGATCGCTTCCGTTTCCTCGATCGAAAACATCAGCGGCGGCAGATCGAAGCCTGGCCGCATGATGTAACCAATGCCGCGCCCGCCCTCGATCGGCACGCGCATCGACTGCAGCGCGGCGATATCGCGGTAGATCGAGCGCACCGTCACTTCCAGCCTTTCGGCCATAAGGGCGGCTGTCATCGGCTTCTTCGCCAGCCGCAATATCTGTATGATTTCGAAAAGCCTGGAGGCCTTGCGCATTTGACGCCCTTTCTCCAACGCTCCTGACAATACACTGTCAGTTGGTCTCTCGTATAGAGCCACCTATCGAATTGAAATTCAACGGGCTCTGCGAAAAACGCGCTCCAACGAGGGACGGACAACTGACATGAATTACCACGAAAGCCTCTGGCTCTATTTCACTCTTCTCTTCGGTATCATCATCGTGCCGGGCATGGATATGCTCTTCGTGCTCGCCAACTCATTGACGGGCGGCACCAAACGCGGGCTGGCCGCCACCAGCGGCATTATGCTCGGCGGGGCGGTGCATTCGGCCTATGGTGCGGCGGGAGTGGGTATCCTGGTCGCCATGCTGCCGCAGCTCTTCAACCTGCTGCTCTTTGCCGGCGTCGCCTACATGATCTGGATCGGCATTTCCCTGATGAAGAGCTCAATCAAGGTCGAGGCGGTCGGCCCCGGCACGGCTCGCTCCACCTGGAAGGCCTTCCGGCAAGGCGCGGTCACCTGTCTCGTCAATCCCAAGGCCTATATCTTCGTGCTTGCCGTCTATCCGCAGTTCATTAAGCCGGAATATGGGCCGATCTGGCTGCAGGGTCTGATCATGGGCATCATGACCGTGCTGACGCAGCTTGCCGTCTACGGCACGCTTGCCATGACCGCCGGCCGCAGCCGCGATCTCCTGGTTTCCAACCCGAACACGACTGCCGTCATCGGCCGTCTTGCCGGCCTGCTGCTGGTCGTCATCTCCGCAATCAGCCTCTGGCAGGGGTGGAAGACAGCCTGATCCTGCCTATTCTTATCACATTGTTTTTATGAGGATCCGGCTAAACGTGACTATGCGACCACATGGATTTTGTCATGATCCCGGTGCAGATTGCCCTCGACCGGCTTCGCCGGTGGAACAATGGAGAGAGAATCATGAATTGGAAAACAGTTGCGGCGGCTGTTGCGTTCGCCGGCATTGCCCTCGGTTCGGTCATCGCCGCCGACGGCACGCATGACGCACGCGTTGGAATGATGAAGCAGATCGGCGGCGCAGCAGGCGCGCTGTCCGCCATCGCCAAGGGCACAAAGCCCTATGATGCTGAAGCCGTAAAGACGGCACTGACGACGATCGCCGCAACGGCGAAGGCTTTCCCGGACCAGTTCAAGCCGGGCACCGAGACGGGCGACGAGGAAGCAAGCCCGAAGATCTGGGAAAACATGGATGACTTCAAGGCACGCGCCGCGAAGCTGTCTACTGACGCCGAAACCGTTCTCGCCCAGCTTCCAGCCGATGCCGCCGGCGTCGGCGCTGCGCTGAATACGCTCGGCGGCAATTGCGGTGGCTGTCATCAGCTCTATCGCATCAAGAAGGACTAGGCGATAGAGCGAACCTGCACGATCCCGTTATCCGCACCGGCCCTTGCCGTCGGTGCGGATCGCCTTATTCTCCTCCGGCACCGGGGCCGGGGAATGCCCTTGATATCGATAGTAAGGAGAGGCGGCGCATGGTCCGCAGGTTCATCCGCTTTGTGCTCTGTCTCATCGGCGTCGTCGTGATCGGCGGCGCGGTCTTCTATTTCGTGACGGCGCCCGATGCGCTGCCGGAAAGCCACTGGGCCAATCTCGGCGCGCCCGACGTTGCGAACGGCGAGAAGGTGTTCTGGGCTGGCGGCTGCGTCAGCTGTCATGCTGCGCCCGGTGCGAAAGACGATGCGAAGCTGATGCTGACCGGCGGTCTCGCCCTGACGAGCCCCTTCGGCACCTTCCATGTGCCCAACATTTCTCCGGATGAACAGGCTGGCATCGGCCGCTGGACGCTGGCCCAGTTCGGCAATGCCATGAAGCGCGGCGTCGGCCCCAATGGGCAGCATCTCTACCCATCCTTCCCCTACGGCTCCTATACGCGCATGAGCGACAAGGACGTCAACGATCTCTTCGCCTATCTGAAAACGCTGCCGAAGAGCAGCAACGTTGCCCCGCCGCACGAATTGCCGTTTCCCTTCAACATCCGGCTGGCGCTGGGCGGCTGGAAGCTACTCTATTTCAACGACCAGCCGCGCGTCGTGCTCGTCAACGCCGACGAAAAGCTTAAGCGCGGCCAGTATCTGGTCGAAGGCCTCGGCCATTGCGGCGAATGCCATACCCCGCGCGATTCCCTCGGTGGCTTCGTCCGCGACCAGTGGCTCGCCGGCGCGCCGAACCCGGAAGGCAAGGGCCGCATACCGAACATCACGCCCGGCTCCAAGAGCGTGGGCTCCTGGAGCGAAGCCGATATCACCAACTACCTGCAGACCGGCTTCACCCCCGATTTCGACTCTGCCGGCGGCCAGATGGTCGACGTGCAGCAGAACATCGCCCACCTGCCGCAGTCCGATATCGAAGCGATCTCAGCCTATTTGAAGGCAGTACCGAGCAAGTAGCGCCTGCCTGGGACAAGCGCAGCAGACTAGGTTGGGGCTATGAAGCATCCGTCTCTTGAGGAAACCGACGCCGCGATCGCCCGCATGCGGGAGCGGCTTGGCGCGCGCAACCCCGTTCTTGCGCTCTGGTTCGCTGATACACTCGCCGTCATGGAGGCGAAGATTGCCGGCCATCTCGATGATCCCGGCGATCTGGTGAAGGCGCGGGCCGCCGCCTTCCTCTTCGTCAAGGCCGCACTTCACCAGTGGGCCATACGGCCAGCACATGAGGCGGCGGTGAAGACCAGCCCGGAAAAAGAGATGCCGTCGCGACGACTCGGTATACGCTAGGCCTCAATCACTGGAACGGACGGGTGGTCTTGAAACGGCACGACTGGCAGATCGAAGCGCGTGAATATGCCCGTCAGGAAGACCGCCGCGGCCGGCGCTTCGCGTTCACGCATCTGGCGCCGGTAAGAACCGCGCTCGTCATCGTTGACATGATCCCCTTCTTCGTGACGCCGGGCAGCTATGCCGAAGGCATCGTTCCGAACATTCAGGCGCTTGTTGCTGCGGTGCGCGCCTGTGGCGGACTGGTTGTCTGGGTGGTGCCGGCGCCCAGGCAGGCTCATCCGGAGCTGGCGCGCGAATTCTTCGGGGAGGCGATCGCAGAGCTCTACCGCACGTCAGGCGGCGTAGGGCCGATCGAAAGCAGGCTTGCGCCGGATTTCGTCCCGGAACCGCGGGATCTATTGATCGAGAAAACTTCCTACAGCGCCTTTCATCCGGAAAGCGCGCCACTTGCAGCCATGCTGAAGGCTCGCGGTGTCGATACGGCTCTCATTACCGGCACGCTCAGCAATATCTGCTGTGAATCCTCGGCCCGCGATGCCTGCAGCAGCGGCTTTCGCGTCGTCATGCTGGCCGATGCAAATGCCGCTCGCCGCGATATAGATCATAACATGGCGCTCTATTCGGTCTATCGCAGCTTCGGCGACGTGCGCACGACAGCCGAGGTTATCGGCCTGCTAGGCGAGGCTCAGGCCGCCTTCGGCTGATGTTCGGCGCCGAGGATCTGCACATAGGTATCGAGTTCTTCACTGCCGAAGCCGAGCGCCCTGTATATCTCCGCCGTAAACGTGATCGGCGCCGAACCGGACGCAGTCACGATCATGCCTGATCGCACCGCCTGCGGACCGTCACGATAATGCGCCTGGCCGCGATAGCCATCGGCGCCGGCAATGAAATCGGGCGCGTTGCTGGTATGGGCAATGTCATCGAGCGCACCGGCGCGCGCCAGCGCCAGCGTGCCGCCGCAGATCGCGGCAGTGACCTTGCCTCGCGCGATGAAGTCGTTGATGACGGGCGAAAGGTCGGGTGCCCTCTCTGTTTCCCAGATTGTCCCGCCGCAGATGACCAGTGCATCGAAGGCGTCGCCATGCAGGTTCTCGGCCACTGTATCAGGAGCCACCCGCATGCCGCCCATGGAGCGCACTCCCGCTCCGCCGGGGCTTGCGGTCACGACATCAAAGCCGAAATGCGTGCGGGCGGAGGCAGCAAGCTGCCCCACTTCCCAGTCCGCGAAGCCTTCGGTCAGTACCACCGCCAGTCGGGTCATGCTCTCCTCCCTTGCAAGACGCCCAAGCGGCTGGAGCCACTCACGACAGGGACTGCATATAGCGCATGCCGGTGACCGGACGAGGGGTGAAGTCCATCTGTTCGTAGAAGCGGTGAGCCTTCAGGTTGCCGGTTGCGGCGCTGACGGAGAGGTAATCGCAGCCTGCAATGCGTGCAGTTTCGCGGGCGCGGTCGACGAGAAGCTGGCCGGTGCCATGGCCGCGATGACCGTCGCGCACGAAAAGGTGATGCAGGTCCATGCCGCGCTTGCCTTCCTGCGCCCTGTAGAGCGGAACGAGAATGGCATAGCCGATCAGGCCTTCGCTGCCATCGGCGACAATAGCCGAAATCCACGGCGTCGGCCCGAAGAGATCGCGCTCGAGCTGCTCCGGTGTCGAGGCCGAAATGTCGCCGTGATGGGTGGCAAGAAGACCGATCATCTCGTGGAGTTCGAGAATGTCACGCGGTTTTGCGGCGCGGATCGTCACGACCGGCGGGCGCATCAGCGAAATTTCGCTGTCTTCGATTTCAAGCATGATCTTCGCGTCCTTTTCGAAGTTTATGCCGTCAGGACGCTGCCGATACAACAAAGCCGCCTGACGGCGGCTTGTTGACATTATGATCTGTCTCGGCCGCCCTTTACAGGTACAGCCAAAAATACGAGCGGTTATGGTGCGCGTTCTCGATCATGCAGAGATCAATCCTCCGAAACCGCTCGTTTGTCAATGGCGGCTCCGGCAAGATCAGGCCGCATCTGCAGGAGCCGCACAAGCTCCATCGGCGCAGCCGTCGATCTTATCAGCAGGCATTGTTGCCGGAAGGGGAGCGGCCAGCGCCATGCCGATGCGTGCGCCGACCGCAATATCGTCCTCGACGCCAAAGGCATGATGCAGGATCGCCCCGTCACGGCCGATCAGTACGGAGGAGGGCGTTCCCCTGAAACCATAGTGGCGCATTGTCATTGGTATGTCGGACTGCCTGTCGGCCTGATCGACACCGATGGGCGAGGTCAGTCGATATTCATGGATGAAAGCCTTGAGCACAGTCGGCGTCATCGCTTCGTGATGCTCGAAGACCGTGTGCAGGCCGATGACCTGGAGATCCGTGTTGGCGAAGATGCGCTCGATACGGCGCACTTGCGGCAGGCTTTCGGCCACGCAGCCGGGGCAGAGCAGCTGGAAGCTGTGCAGGTAAATCACCTTGCCACGCAATCCGGCGATGGAGAGCGGTTGAGGCGTGTTGAACCATTCGCTGACGGAAAGTTCCGGTGCGAGTGTCAGATCGGACATGTCGAAATCCTTGGTCGTTGGGCAGACGCTTCTTCGCCCGTTGCATCCGGGGCGCAATGGGATAATCCTGCCTGTTGTTTTCTCTTCTCTATTTGCCTGGAGAGAGGAAAGAGCCGGTCCGGCGATGGCAGTCGACGGACCGGCGACCCGCTCACTTTGCAGGCATGACCTTGCCCGGCAGGCTGAGATTGCCGGATGCGACCTTGAAGACATTGTCGACGCAGAGCAGCGGCGCATGCAGGTTGCCGTTGATCTTCAGCCCTGCCGTCACGCCATCATAGGAAGCGCCGACCAGGCCGCCGAGCAGCGACAGCGGAATGGTGACATCGACGCGATCGCCCTTGAGCGCGGTCGGATAGTCGGGGCTGTCGATCAGCAGCGGAACGCCCGGCCAGGTGGCGGGAAGCTTCGGCTTGGCGCCATCGGGAATATCGGTCACCTTCAACCCGCCGGCGCAGGCCTTGTCCTCGTTGAGCACGACCCAATGTGGATGCCAGACATCGCGGTTCTTGCCCTTATAGGCGGCATCGTCGAAATCGGGATGGAAGGTAACGGCAAGTGCGACGATGCCCTGGTCCTTGTCGAAGCCGATATCGTCACTGTTGAGCGAGGTCGGCCAGACATAGGCATAGATGCCGGAGCCTTCGAATTTACCTGTGACCGCGGGCTTCTCAGCGCCGGCCTCGCCGCGCACGCGGGTTGAGAAGACCGCCTTGTCGCCCTTGGTGACGATCTCAGTTTCGATGATATCGAACGAGGCTTTCACAACGACAGACGGTTCTGCCGTGACGGGATGCGCCATGGCTGAGCCCAGCCAAAGGGATAGCGCTCCGGCGATGGCCGCGCCGGTGACAAATTGTCTCAACATTTTGAATTTCCTTCTCTTTCTAAGTTGCCTGGAGAGTGCGCCYATCCTTTTTCGAAGGCATCCCAGGTGGCAGCCCGGGTTGCCGGATCGGCGGTTTCATGGTCGCGGCAATCGATGCGCAGTTCATTGCTGCCGAAGGCCGCGTTCACGAAATCACAATGGTGCGGCTTGGCAGCACCAGAATGCTGATAAGGGCGGAAATAGCGACAGCTCGCACACATCCGCTGGATCGGTATTGCGTCTGCCTCCTGCAGATGCCGGATCATCTTGACGAGCGACAGCAGCAGGCCTTCCTGCTCGCCGGGAGAAAGCGACCGGGCCGCCTCCATCGCCGCTGTCTCTATCGGCGAAACCGAGCCAAGCGCCGCCAGCCCCTCGGGCGTGATGCGGATTGCCGTTGAGCGCTTGTCATCGGCGACACTTGCCTTGATGACAAAGCCCTTGCGCTCGAGCGCCCCAATCGAATCCGTCGCCGTCGGCTGCGAGACGCCGAGATGTGCCGCAATCTCTTTCACCCGCGCACCGTTTCGCCCGGCAAGGAAATCGAGGATCGCAAGCTGCGTCGGCTTCAGCCCGGCCTTTTCGGCCTTCGACCATTCATCACTGCGCATCACGATCGCGATCCGCGAAAGGCCTTCGCTGATGCGGTTGTCGATCGGAGTGGGATCTTTAGGCGTTTCCATGCTCTTAATATATAGGAGTCCTATGTAATTTCAAGAGCGACTGCGCTGCTTCGCCGCTTTCGTTTTTTGGAAAGGCAATATAGGGTACCCCCCTATACTAAATTCGAGATCGCTATGTCCCACACCACCCATCAGAAGAAGAAGCTCATCGCCCGCGTCAGCCGCCTCCGCGGGCAGCTCGAGGCGGTCGAGCGCGCGCTGGAGGCCGAGCGCCCCTGCGGTGAGATCCTCCAGCTTTTGGCCTCCGTGCGCGGTGCGCTGACGGGTCTGACGGGCGAGGTGCTGGACGAGCATCTGCACGAACATGTGCTGCATGCCGCCGACGAAAAGGCGAGGGCGGAAGCGGTCGAGGAAATATCGGAAGTATTGAGAACCTATATCCGCTGAGCCGGATCGATAAGGAGATGGCGATGATATCAGGAACGAATAGCCATGGACATGATCATGTCTTCCTGGGGCAGGACCATGCCCGGAACGAACGTCGCATCTGGTTGGTGATCGCGCTGACGGCAGTCATGATGGTGGTCGAAATCGCCGCTGGTACGGTCTACGGCTCAATGGCTCTGGTGGCCGACGGCTGGCACATGTCCACCCATGCGAGCGCGCTGCTGATTTCCGCGCTCRCCTATCTCTTCGCCCGCAAGCAGGCCCGCAACCCGCGCTTCACATTCGGCACCGGCAAGCTCGGCGATCTCGCCGGCTTCGCGAGTGCCATCATTCTGGCGATGATTGCCCTGCTGATGGGCTGGGAAAGTTTCCTGCGCATCACGTCGCCGGTGCCGATCAGCTTCAGCCAGGCGATTGCCGTTGCCGTCATCGGCCTTGCCGTCAACCTCGTCAGCGCCTGGATGTTGAGCGGTAGCGGCGGTCACCATCATGGACACGGGCATGATCACCATCACGATCATCACCACGGCCACGATCATGGCCACCATGGTCATGCGGATAACAATATTCGCTCCGCCTATATGCACGTCATCGCCGATGCGCTGACCTCGGTGCTCGCCATTGCTGCGCTCACTTTCGGCAGTCTCTATGGCTGGCTCTGGCTCGATCCGCTGATGGGCATCGTCGGCGCTCTCATCATTGCGCAATGGTCCTGGGGGCTGATGAAATCGTCGGGCGCCGTGCTGCTCGACGTGCTCTCCGAAGGGGAAACGCTGCCGGATGAGATCCGGGGTGCTATCGAGGGCGATGGCGACCGCATCACCGATCTCCATGTCTGGCAGGTCGGCCCCGGCCATCATGCGGCAATCGTCGCCGTGCTCACGCCGCAGCCGCGCGACACGGCCTTCTACAAGGAGAGACTATCGAGCCTGGACGAGTTGTCGCATGTGACGGTGGAGGTCACGCGCGCCGCCTGATCCTGGCCTTAAAGCCGAGATGCCGCCGCAATCAGCCCTTACGCCTGTGTTCCTGATTCCCCGGAGGTCTCTATGAATCACAGCTTCACCCGCCGCAGCTTCATGGGTTCCGCCTTGCTGTTGCCTGCGCTGGGCTTTGTGCCTCGCGTGTACGCTGCGCAGCAGGATGACGATATCGACAAGCGGCTTGCAGCACTTGAAACGCGCATCGGCGGGCGCCTTGGGGTCTCTGTTCTCGACAGCGACACGAATGTCTCCTTCGGCTATCGCGGCAGCGAGCCCTTCGCCATGTGCAGCACCTTCAAGGTTCTGGCCGCCGGCCTCGTTCTCGCCCGTGTCGACAAGGGTGATGAAAAGCTCGACCGGCGCGTCACCTACGGCAAGGACAAGCTCGTCACCTATTCGCCCGAGACCGAAAAGCACGCCGGCGGCGAGGGCATGACGATGGCCGAGATCTGCAAGGCCGGCATTACGCTGAGCGACAACACGGCCGGCAATCTCATGCTGGAAAGTTTTGGCGGCCCGGCTGGATTGACCGACTGGCTGCGTTCCGTCGGCGACGGTACGACAAGGCTCGACCGCATGGAAACCGCGCTGAACGAGGCGACGAAAGGCGATCCGCGCGACACCACGACGCCCGATGCCATGCTCGATACGCTCGGCAACATCGCCCTTGGCTCGGTCCTGGCGGAAGATTCAGCCAATCAGCTTGTCGACTGGATGGTGGCCAATACGACCGGCGGCGCGCGCCTGCGTGCAGGCCTGCCCTCCGGCTGGAAGATCGGCGACAAGACCGGCACGGGCGACAACGGTTCGGCCGGCGATATCGCCATCATCTGGCCGCCGAATCGCGGCCCCATCGTTGCCGCAGTCTATATGGCGGAAATGACCGTGAAGATGGACGAGTTCAATCCCGTCTTCGCCGAAATCGGCAAGATGATTACGGAGATTGTGTAGAGGGTTCCCGCCTGGTTTCTGCGAGCTCATCCGCCACGTTCCGGCGTGCCGGAGCATGTCGGGCATGGATAATTGAAAAGCCGCGAGGCAGCATCGCTACTCCGCGGCTTTTCGGATGAGACCTGAGATCAGGCGGCCGAATTTTCGTCCGTGGACTGTGTGGGCGCGGATTGCGCAGTCGTTTGATCCTTGCTGCCGTCTCCGTCGTCTTCGATGCCGGCAAGCTCACGCTTGATCTGCTCGGSGATTTCCTTTTCGATCGCCTCGCGCTGGTCGGCGGGCATGGATTTGAGGTCGTCTTCGGTCAGACCGTGTGCTTCCAGGTATCGGGCACGGATGAATTCGGCCGGGTCCATATTGCTCCATTCAGAGAATTGGTCGACCAGGCTGTCGTGCGCCGCCTTGGCGGCGGCCTCTGCGTCGGAAGGCGGGTTGATGTAGGTCTCGTTGCCGGCCTGCACTGCCCACATCGTATTGGCGATGGACGGCGGGGTCGTGCTCGGCTGCAGGCCGGCGCCGGACTGGTTGCGCGCGCTGCCACCGAATTCGTCGGTCTGCTTGTTCTTGGATTTGCCCTGCTCGAAAAGCGAGCCGAGGCCTGAATAAATTGAAAGGCTGCTACCGATTTCCATGAAAAAATCCCCCTGAAAAATCAGTAGCAGTATGCTGGGGCAATCCTGCCCCGAGCTTGTGTATCGCTCAGCTGGCACTACGGCAGCGTGTAGGCGATGACGTAGTCGCCCGGTTTGGTGCCGACCGAACCGTGCCCGCCGGCGACCATGACGACATATTGCTTGTTGTCGCCAGTCGCATAGGTCATCGGCGTCGCCTGTCCGCCGGCCGGAAGCCGGGCCTCCCACAGCTGACGTCCGTTCGTCACGTCGTAGGCGCGCAGGTAATTATCGACGGCAGCACCGAGAAAGGCGACGCCGCCCTTGGTCATGACAGGCCCGCCGATGCCGGGCACGCCTATCTTGAAGGGCAGGGGCAGGGGCGTCATGTCATGCACCGTGCCGTTCTTGTGCATATAGGCGATGCGCCCGGTGCGCAGGTCGACGCCAGCGACATAGCCCCATGGCGGCGCCTGGCAGGGGATCTGCAGCGGCCCGAGGAACGGACCCATGAACACGCCATAGGGCGCGCCGTCATTGCGGTTGAGACCCTGTTCGCTTCCCTTCTCATCCTGCCCGCGCGGTGGAATATCGGCGGCCGGCACCAGGCGCGAAGTGAAGGCAAGATAGGTCGGCATGCCGAACATCACCTGCCGCTCCGGATCGACTGCGACCGAGCCCCAGTTGAACGTGCCGAAATTGCCGGGATAGACGATCGTTCCCTCCAGCGATGGCGGCGTATAGCGGCCCTCGTACTTGTAGCGATGGAAATCGATGCGGCAGGCAAGCTGGTCGAACAGCGAGACACCCCACATGTCCTTCTCCTGCAGCGGTTCCGGMGAGAAAGTGAGGTCCGAGATTGGCTGCGTCGGCGCCGTACGATCTTCGGGGATCGCCCCATCAGGCGCGGGGATTTCCTTGAAGGGAATGATCGGCTGCCCGGTGCGACGGTCCAGCACGTAGATATCGCCCTGCTTTGTGGAAGCCACCAGCGCCGGAACCGCCGTTCCGTCCTGCTTTGTCAGGTCGAGCAGCACCGGCTGCGCGGGCACGTCCATATCCCAGAGATCGTGATGGACGAACTGCTGCACCCAGCGAAGCTGCCCGGTATTGATATCCAGCGCCACAACGGATGAGGAGAATTTCTCGACATTCTCGCTGCGGTTCATGCCGAGCTGGTCCGGCACCTGATTGCCGAGCGGGATATAGACCATGCCGAGCTGGTCGTCGACGCTGAAGACAGACCAGCTATTCGGCGAATTCGTCGTGTAATGCTGCCCCTCCGGCAACGGCGTCGTCTGGTCCGGATTGCCGGAATCCCAGTTCCAGATCAGCGCGCCGCTGTTGATGTCATAGGCGCGGATGACGCCGGACTGTTCCTGTGTGGAATAATTGTCGTTGACCGCCCCGCCGATGATGATCTTGCCCGCAACGGCAACCGGCGGTGAGGTCGAGTAGTAATAGCCTGCCGGATTGTACTGCATGCCCGTCTGCAKATGCAGCACGCCCTGTTCCGCAAAGCCGGTGCAGACCTGCCCGTTGCTTGCATCGAGCGCAATCAACCGCGCGTCCGAGGTCGGCAGGTAGACGCGCTCCTTGCAGGGCTGGCCGGCCGGTGTCGCCTCATCGCTGTAATAGGTGACGCCGCGGCAGGTCTGGTGCTGACGGTCCGGATTCATGCCGGAATTGGCGTCATATTTCCATTTCTGCTGCCCGTTCCTGGCATCGAGCGCGATCGCCCAATTGTGCGGCGTGCAGAGATAGAGCGTATCGCCTACCTTCAGCGGCGTCACCTGATAGGTTGTTTCGCCGACATCGTCAGGCCGCTTCACGTCGCCGGTCTGGTAGCGCCAGGCCTCTTTCAGCGTGGAAACATTCTGAACGGTGATCTGGTCGAGCGGTGAATAACGCTGGCCGAACGGTGTGCGCCCGTACTGATGCCATTCGCCACCGGGCACATTGCCGCCGAAGGCCGGCGTGGCGGCAACTGTCTGCGTCGGCAGGTCACCCGCAAGATCGTGCGGATCGGTCGTCATCGAATAGACGGCGACAATGATGGCGGCGATGACCGGAATGGCGAGCGGCCAGGGATTGGCGCCGTAATGGGTGCCGGTCGGGCTGCGGAAGCCGAGTGGCCGTCGKATCCAGGGCGTCAGCAGCCAGATCCCGAAGAGGATAATGAGGCCACCGCGCGGGCCTAGCTGCCACCAGTCGAACCCCACCTCCCAGATCGCCCAGACGAGTGCCACGACCACGAGCACCGCATAGACCCAGAGCGCCACCGCCTTGCGCATGAGGAGCAGGCCTGCCGTCAACAGGAACATCAGCCCCGCGAAGAGATAGAAGATGCTGCCGCCGAGCGTGACGAGCCAGAGCCCGCCGGTGCCCAGCGCCAGTCCGAAAATGATGAAGAGGATGGAGGTAATGACGATTGCCATAAGGCAGTCTCCCGCTGGTTAGCCGGATCGGAGAATGGCGAAAAATATACGCCGATCAGACAGATAGAGCGGGAGGGTTACCTTTCAACCGCCACAATTGGCCGCGGTTGCGGTCGTCGTCTCAGGCTTTTGCAAGCTCGCGGTCGATCGCCGAGACAAGGCGATTGTCGTCAGCCGTCACATCAGGGGCGAATCGGGCAACGACCTTGCCGTTGCGGCTGATGAGGAATTTTTCGAAATTCCAGAGCACTTCGCTGTCGTCAGCCGCGAGACCGGCGCCCTTCAGCCGCTCGCGCATCGGCCCTTCGCCGGTCGTTTCCATGCCGGAACCTGTCAGGTTCTTGTAGAGCGGGTGCTTTTCCGGCCCCTTGACCGAGATCTTGGAGAACATCGGGAAGTCGACGCCGAAGGTGCTGGTGCAGAAATCGAGGATTTCCGCATCCGTGCCCGGCTCCTGTCCCTTGAAATCGTTGGCCGGAAAGCCGGCAATGACGAAGCCTTTCTCGCGCTTGTCGGCATAGAGCTTTTCAAGCCCTTCATACTGCACCGTCAAGCCGCATTTGGAGGCGACGTTGACGATGAGCAGCACCTGGCCGCGATATTCGTTGAGCGTCGTTTCACGCCCCTGAACGGTCTTGACGGGGATGTCGAGAAGGTCGGTCATCACTATCTCCGGTTAATATGGGTCGGTTGATATGGAATTGGCTGAAATCAGGTTCCGCAGAAGGTCTGCAACACCCGCTCTTCGGGCTTCGGCGGGTCCATATAGGCCGCGAATGCCGGCTGCTCGTCATAGGGATGAGAAAGCACGGATAGAAGTGCTTCGAACAGCGAGAAATCGCCATCCTCTACGGCCGCCTCGATCGCCTGCTCGATACGGTGATTGCGCGGAATGAAGGCCGGGTTGACCAGCTTCATGGCTGCGGCTCGCTCGGTGGGCGCCTGTGGATCGCGCAAAAGCCTGTCGCGCCAGCGCCCCAGCCATTCGGCGGCGGCAGTCGGTTCGCGGAAGGTCGATGCGAAGGCGGCCTCGGCCGTTTCGTCGCCCGCAAGCGCCGAAAGCCGCCGGAAGGTCAGCGTGAAATCCGCGCCCTCGGCCTGCATCAGCGCCAGCAGCGCCTGAATGAGCTCGAGATCGCCGTCCTCTGCGGAGATCAGGCCGATCTTGCCGCGCATGCCCTGCAGCCAGTAGGCGTGGAAGCGCTCACCATAGGCCTTGATGATGGCATTGGCATGCTCGATCGCCTTGTCTTTGTCGGCATCAACAAGCGGCAGCAGCGCTTCGCCGAGCCGCGCCAGGTTCCATTGCCCGATGCCCGGCTGATTGGCATAGGCGTAACGGCCATGCTGGTCGATCGACGAAAAGACCTTCATCGGATCATAGATATCGATGAAGGCACATGGGCCGAAATCGATCGTCTCGCCCGAGATCGTCATATTGTCGGTGTTCATCACCCCATGGATGAAACCGACCTGCAGCCACCGCGCGATCAGCGCTGCCTGCCGGTCGCAGACGGCCTCATAGAGCGCCAGATAGGGGTTCTCCGTCGCCTTCAGCTCGGGATAGTGCCGTTCGATCACATGGTCGGCGAGCGTCTTGATGCCTTCATCGTCGCCACCAGCGGCAAGATACTGGAAGGTGCCGACGCGGATATGGCTTGCGGCGACGCGCGTGAAGACCGCGCCCGGCAAGATGTCCTCGCGCCGCACGCCTTCGCCTGAAAGCACGGCGGCTAGCGCCCTTGTGGCGGGAATGCCGAGCGCAAACATTGCCTCGCTGACGATATATTCGCGCAGCACCGGGCCGAGCGCGGCCCGCCCGTCGCCCCGGCGCGAAAAGGGCGTCTGCCCTGCGCCCTTGAGCTGGATATCACGGCGCTGCCCGTTGCGGTCGATCACCTCGCCGAGCAGGATTGCTCGCCCGTCGCCGAGCAGCGGCACGAAATGCCCGAACTGGTGGCCGGCATAGGCCATCGCCAGAGGCTCGGCGCCTTCAGGCACGAGATTACCGGAAAAGATCGCCGCACCGTCACGCTTCAGGGCTTCGACATCGAGTCCCAATTCTTCGGCCAGCGGTTCGTTGAGCTTGATCAGCCAGGGTTCCGAAACCTGCGTCGGCGCTTGCGCCGCAAAGAAACGCTGCGGCAACCGCGCGTAGCTGTTGTTGAACGAAAAGGCCGTGTCCGGCCGGTTTTTCTGCAGGGCGGAGGTCATGGCTAATAGGTAGGGCTGCAGGTGCTGTCACGCAAGCCGATTTTGACACCGGACCATTCCTTCACGAAGGGCAAAAAAGTGCAAGGAATGGTGATCTGCGTTTACCTCTCGGCAAAGCAGCTTTGCCATAAAAGACATAGCGCCGCCATGATTGCAGGCGTATAGCAAATCATCTCCCCTTGGCATCTTTGCCATGTCATCCCCCGCGGCCCTGTCGCCCCGTGTGCTCCGCTGCGCCACTGTGAGTGATCCCTGACGATGTCGGATCAGATTTATCATGCGCCGTTGGCTCGGCGTGCAGCACCCAATTTCCGGGTGATCGCGATGATTGTCGCGAGTGCCATGCTCATGGAAAACGTCGATGCAACCGTGCTGGCGACCGCGCTGCCGACGATGGCACGCGATTTCGGTGTCGACGCCCCGGCCATGTCGATCGCTTTGACCTCCTATCTGCTCAGCCTCGCGATCTTCATTCCCGCCAGCGGCCGCATGGCAGACAGTTTCGGTTCGCGCACCGTCTTCCGCTCGGCGATCGCCGTTTTCGTGATCGGCTMCATCCTCTGTGCCTTCGCGCCGACCTTGCCATTCCTGGTTCTCGCCCGCCTGCTGCAGGGCATCGGCGGCGCCATGATGATGCCCGTCGGCCGCCTCGTCCTGATGCGCAGCGTCGACCGCAAGGATATGGTCAGCGCCATGTCCTGGCTTTTGGTGCCGGCGCTGATCGGCCCGATCGTCGGCCCGCCGCTCGGCGGCTTCATCGTCACCTATCTCGACTGGCGCTGGATCTTCTACATCAATGTGCCGATCGGCATCATCGGCATGATTTTCGTCTCGATCTATATCGACGAGGTGAAGGGAAAGGCCGCCGGCCCCTTCGATACGATCGGCTTCATCCTCTCGGGCATCTCGCTCGGTTCGCTTCTCTTCGGCTTCGAACTGTCGAGCCATGAAGGACAGGCTTCGTTCGCGATCTTCCTGATCGCCATCGGCATGCTTTTCGGCATCGCCTATCTGCGCCATGCCCGCAATCACCCTTCGCCGATCATGGATTTCTCCTTGATGAAGGTGCCGAGCTTCGGCACCTCGGTCATCGCCGGCTCGCTGACGCGCATCACGCAGGGCGCGCAGCCTTTCCTGCTGCCGCTCCTCTTTCAGATCGGCTTCGGTCTTTCGGCCGCTGCTGCGGGCCAGATCGTCATTTCCACCGCGCTCGGGGCGCTTTTCATGAAGCCCCTCGCGCGCGCCGTCTTCCGCCGCGTCGGCTTCCGCAGGAGCCTTGTTATCAACGGCATTCTCGGCACGATCGGTTATGGTCTCTGCGCCGCCTTCCGGCCGGATTGGCCGATGCCGCTGATCTTCATCGCCCTGGTGCTCAGCGCCTTCTTCATGTCGTTCCAGTTCACGGCCTATAATACCATCGCCTATGACGAGATCGGCCAGGATCGGATGAGCTCGGCCACGAGCTTCTACACCACCTTCCAGCAGCTCATGCTGTCGCTCGGCATCTGCATCGGCGCGCTGGCGCTGCATGGGTCCATGGCTTTCAACGGTGTCAAAACGCCCGAGCTTGGTGATTTCTCGATCGCTTTCATCGTGGTTGCGATCATTTCGATCACCGCCACCATCTGGAACCTGCGCTTTTCGCCGACCGCCGGCGAAGAAATCAGCGGCTACAGGGGCAAGCAGACGAAAGGCGCCGCAGCCAAAAGCTGAGGCGCCTTCCTCTTCGTCAGAGGCCGACAGGCTCCCGCAAACGCCCGCGCCGCGATGGACGCCCCTTGCGTTGGTCCGCCTGGAGCCCGTAGGCCATGCGGCCGTCGAGGCCCTCGAAAGCTGCAAGATCCATATCCTGCAACGCCACCTCTTCGGCCGACTCCAGTTCGGCTTGCGCCTGCCGCCCTGCAATCGCAAGCCACAGATCGCGCCAGCAGTGCTGGCGCATTATTGCCCCAACCATCGTCACAGTCATGCCCTCCAGCTGACCCTGTCACGCCGCCTGCGGCAAGCATGCCTCGCAGATCGCCGCGACGTGCCGGTGGTCGGTGCCGCAACAGCCGCCGAGCACGCGCAGTTGCGGCATGCGGCGCACGAGTTCGCGGTAACGCCGGCCGAGGTCTTCGGGGTCGCCCGCATCCAGTGTCTCGCTGTTATCAAGCTGCTCGTGGCTCAGGGTCGAGGCATTGGCGCGGATGCCGCCAATGCGCTTCACCCAGGCGCCGCCATGATCGAGTGCTCCTTCGAAATGCGTCGGATGGGCGCAGTTGATCATGTAATAGGCCGGAGATCCGCCGGTCGCCGCATCCGTCGTCTCGATGGCGTCCTGAATGCTGCGGCCGGTCACCAGCCTGCCGTCCGTCTCGAGCGTGAAGGAGATGGCGCAGGGCATGCCGAGCATTTTTGCCGCACGGGCGATGCCGATCGCCTCATCGACGTTGGTCAGCGTGAACGCGGCGACCATATCGGCTTCCGTGCCGGCGAAAGTGCCGATCTGGACGGCGTGGTAGTCCTCCGCCTCGTCGGCACTCATCGCACCCGCCTTGTAGCCGTCGCCGCGCGGGCCGATGGCGCCGCTGATGACGACCGGCTGTTCCGGCTGCTCATAGGCGCGACGCAAGCCCACCAGCAGGTCGACAGCTTCCTCGTTTGCCGCCTGCAGGGCTTCGGTTGTGTATCCGAGCTTCTGGCCCCAGTCGGGATTGGCACGCCACGTGACGGTGTCGAGCACGAAGCCCGTGCCGTGCCGCCGGGCGATATCCAGATAGCGGCGATAGTATCTTTTCGTGCGCTCCCGCCCGTCCTCGGAAGCCAGCAATACGAAGGAGGCGAAATGTGGAAGCTCGATGCCTTCATGAAAGATCATCGTGGTTTCCATACCACCATCGCTAATGAACGTGCCGCCCTTTAGCTGCGGCAGCTCACGCCTGTACTTTGCCATTGCGAAACCTCTCCTGTCGCGGCGCCTGAAATGGCTGCCGTCGATGGATGATGTTCTGACGTTTAAGTTGATGCTAAACTAGGCGACTTGCGGTATACTACAGGCGGTTTCGAACTTTTCGGATTGAAATCAATCCCTTGCATGGACCGATGCTGCCGGGGGCGGAGKCGGGCCTGATGTTGCGGAACTGAAAACTGTACCGCGAGTACAGGAGGGGAACATGCGAAAGGGCGAGGAAACGCGGAATCGCATCCTTGATGTGGCAGAAGCAGCGGTCTTGCAGAAGGGGTTCGGCGGCACTTCCATCGAGGAGCTGATCGCCGAGACGGGCATCACCAAGAGCGGCTTTTTCTACCACTTCAAGGACAAGAACGAGCTCGCGAAGGCGTTGCTCAACCGCTACATCGAAAATGACKAACGCATCTACGACGAGATCTTCAGCCGTGCGCGCGATCTGATGGACGATCCGCTACAGTCCTTCCTGCYTGGTCTGAAGCTTTTGTCCGAATTGCTCTCCGATCTGCCGAACGGCCATCCCGGCTGCCTCGTGGCGACCGTCTGCTATTACGAGCGGCTGTTCGACCACGAGATACAGGATACCAACCGCAACGCCGTCCTCGCCTGGCGCCGCCGCTTCGGCCGTATGTTCCGCGAGATCATGGCGGTCTATTCTCCGCGCGAGCCAGTCGATGTCGACCAGCTTGCCGACATGGTTTCCTCGGTCCTGGAGGGCGGGATCGTTCTCTCCAAGACGCTGAAGGAGCCGAATACGCTTGCCGAACAGGTGCTGATGTTGCGCATCTTCGTCAAGATGCTCTTCCTGCCGGCAATCGAGTCGCCGCTTGTTGCCGTCAGGCACGACCAGATCTATGGCRCAGCCGGCGGCGGCAGCGGCCGGCTATAGGCGCTACCACGACGTTTTCTCCCTGCAGGGAACCGATAGGTGCCCGCACTGTTATGCCCGCAGTGTAAATCGCAGGGAGAACAGGCAATGGACAGCCCGAGCAGCAACAGCAAGACGATCCATGATCCGCGCGGCAAGTTTCCGAAGCCACCCTTTCCCTCGCAGACCCAGCCCTTTCCAGGGCTTGCACGCGATATGGAGCCGAAGCCGGACCATGGCGAGACGAGCTATGAGGGCAGTGGTCGCCTTGCGGGCCGCAAGGCGCTGATTACCGGCGGCGATTCAGGCATGGGCCGTGCGGCGGCAATCGCCTATGCGCGCGAAGGGGCCGATGTTGCGATCAGTTACCTGCCGGATGAAGAGCCGGATGCCCGCGAGGTCATTGAACTGATCGAAAGGGAAGGGCGCATCGGCGTGGCACTGCCCGGCGATCTCAGGGATGAAGAACTCTGCCGGAAGATCGTCGCAGACGCGGTGCGCCAGCTCGGTGGACTTGATATTCTCGTCAACAATGCGGGACGCCAGCAGCAGCGCCAGTCGCTTTCGGATATTTCCAGCGAGGATTTCGACGCGACGATGAAGACCAACATTTATGCAATGTTCTGGCTGACGAAGGCGGCATTGCCCTACCTGCGCGAAGGCTCGGCAATTATCCAGACGACGTCCGAACAGGCCTATGATCCCTCCGCCAATCTGGTCGATTACGCCATGACCAAGGCGGCGATGATGAATTTCACCAAATCGATGGCCAAGCAGCTTGGTCCGAAAGGCATCCGGGTGAACGGCGTCGCCCCCGGACCGATCTGGACGCCATTGCAGGTGAGTGGCGGCGCGACACAGGAAAAGCTGGTCGAGTTCGGCGGCAATACGCCACTCGGACGTCCCGGCCAGCCAGCCGAACTTGCCTCGATCTACGTGCAGCTTGCCGCTGCCGATGCGAGTTACGCCACCGGTCAGGTCTATGGTGCAGCGGGCGGAGGCGGACAGCCATAAGCAATTCCAGCAAATGGGTGCAGCGGTTTTGCGTAAAAGGCAAAGTGCTGCAGCATACCAGATGCTCTAGCTTTCACCGGCCTCCAGATCGGCCGCCATTTCTGCAAGCTTTCGAACGGTGTTGAGGTTGCGGGATGTCCCCGGCTTCAGCACCGGAAGCTTGAGTTTCGAGCGGCCGGAACCATTTGGATAATGCACATAGATCTCACGGCCGGCGAGCTTCGCCTCCTCGCCATCCGGCGCAACCATCTTTTCCAGCGCATCGGAAGCCGTTGCTTCGGGCAGGAAATAGACCAACAGAAAATTGGGCTTGGCCTGGGGAAAAGGCACATTGGCGACGATGGCATCGAGCTCCTTACGGCTGCGCACCATCACGCCCGGCCGCTTGCCCATCGTCCGCCCGAGAGCCGCATCGAGCTTTTCCTCGACCACCTTTTCTGCCTCATCCGAGCGGAACAGAACATTGCCGCTCTGGATGTAGGTCTTCGCATCGGCAAAGCCGAGCTCTTCGCAGATTGCCTTCAATTCGGTCATGGGGAGAGAGCCGGTGCCGCCGACATTCACGGCTCTCAGCAGCGCGACATAGACGGCCATTTCTCCCTCCATTGATTGTGTGGCGTTCACAGGGAACGCCACACCCGATCTTACATCTTTCCTGCCACCTTGATCGCAAACGCATATTCGAATGCGATTTCCTCAAGCCGCTGGAAGCGGCCGGATGCGCCGCCGTGGCCGGCATCCATGTTGGTCTTGAGCAGGATGGGCGAGGAACCCGTCGTCTTGTCGCGCAGCCGCGCGACCCATTTTGTCGGCTCCCAATAGGTGACGCGGGGGTCGGTCAGGCCACCGAGAGCCAGGATCGGCGGATAGGCCTTTGCGCCGACATTGTCATAGGGCGAATAGGCGGCGATCTGCTCGTATTCTTCCTTGCTCTCGATCGGATTGCCCCATTCGGGCCATTCTGGCGGGGTGAGCGGTAGGGTGTCGTCGAGCATGGTGTTCAACACGTCGACGAAGGGCACGGCAGCGATCAGGCCGGCGAATTTCTCCGGCGCCATGTTGGCGACTGCACCCATCAGCATGCCGCCGGCCGATCCGCCCTCGGCGATGATACCAGCGTAAGACGTGAACTTCTCCTGATTCAGATAGTCAGCGGCAGCGATGAAGTCCTTGAAGGTGTTGGTCTTCTTGTCCATCTTGCCGTCTTCGTACCAGGCAAAGCCCTTGTCCTTGCCGCCGCGGATATGGGCGATGGCATAGACGAAGCCGCGGTCGGCGAGCGACAGGCAGTTGGTGTTGAAGCCGGCAGGGATGGTGATGCCGTAGGCACCGTAGCCATAGAGCAGGCAGGGCGCGGTGCCATCGAGCGGTGTGTCTTTGCGATAGAGCAGGGTGACCGGTACCTGCTCACCGTCCCAGGCCGGCGCGAAGACGCGGCGGGTGACGTAGTCATCCGGATTATGGCCCGATGGCACTTCCTGCGTCTTGAGCAGCCTGCGCTCGCGGGTGACCATGTTGTAGTCGTAAAGCTGCGAGGGCGTCGTCATCGAGGAATAGGAGAAACGGATGACGTCGGTCTCGTATTCCGCAGCACCGGAAAGACCGAGCGAATATGCCTCTTCATCGAAGGCGATCGCATGCTCCTCGCCGGTGCGGCGGTCGCGGATCATGATCTGCGGCAGGCCGTTTTTGCGCTGCAGCCACAGCAGGTGGCGGGCATAGGCCATGTGGCTGATGATGAGCGTGCCGGGCTTGTGCGGCACGACCTCGCGCCAGTTTTCCTTGCCCGGTCTGTCAACCGGCGCCTCCATGACCTTGAAATCCTTGGCGCCGCCGTCATTGGTCAGGATGTAGAAGACATCACCGCCCTCCGTCAGCGAATATTCGATGCCTTCTTCGCGCGCGGCGACCAGCTTCGGTTCCGCGGTCAGGTCCTTGGTCGAAAGCAGCCGGTATTCGCTGGTCTCATGGTCGTGGATATCGATATAGATGAAGTCGTCGAGCAGCGAGCCGCCGACGCCCATGAAGAAGCCGGCATCCTCTTCCTCGTAGACCAGACGATCTTCGCTCTGCGGCGTGCCTAGAATATGGTGGAAAACCTTCGAGGGGCGGTGGTTCTCATCGAGCGCCGAATAGAAGAAGCTCTTGCCGTCAGGCGCCCAGACGCCGCCGCCGCCCGTGTTCTCGATCACATCGGACAGGTCTTCGCCGGTCGCCAGATCGCGAACCCGGAGCGTGAAGAACTCGGA
Source organism: Rhizobium sp. 05L429 (assembly GCF_056397645.1). Classification (NCBI taxonomy): domain Bacteria; kingdom Pseudomonadati; phylum Pseudomonadota; class Alphaproteobacteria; order Hyphomicrobiales; family Rhizobiaceae; genus Rhizobium; species Rhizobium sp. 05L429. Next base: position 14,179 of record NZ_JBFTNV010000026.1, on the reverse strand, counting down.
ACCCTTGTCGTCATAGCCCCAGATGCCGCGGCTATGGTCCGTGCAGTGATCAATGCCGGCGAGACGGAAATAGGCCTTGCCGCCCGCTTCCTTGTCGCCATCGAGCAGGATGACGCGAAGCATCTCGTCCTTCACGTCTCCGTCGCGCGGAATGCGGAAATAGCGCGGCTGCTCGCCGCCGGTGACAAAGGCGGTGCCATAGGCATAGGCGCCGTCCTTCATCGGCACGGAGCTGTCGTCTTCCTTGATACGGCCGCGCATCTCGGCAAACAGCACCTTCTGCAGCGGCTTGGTATCTTCCATGGCCGCATTCATATAGCCGTTCTCGGCCTCCAGATGACTGCGGATATCAGGGTCGAGGATGGAAGGATCCTTGAACATGGCCTGCCAGTTCTCGGCCCGCAGCCAGGCGTATTCGTCCGTGCGCGTAATGCCGTGGCGCGTGTCGGAGACAGGCCTTTTTTCGGCAGCGGGAGGGGCGGGCAGATTGTTGAAAGCGGACAAGGAAGGCTCCGTGAGGGCGATGTCGGTGGGCAAGAGATAGAGACGCGGCAGGTCGGGATCAAGCGCTTAAGCAATGAAGCGTCTCGAGACACGATGGCCGGCGCGTTGCCTTGATGTCACCACAATATTTAAGAAAGTCCGCTAGCGCCGCGCGAAAATTACACCTTCGTCAGGCCCCGGCATGYTGTCGGCGGCAGTATGAAGAATGCATAACAGTAAAGGTTTCCCCGCAATGCCGAAACGTCTGGTTCTGCTTATGTCGCTCATCGGCCTTGCGGCTTCCTCCGCCTTTGCGGTTGATCCTGCCATCAAGAAGCAGCTCGAAAAGCTCGATCCCGCCACCCGCCTCGAACAGAGTTGCGACACCGAAGCCATGAGCCGCATCAACAAGGACGGCACCGGTTTCCGGCCGGACAAGGTGATTGCCTACACTTTCAAGGATCCGATTCCGAGCGACGACCGGCTGGAAGCTCCCGGCGCCGTCTTCCGCAGCAAGGGCGACTGGTACCACCTTGCCTATACCTGCATCACCGGCCCGCAGCACATCAATGTGCGTGACCTGAAGTACAAGATCGGTGACAAGGTGCCGAAGGATAAGTGGACGAAATATTACCTCTACGATTGAGCGTCACTCTCCCGTGTTTCCTGATGGGATTTGTGTCTCTCTCGCCCAAAGGTCCGGCGCTGTCATCTTGTGTCGGGCACAGGAATGCGGGGAGATTGAGACACCTTCCATTCCTCTGCAGGCGGCATCAGGCCACATGGCTTGGTCTGCAGCTTTGCTTTAAGTTTGACTAGAACATCAACTGCATCTGATTCTTTATGAACCGTATTCTTCTTGCACCCGCGCTGCTGCTTGCTGCCGTCTCGTCGGCATTTGCTGCGGAAACATCCCCGGTCGTACCGCAGCATCCGCCCGGAGCAGCAGGTCCGAAGCTGGTGGAGCCGCATCTGCACATCGCCCGTTCCAACATATCAGGCCATGCCCGCGTCGCGCTCACCTTCGATGCCTGCATGGGTGAGGCCGATGAGCGCATTCTGTCCACGCTCGTCAATGAGCGCATTCCCGCGACGATTTTCGTGACCGCGCGCTGGCTGAAGCGCAATCCGAAGGCGGTTGCCGCCTTCCTGCAGAATCCCGATCTCTTCGAACTGGAAAATCACGGCGAGAAGCACATTCCGGCGATCGACAAGCCGGTGCTGGTCTATGGCATCGCATCTGCCGGTTCGCCCGAGGCCGTCAGGCAGGAGGTGGAGGGCGGTGCTGCTGCCATGGTCGCTTCGGGCATTCCCGCACCGCGCTGGTTTCGTGGTTCGACCGCCAAATACGATCTCTCGGCCATCGGCCAGATCCGCGCCATGGGTTATCGCATCGCTGGCTATTCCGTGAATGGCGACGGGGGCTCGCTGCTTGGTGCTGCGGTAACGGAAAAGCGCATTTCCTCGGCAAAGGACGGCGACGTCGTCATTTCCCACATCAACCAGCCGACCCACGCAGCCGGTGAAGGYGTCGCCAAGGCGCTCGTCGATCTCAAGGCCAAGGGCACGGAGTTCGTCCGCCTGCAGGATGTTGCCGATACCGGTGACGACAAAACGACTGAGTAGGGGCGGGGCTTACCTCAGCTCTTCCCCAGCACGCACCGAATTCGCCACAAAACTCCGCATAGCCGGCGCATCCCGATCGAGCGCGAAATCCTCGAACCATTCGCGTTGCGTTCCGGCMAGCGTCGCGCCGATCATCTGTGCTGCGAGGTAGGAGAAGGTGATACCGTTTCCGCCATAGCCATAGGCGGCATAGATACCTGCCATGCCAGGCACCGGGCCGATCAGCGGCAGGCCGTCCGCCGTCTCCCCGAAGGTGCCGCACCAGGCATGCTCCACCCGCATATCGGCTTTCGGCCACAGGCGCTTCAGTTTCTCCCGGATCGCCATGGTCTTCGCGGGTAACTTGCGGTCGCGCTCTCCGGGATCGATTGTGTCGTCATCCTCGCCGCCGGCGATGATGCGGTTATCATCGGTGGTGCGCAGGTAGAGATAAGGATGGCTGTCTTCCCAGAGCAGCGTTCCGTCGCGCCAGAGGTCGTCAGGTTTCTGCGGCACGGTGGCGAGCGCCCAGCTGGAACTCGTGCGGTGCAGCTTCGGCATGTCGAGGCCGGGCATGGAATAGCCGGTCGCCAGCACCACATGCCCCGCCTMGATCACATAGGGGCCATCTGTCACCGCGGTCACATGCCTGCCTTCGCTGTTAAGCGCGCTCACCGAGGCATTGATCAGCCGCGCACCGCGTGAAATCGAGATCTGCAGCAGAGCCCAGGTAAGAAGCAAGGGATCGGCCTCGGCGGAGCCGGGCGAAAGGATCGCCGCATCCCGATCGAACTCATATTGGGTGAAGAGATCGGGATGCTCGAGATAGTGCCCCGGCAACCCCGCCCGCCGGCGCAATTGCCACTCGTCCAGCAATTCGCGCGCGCCTTCATGATTATTGGCGAGATAGAGCGTGTTGCGCGGCCGGAAACCGCAGACGATGCCGTGGGCGCCGACCAGCTTGGCAAGCCCCGCGACGGAAGCGGCGCTGCGGCGGTAGATGGCGGCGGCCCGCTCGAAACCATAGAGGATTTCCAGCTCGCCGAGTGTGCGGTCGATCTCCCATTGCAGCATCGCTGTGCTTGCTGCCGTGCTGCCGAACCCCGGCTGCTCGCGGTCGATGACGACGACGGAGAAACCGCGCGCCGTCAGATGTTCCGCCACAAGCGCGCCGGTGATGCCACCGCCAATGATTGCGATGTCCGTCTTGAAGCTCTGTTTCAGCGGATAACAGGTCGGGCGCTTGCCATTCCTGCCCCAGAGCGAGCTGCCGCCCACGAGGTCGTCGTGGTTGACTTCGTTGAGATCGAGATCGGATGGCATCGGCATATCCCGTCGCTATCGATTACTTCGGCAGTTGTGGCTGCGGTTTTTCCTCGATCACGAGTTCCTCGATGATGGTCATGACGATTAGGGAGAGCGGCAGAGCCAGCATCGCGCCGACGGCGCCCCACATCCATGTCCAGAAAATGATCGCGAGGAAGACGACGAACGGATTGATTTCCAGCCGCCGGCCCATGACGGCGGGAAAGATCAGGTTCTCCATGACGAGGTGCACGGTGAAGAAGGCAGCCGCCGGAATGAGGCCGATGATGATGCCGTCATGGGACATGATCCCGGCGATGGCCACGGCAAAGGTCATCATCGTGATGCCGAGATAAGGAATGAAGCTCGAAAGAAAGGCAAAGAAGCCCCACAGCACGGGCATGGACAATCCGCCGGCATAGGCGATGACAGTCATGACGACGCCGAGCGCCACATAGATCAGCGAGGCAGTGGCGAAATAAAAGCCGAGTGCCTGTTCCACCGCATTGATGACTCGGATGGCGGCAAGCCTCTGGGAGCGGCTGCGGAAAGTCATGATGATCGTCTTGCGCAGGTTCGCGCGGCTCGCGAGGAAGAGCAGAAGCGCTGCGAAGAAGATCAGTCCCTGCACGAGCGCCGGCGTCAGGTTCGTCGTCACTACATGAAGCACATTGCCGGTATTTTCCAGGAGCGCATCGATGGACATCGGCCCGCTCTGGAAGGTTGCGGGCGTGATGTGCAGCCATTCGATCCGCTCCAGATAGGGCATGATGCGTTGAGTGGTGCTCTCGATGAAATCAGGCGCTTCATTGGCGATCGTCGACAGGGGGCCGGCAAGCGAATTGACCACCAGAACGATGACGAGCGCGACGGAGAAAGAAAGAATCGCTGCGTTGGCCAGCCGCGGCACACCCAGCTTTGAAAGCTTTTCTGCCGCCATGCCGAGGATCATGCCGACGACCACGGCGAGCGTGATCGGGATCAGGATCAGCGACATCATGTAGACGGCGGCAAGCCCAAGGATGCCGAAGATGCCGATGATGGCCCAGGCCATGCTGACATCGAGCCCGTCCTTCTCGACGCGTCGAACCGGTACCGGCGGCGGTGGGAGCTCCTCTGTAGCTTCCTGCAGCGTTCGTGCCCATGCGCTGGTATGGCGTTCGCCGAGGCGGATCTTGTTTGCCTGTTTCCGGATTCCGTTGGCGATACCCATGTGCGATAAGTCCCAGAAGCCCCATTGCTTCGGCAATCAACGCGCAAGGGTTGCTGCCGGTTCCGCCGGGGGATCAAGGCCTTTAGGCAACCCGCTGCCGGCCGATGAAATCCACGAAGGCGCGCAGCGGCGGCGGCATCTGGCGCCGGCTCGGATAATAGAGATGGAAGCCGGAGAAGGGCGGTGTCCAGTCGTCGAGCATGCTCACCAGCCGGCCGGCGGTGATATGTTCCGCCACGTGATAGTCGAAGAGATAGCCGATGCCGATGCCATCGAGCATGGCCCGCAGCATCAGGTCGTTGTCTGTGGTGCTGAGTGGCCCCGAGACGGCCACTTCGAGCTTTTCATCGCCGCGCTCGAATTCCCAATGATAGAGGCTGCCATCCGTCGGCCAGCGGGAAGCGACGCAAGAGTGGTCGCGCAGGTCACGCGGCGTTGCCGGCATGCCRTGGCGGGCGACATAGTCAGGTGAAGCGACGACGACGAGCCGCATCTCGCCGCCGAGTTTTACGCTCACCATGTCCTTTTCCACCATCTCGCCCAGCCGAATACCGGCATCGAAACGGTCGGCAACGATATCGGAGAGCTTGTCATCCACGATGATGTCGATGACGATATCGGGATAGGCGGCGTGGAAGGGGGCAATCAGCGGTGCCAGCCTGTGTACGATCGCAACGCGCGGCGCATTGATGCGCAACAACCCGGCCGGCGTATCGCGTAGCGTCGAAATATCTGCCACCGCCTGGTCGAGATCGGCGAGCGCCGGCAACAGCCGGGTTAATAGCCGCCGGCCCGCCTCGCTCGGTGCCACACTCCGGGTCGTGCGGTTGAGCAGCCGGATACCCATCCGCTCCTCGAGCGTGCGGATCGTCTGGCTGAGCGCCGACGCTGATATGCCAAGTCGGGCAGCCGCACGGGCAAAATTACCGTGCTCGGCCACAGCGGCAAAAGCCCTGAGTTCCGCATAGTCGCTGCCGCGCATTATKCTCTATTTTCTAAAGAAGCCATGCCGATAATGTAGCATTGTTACCAGTATCGGCAAGGCGCATCTTCTGTCTGCAACACAGGAGATCATCCATGACTGATACATTGTGCCTTGACCGCTATCGTCTCCTCGGCCGTTCCGGCCTGCGCGTCTCACCTCTGTCGCTCGGCGCCATGACCTTCGGAACCGACTGGGGCTGGGGCGCGGATGAAGAGGAGGCGCGCCGCATGTTCGACGCCTATGTCGATCGCGGCGGCAATTTCATCGACACCGCCAACCAATATACCGGCGGCACCTCCGAAACCCTCGTCGGCCGCTTTGCCGAAGGCCGCCGCGACGAACTGGTGATTGCCACCAAATACACGATCACCTCGCGCCCCAGGGATCCGAACTCCGGCGGCAATCACCGCCGCAGCATGGTCCGTTCGGTGGAAGACAGCCTGAAGCGGCTGAACACCGATTACATCGACCTCTTCTATCTGCATGCCTGGGACTTCACGACCTCGGTGGAAGAAGTGATGCGCGGGCTGGACGATCTCGTCACCGCCGGCAAGATCGTTTATGCCGGCATTTCCGATACGCCGGCCTGGCAGGTCGCGCGCATGCAGACGCTGGCCGACCTTCGCGGTTGGGCGCCGCTGGTGGCTCTGCAGATCGAATACAGCCTGATCGAACGTACGGTGGAGCGCGAACTGATCCCTATGGCCGCTGAACTCGGCCTCGGCGTCATCCCCTGGTCGCCGCTCGGCATGGGTGTCCTCACCGGCAAATATAGTCGTGCCGACCTCGAGATCGGCGGTGGCACCGCAAGTGCCGTCGGCACCCGCAAGAATGTCGCTGCCGGCAACGGTTCGCTGACCGAGCGCAGCCTCGGCATCGCCGAGGTCGTGAAGGAAATCGCTGCCGAGATCGGCAAGACGCCCGCGCAGGTGGCGATCGCCTGGACGCTCACCAACCCGGCCGTGACTTCGCCGATCATGGGCGTGAAGACGATGGCCCAGCTCGAAGACAATCTCGGTGCGCTCGATGTTGTCCTGTCGGATGATCACCGCACCCGGCTGGCCGAAGCAAGCGCCATCGTTCTCGGCTTCCCGCATGATTTCCTCGCCAAACCACTGACGCGCGGCGTCATGTTCGGCGAGGTGACCATCGAGCCCCGTCACTAAAGTCTGAGGCATGCAAATGATAAAATGGCGCCGGATACGGCGCCATTTGTCGTCTGGATGTTTTGCTTCGAAAGCGCAGCCCCTGCGCGTTCCGATCGCCGTTCGTGCCGCTCCGAAGTTACCGCCCAAGCGCGATCGAAAGCGGGACGGCAATGTAGCCTGACGGCGGCGCCGTCTCCCCTCCTGATGGTGCAAGGACCGGCGGCGGCAGATTTTCATCTATTTTCGCCGGGCCGATACGGTTCCAGTCGTAGAGGAAGATTTCCTCGTAAAACTTGGCGATCTCGGCATCATAGAAGATCAGGCTCGCATCCCGGTTGAAGCCGGTGCCGGCTGTCGTCCAGTTGTGGCTGCCCATCAAAACGGCTTCGCTGTCGATGATGATCCCCTTGGTATGGCAGTTCTTCTGCTTGCGGATCTTACTGGTATCGAAGCCGTAATCCTTGGCGTTGGTGATGACGTCGCGGTCCTCGGAGCCGAAGCTGCGAAAGATGATGCGCACGTCGAGCCCGCCTTTCTGCTTTTCGAGCAGCGCATCCAGCAGCCGGCGATAGTTGTCGCCCACCGTCTTGGTGTTGAAGCTCTGGTTCTGGAAGTAGATCCGGCTCTTGGCCGATTGAATGAACGGCAATACCACGTCGATATAGTTGTCAGGCGTCAGGATCGGCTGCACGTCGATCGTCCGCTCGCCGGTCAGCGGCTGGAAATAGCGCGGCTTTTGAGGCGCTTCGAGCGTGTCGGTGGCGAGGTTAGCGGGCAGGAAGACCAGTTGTTCCGACACGATGCCGGCCTCGGTCACCGTCTTGGCCTCTTCCAGATCGCGCAGAATATGATCCTCATAGAGTTTGCTGAGCACGGCATCTTCAAGGATGGCATGCCATTCGCGATTGTAGAGCCGCAGTGCCGATGCCGCGTCATCCTTGTTTGTCAAAGGTGCCACGTTGGGCTGGTTGGAGCTCTGCCAGTTGCCGCTCGAAAGCCACATGGCATTGTGGTCGCGCACGGCGACCTTGATATGATAGGCGGAATCGAAGATGCCGTTCCTGCCGACGCTCGCCGGCGCGAAATCGAACTTGTTGCCCTTCGCATCGCGGATCTGCCCGACCGCTTCGGCATCCGTCAGATCACCGTCATGCACCTTGCCGCCCATCTGCAGTACCATGGAGATGGTTTCTGCCTGGCCCTTGACAGCATCCAGCACGCCATTGGCGACATTCGTCGCACCGAAATCGTACATGGCAACGACCAGCGACTTCCGGGTCTTCGACAGGAATGGGCCAAGCTGCGGCCAGCTCGCATCGGGTCCGGTATGGATGACGAATTTGCCATTGACCGGGCGCCGGGTCAGCGGCAGATCGGGACGCGGCTTGTAATTCGTATGCCAGCTCGGCTGCGCAGCCTCGTCCATGTCAATGCCGAAGAGATCCTGCGCCGAGGCAACGGTGATGTCAGTGCGCACGCCGTCAATATAATCAGGTAGTTTCGTGCGGCCGCGCGCTTCCAGGGCGCCCAGCTCGAGCTTGCGATTGACCGCGATCACAACGGCGCGCTGATCGGTGATCTCGCCATTCTCGAAGCGATAGCCCGGCTTGATGGCTACAACGTCATCACGATTGGCAAGCTGAGATCTTGCGCTGCGGACCGCTGTAAATACCTGCTCCTTGGTCGGCATCGGAATCGGCGAGGGGGACGGCGGGTTGGGGCCGGAACCGGTCGTGCTCATGACGATGGACGGCCCCGACGGCGCGTTCGCCGGTCCGCCTGCGAGCGAGGATTGCAACGCCGCAGTGTCCAGTTCGACGGTAATCTTCAGCGGCACCGTGAATGTCACTTTGCCGCCGCTGCCGCTTCCACTTCCATCGCTATTGATCACGGCAATTTCCTCTTTCGGTGGCGGTTGGAGCAATCCTTGGGCACGCTGCAGGCAGCGCCGCAGAACGGCCGCCGGCACTGCGTCATTCTCGATGAATTCGGTTCCGCTGTAGTGAAGCCCCATCACCCTGCCGGTGCCGATGTCGAGCAACGGAGAGCCGGAATTGCCGCCGAGGGTGGAGCAGGAATGGGTGACACGGTTCTCGTCGGCGGCCAGCAGGTTGCCGACTGCAAGCCGCTTCTTGGTGAATACGCCGCCAAAAATCTTTTCGGCAAGCCTCTGATCGGAGAAGCGGGAATCGCTGGCGGGATAGCCGATTGCGGCAACCGGCAGGTTGCGCACCGGCACCTCGGAGGCAAGGTCGAGCTTCAGACGGCCGACCGGCGAGGATTTCTGCTCCAGCTTTAGGAAGGCAATATCGGGTCCGTTTTCGGGCGCCACCCAGACGACGCGTTCGATCTTCACTTCGTCGCTGGCGGCGTTACCGTATTCTTCCAGGAAGTCGATGTTGACGCCGATTTCGCGGCGCGCGTCGAAGCCGATCTTGAACTTGAAACCGGTGCCGCTTGCTTCCGCAAAAAGGTTGGCCACATGGCGGTTGGTGACGACAAGACCGTCATCGATCACCCATGCCGTGCCGGCATAGTCGCGGTCGGCATTGGTGACGTCGACACGGCCGATCGAAACCATCGCCCGGTCCACGTTCGCAGCGTTGTCCGTGAGGATGCGGCGCCAGGCCTTCGCTTCCTCTCGGGCGCTGTCGATGTCGACGGCATTGTTCCTGACAAGGAAAACCGGCGTACCCACGGCAAAGACGATCGTCTCCAAGTCGCCGACTGGAGGTGGGCCGATATCGACCCCTTCTTCGACTGGCTGATCTCGGTTCATCAATGCGCGTACGCCGCCGTAACGGACGTTCATGGCGCGGCCGGCTTCATCGAGCCAGCCAGGCTTTTGCGCGCTGCTCATCAGCGCGTTGATATCTGCCCGAACATCCGGCGGGCTGGCGGCTGCAACCTGCTCCGCTACCTGCCGGACGCGCTGAGAGTCCTCCACTGTCATTCTGCCTCCTCCGTCCGATGGCGGACGTCTCGTCGGTGTACGATGGGGATTGGCTGCGAAATCTATTGATGGTTGTAAACTGGAACGATACGTCCAGATTATTACAGCGGGATGATGGCGTCGAGCCCTGCGCTTGCGGTCGTCCTGAAAGCAAATATCGGCAAATATGCCGGGACTGTTTTGGAAATTACCTCAAAACAAAAGGACCGTTTCGGCAAAATACCAAAACGGTCCTCTCCAAGTGCCTTAAAAGTTATTCCTTCAGGCCGAGAGCGTCAGCCCGATGCCCCATGGATCTCTCAGGAAGACGCCGCCGTCGCGCTTCTCGCTCCTGATCTCCAGTTCGTCGAGCTTGGCAACGGCCTTGTCGAGCGTTTCCTTGTCGTTGAAACGGATCTTGTAGTCGGAAAGGCCGGTCATGTGGTCGGCGCGCGTGCCGGCGCCGCGGCTGTTCCAGATATTGGCTGCGAGATGGTGGTGATAGCCGCCGCTCGCAAAGAAGCTCGCGCTCGGATAACGCGCCATTACCTTCAGGCCAAGCACGTCGCGATAGAAGGCATCCGCCTGCGGAATGTCGCCGACCTGCAGATGGATGTGACCGATCGCGGTGCCGTCAGCCATGCCGGTCCAGGTATCGTCGGGCGCGCTGTTGTAGAGCGCCTGCAGGTCGAGCCGCAGCGTTGCCATTTCCACCATGCCGTCCGGATGGAACTTCCAGCTCTCATGCGGCCGGTCTGCATAGATTTCGATGCCGTTGCCCTCCGGATCGGAAAGGTAGATCGCCTCGCTGACCAGATGGTCGGACGCGCCTTCCAGCGTGACGTTGTTGTGCGCGGCATGGCGCAGCCAGCGGGCAAGTTCGGTGCGGCTTGGCATCAGGAAAGCGGTGTGGAAGAGGCCGGCGGCATTGCGGGGCGCCTCGCGCGCATTGCTGTCCGTCGTCAGCGTCAGCAACGGCAGGCCGGCGACGCCAAGGACTTCGCCGCTTGCGGTCTTTTCGAGCACCGAAAGGCCAAGCATCTTCTGATAGAAACCGGAAACCGCGGCCAGGTCTTTCACGACCAGATGCGACTGGTCGATATAGGCAGGGCGCGTCAGCGCATAGGAAGTTTCTGATGACGTCACGGAATGATCTCCTGCCCTGGAATTGAAAGGCGTACCGGCGGTGGCGGCAAATGTGCCGCCCGTAGCGAGCGCGAGGAATTTTCGCCGGTCCATTTGCCTGTAAGCTCCCCTCGGCTGCTGTACTTGATGCCTATATGATCTATTTGCATTGTTCACAGAAGGCCAGTTTTTGACGATGAAGCGTTCTGCAAACGTTGACGATCGCTTGGCCCCCACTTGATATCAGTCAATGCGCTTTATCTATCCGAGTAGGAAGTTGACCACGAAGAGCAACACCTCGAGGAGGATCGCATGTACAAGAAGATCATCGTTCCGATTGAAATCGGCAGCATCGATAAGGGCGAGAAGATTTTCCGCAACGCGGCAAAGCTGCTCGACAATGGCGGCGAGATCATCCTCCTCAATGTCGTCGAGGATATTCCGACCTATGTCGCCATCGAGCTGCCGGGAAACATCGTCGAAGATGCCATGAGGGAAGGCCGCGACCGGCTGGATGGCCTCGTCGCCAAGACCGGCATTCCGGCCGCCGTCGAAGTCCGCAACGGCCCGCCAGCCAACGGCATTCTTGCCGCGGCGGACAGCCACGGCGCCGACCTCATCATGATCGCCTCGCATATCCCCGATATCTATAACTACTTCATCGGCGCCACCGCCGACCGCGTGGTGCGCCACGCCAAGTGCTCGGTACTGGTGGATCGGTAGGACGTGAAACCATGGACACGAAACTTCAGGAAAAGATCCTGCGCGACCGCTGGCACGAGCTGACTGCGCGCCTGCGCAAGATCGATACGGACCTCGGCCGCACCAAGGCGGCCGATGACGAAGACMGCGCCATCGAGAACGAGAATGACGAGGTACTGGAAGGGCTCGGCCAGGCCGGTGAGGACGAGTTGCGCGCCATTGACGCCGCTCTCGAACGCATCGCCAAGGGCACCTATGGCACCTGCGCCCGTTGCGGCGCCGAGATATCCGAGGCCCGCCTTGCAGTGCTGCCGCAGACGCCGCTCTGCGAGGATTGTGCGGCAGGCAAGTAAGCGCGTCATCAAAAACGAGCATGGCTCGTCACAAAGATTTAACCTGACGCCACCGGGCGTCAGGTTGCGCCTTTACGCATTCAATGCGACCATCGCATCGCTATGAGTAAGGGTGCGTGCATGGCCGAAATCAACGGCATTCGCTGGGCTTACGACAGATATGAGCTGATCGCCGACGGCATCGTCCACGGCGTCGGTTTGTTCTTTGCCCTGATCGGCGTGACCGTGCTGATCTTCTACGCCACCCTCTGGAGCCCCGCCGGTGCGCTCGCTGCCGCCTGGGTTTACGGTGTCGGGCTGGTGCTGACGCTGGGCATTTCCTTTTCTTATAACATCTGGCCGGTTTCGCGCACCAAATGGTATCTGCGCCGGCTTGACCACTCGGCGATATTCATCCTGATCGCCGCCACCTATACGCCCTTTCTGGAGCGCGGCGCCGACGATCCGCTGCTCCTGGGCATGCTGATCGTCATCTGGGCGATCGCTGCCTTCGGCATTTTCGTCAAATGTGTCTTTCCGGGCAAATACGACAGGCTGGCGATCCTGCTTTATCTCGCTATGGGCTGGAGCGGCGTGCTGGTTGCCGAACCCGTCGCCTCGCGCATTCCCTATGCTTCCATGCTGCTGATCATCATCGGCGGCATCATCTATTCGCTGGGGGTCATCTTCCACGTCTGGGAGAGGCTGCGCTTCCAGAATGCCATCTGGCATGGCTTCGTTGTGGCCGCGGCTGCAGTGCATTATTCGGCCGTGCTGACCTGCTTCAGCCTCTCGGTTCCCGCCTTCTGATCTCTTGCTGATATCTGGCGTTTACATCGGCCCGCGCCCGGCGTATGCCCCGGCAGAAGACCATTCCGAACCGGACCTGCCATATGACCGATACCGTTCTCATCCGGGACGCCGCCGAAGTCGATCTTGCTGCTATCCGTGATATCTACAATCACGCTGTCGAGCACACGACGGCGATCTGGAACGAAACGCTCGTCGATCTCGACAACCGGCTGGAATGGTTCAAGGCTCGCAAGGGCAGGGGCTTTCCGGTCATCGTCGCCGAAATGAACGGCGAGGTCGCCGGCTACGCCTCTTACGGCGACTGGCGCGCCTTTGACGGCTACCGTCACACGGTCGAGCATTCCGTCTATGTCGATAAAGACTGCCGCGGTGCGGGCATTGGCGAAAAGCTGATGCGCGAATTGATCGCGCGGGCGGGCGCCGGAAATATCCACGTCATGATCGCCGGCATCGAGGCAGAAAATGCCGCCTCCATCAAACTGCACGAGAAACTCGGCTTCCGCATTGCCGGCACATTTTCCGAAGTCGGCATCAAGTTCGGCCGCTGGCTCGATCTGACCTGCATGGAGCTGCGCGTGCCGAAGACCTGACGGGAACTTCGAGAGATTGATTGCCGGCAAGGACTAACCATATTTTTATCGTAGTCTGCGCCTTGTAGAAATCTCTGGTAGCGCGACTCGCGGAGGAGAGGTTGATGTTTGGACGCTCGGTGCTCGGTCTTTCGGCTTTCTTGGCCATAACCGCCTATTCGCTGCCCGTTATGGCGGCCAGTTGCGGCAGCACGGCTTCGCCCGAGCTCGACTGGCAGGAGTGCAACAAGAAAAACCTGATGCTGCAGGGCAGCGACCTCCAGGGCGCCAATCTGGCCGGCACGGATTTCTCGCTGACCGATCTCGGCGGCGCCAATCTCAAATCCGCCAATGCCGAAAAGGCGACCCTTGTGCGCGCCTCGCTTGAAGGCGCTACCGCGCAGGGCGCGAACTTCGGAAAAATCGAAGCCTATCGATCGACGTTTGCCAGGGCCATCGCCGATGGTGCAAGCTTTGCCGGTGCGGAGTTGCAGCGGGCCGATTTCACCGGGGCGCAGCTGACGAAGGCCAACTTCGAGAAGGCCGAGCTGGGTCGGGCCAATTTCGACCAGGCGGTGCTGACAGGCGTCAGCTTCGCACTCGCTAACCTCTCCCGCGCCGATCTGACGAGCGCAAGCTTTGAAGGTCCGATCAGTTTCGACCGAGCCTTCATGTTTCTGACCCGCATCGAGGGGCTGGATCTTTCCGCCGCTACCGGCCTGCAACAGGCGCAGATCGACCTCGCCTGCGGCGATTCCTCCACCAAACTGCCTTCGGGGCTCTCTGTCCCTTCGACCTGGCCTTGCCCGCAGGAGCAAGACTAGGGTTAAAACCCAATCAAACTATTGATTAAATTATCTCTGTATGATTCACTTCGGTAATAATGGGAGTTTGAATCATGGCAGGAGAATTCTGGCTTGATGACCGACAGTGGGCGGTGATCGCTCCTCTGCTTCCGACGAACCAA
>NZ_JBFTNV010000025.1:0-103477 GCF_056397645.1 Rhizobium sp. 05L429 | reverse complement strand
GCGATCAGCGGAACGATAAGGCCACCGTAATTGTTGAGCATACCGAGATCGGCGACGACTTTATAGGTCGGGACGATACGCACCTCGACCGGCAGCATCAAGGTGATGAAGATCATCCAGAACGCCAGGTTCCTGAACGGGAACCGGAAATAGACGATCGCGAAGGCCGACAGGATCGAAATGACGATCTTGCCGACTGCGACACCGACTGCCATGATCAAGGAATTCAGCATCATCGGGCCGATGGGCGGCGCGCCGGCATTCGTCATGCCTGCAGTCAGCATCGTGGAATAGTTTTCGATCAGATGCGTGCTCGGCGTGAGCGGCACGACGCCGGAGAGAAAATCGTTGGGCCCGTGGGTCGAAGCGATGAAGGCGACGTAGACCGGAAAGACCACGACAACGACACCGACGATCAGAACCAGATGGGCAAGGAAGGTGAGAAAAGGGCGATTTTCGACCATTGTCGTGATCCTCAATACAGCACACGCCGCTCGATGAACCGGAACTGGATGGCCGTCAGCGCGACAACGATCACCATGAGAATGACCGATTGGGCCGCCGAAGAGCCGAGATTGAGGCCGATGAAACCATCAAAATAGACCTTGTAGACCAGGATCTCGGTTGCCMGCGCCGGACCTCCCTGCGTCGTGGCGTGGATGATGCCGAACGTGTCGAACATCGCGTAAACGATATTGATGACGACGAGGTAGAAGGTCGTCGGCGAGATCAGCGGGAAGACGATCGTCCAGAAGCGCTTGACCGGGCCCGCGCCATCGATAGACCCCGCCTCCAGCAGAGACCGCGGCACGGACTGGAGTGCTGCCAGGAAAAACAGGAAGTTATAGGATATCTGTTTCCAGGTGGCGGCGATAACGATGAGCGCCATCGCATCGTTGGGATTGATCAGGTGGTTCCAGTTCACGCCCATCGACCGCAACAGATAGGCGATGATGCCGATCGACGGGTTGAACATGAACCACCAGAGGATGCCCGCGATCGCCGGCGCGACGGCGTAGGGCCAGATCAGCAGGGTTGAATAGAGCCGTGAGATGCGCAGCACGCGCGTTGCGGCCGCCGCCAGTATCAAAGCGATCGACGTCGACAATACCGTTACAAGAACCGCGAAGATCAGCGTATTGCCGAAGGCATCGAGGTAGAGCGGATCGGCAAACAGGCGACGATAGTTGTCAAACCACACGAAGCTCGTTTTGAAGCCGAAGGCGTCCTGGCGCAGGAATGACTGCCAGAACGCGGTTGCGGCCGGCCAGAGAAAAAAGACGACGGTGACAAGGATCTGCGGGGCAATCAGCAGGTAAGGGAGAAGTTTGCCCGGAAAGACAGTCCGTTTGGTTTGCATGCGTCCTCACGTCCCGATGGGTTTTCTGGGCGAAGGGCCGGCATTGAGCCGGCCCTTCGGTGTGGACTACTGATTGGCGGACTGGAAGTCGCGCAGCTGTTCGTTGCCACGTGCGACCACGGAATCCAGCGCTTCCTTGGCCGTTTTCTTGCCCGACAGGAGAGCGGCGAATTCATCGTCGATGATGCCGCGGACCTGAACGTAATTGCCGAAGCGGATGCCCTTTGAATTGTCCGTCGGCGTCACGCGCGTCAGCTGCTTGATGCCGATATCAGTACCTGGGTTCTTGTCGTAATAGCCCTGATCCTGCCCGAGCTTGTAGGCCGCTTCGGTGATCGGCAGGTAACCGGAGAACTGATGCCAGCCGGCCTGAACCTCGGGCTTTTGCAGATAGGTGTAGAACTTTGCGACACCCTTGTATTCGTCCTCGGGCCGTCCCTTGAGCGTCCACAGCGTGGCGCCGCCAATGATGGAATTCAGAGGCTGCTCGATGACATCATTATAGTATGGAAGAGGAGCAAAACCGACTTCGAAGCCCTTGGCGTTGTTCACGACGCCCGCCCGGCCCGCCGACGAGTTCATGTACATCGCACATTCCTGCGAATAGAACATCGGCGGGGCGTTGTCGCCGCCGCCCGGTCCGCCGTACTTGAACAGTCCTTCATCCTGCCATTTTTTCAAGTTGTCCCAATGGCGAACAGTCAGGTCGTTGTTGAATGTGAATTCGGCATCAAGGCCACCAAAGCCGTTGGCCTTGGTCGAATAGGGCTTGTCGTGCAGTGCATTGAGATTTTCGGTCTGAATCCAGGAGATCCAGGCGCTGGTGAAACCGCACTTGGCAGCACCAGACTCCATGATTTTGCGCGAGAATGCCTCGACATCGGCCCATGTCTTCGGCGGCGTTTCGGGGTCGAGCCCCGCCTTTTTGAAGACATCCTTATTGTAGTACAGGATGGGGGTCGAAGAGTTGAATGGCAAAGACAGGACGTTACCGCTGGTATCGGAATAATAACCGACGACCGGCGCAATAAACTTGCTTTGGTCCCAAGCTTCCCCTTCGTCCTTCATGAGCTGGTAGACAGGATAGATGGCGCCTTGCGCTGCCATCATCGTTCCGGTTCCGACCTCGTAGACCTGAACGATCGCGGGCTGCTGGTTGGCGCGGAAAGCGGCAATGGCGCCGGTCAGGGTCTCGTCATAGGTACCCTTGAAGACGGGCACGATCTCATAGTCGGCCTGTGACGCATTGAAGCCCTTGGCGATCTCCTCCAGTTTCGCACCGTTCTCGCCGCCCATCGCGTGCCACCACTGAATCTTGGTCGCCGCCATGGCCGGAGCGCTCAAGGACAGGCTCAGCAGACCCGCAGACAGATAATAAGCAGCCTTATTCATCTCTCACTCCCGATGTTGATGTTTGGAGCCTCCGCTCCGAACGCGCCGCAACCCTACCAGCTGACATTCATATTGCAATCGCCAAATGTTCAAATGAACATTTGCGCTAACCCGCATGCAGGGATGGCTGCAAATGTGAAGAATTTTCGAAAAGGCTATAGCGATGTTCATGTCTTTTCGCGACGAACGGCGTCCTGCGCGGGCTTAAATGCTCCCACGATAAAAGGTCAGATGTTCGAATGAATATAAGACAGATCTTGAACCGATCGGACGTGCCGCATTCAGTTCCGGGCAGTTTCGCTGATTTGGCGCATGCACGCCGCACCGATCCGTAAGGATCGGCCGGAAACAAAGAAGCGTATTGGAGYGGTGGCGCTCAAGGCGGCGGAAAACGGGAATTCGCATCACACGAGGGCGTGAGAAAGGGCAAAACGACAGGCTAGAGACTTGGCCAGGTCGGGGTAGCTACTAGTAAAATGATGTGGCCGACGCCGAGGTGACAATGGTCCCCTTGACCAAGGCGCAAGCCGGTGAACACGTAAGATCATATTGCAATCAAAAAAAAATTTCATGTAAAAAAATTCAAAAATTGGCTGTATTTCTTGTGATATGGCGTCGAGAGTATCAGAATTTTAATTCGCTATTACAGTAGCTTAATTAGTTCCATCACCGCGGGTCGTGAAAGTTTTTTGTTGAGCGGAAGCCATTTTTTACAGCGCTCTTTTTACGAATTTTACAGGTCTTGAAATTTTTATTGCAAAGAAGATTTAGCGGGTTCTTAATCGAAAAAAAGGAACCCCATGATGCTCACCAGGTCCGAACGCGCTCCCGCACCATTTTCTGCTGAAGCCCTTCTCGACGGATTTCAGCCCAGCTTCGAATTCGAGCCGATCAATCCATTGCCGGAAGAGGAATTTGCAGAACGTCTGCGCCATATCCGCCGCGAGGCCACCGTGGCCGGCCATGACGTCATCCTCGTCCATGCCGATTCCATCGGCTCCTATCGCGTGTCGAATTCGTATCTGCGCTACATCTGCGACTGGATGCGCGAAGGCGTGCTCGTCATTCCGACGGACGAGGACTTACCGATGGCGCTGTTCTCCTTCTTCAGCAGTTCCGTCCTGTTGCCTCCGGCCGGCGAACCCGTGCTTGTCGACGATATCTGGCAGATCGGCACTTGGGGACGTGAAACCTATAATCGCCCCGGCCGCGCCGTCGATCGTGTCGTCGAGGCCGTTGCCACGCATCTGGAGGGACGAGGATTTGCCTGCAGCCAGATCGGGCTCTTCGGCGACGCCACCTCCTCACCCTGTTGGGACGGCCTGAAGGCCCGCCTGCCGCGCAGCCACTTCGTTGCCGATGCCGGCATCATCGAACGGATGCAGCGGCGGCGAAGCAAGCGGGAGCAGGCGATCGTGCGTGCCGCGGCGCAACTTGCCGACATCGGCATCCAGGCCGCCTATCACGTCACCCGCCCGGGTGTCACCGACCACCAGATCTATGCCGCCTTCACCTATGCGCAGATGGCGCGCGGCGGCGAGTGGGGCGACGGCTATCAGATCGGGATCAATCGCTTCGGCACCCATTGCGGCAAGCCCTATGGTCATGTCGTCAGCCCCGGCGACCTCGTCAATCTCTATATTTCAAGCGTCAGCTATCACGGCTACTCCGCGCAGATCGCCCGCATGATCGCCGTCGGCGACATTACCGATGAACAGGAAGAAGTCCTGCAGATGTGCGTCGAAGGCGTCGAGGCGGCAGCGGCGCGTGTGCGCCCGGGTGTCTTGGTCTCCGAAGTCGCCAACGCATCGTTCGAGCCCTATATCCGGCGTGGATATCTGAAATCGGCCGACAGTCGAACGATGCCTTACAATTGGCAATCGAATGAGGACGGATCGCCCCGCCAGATTCCGCGCAKCTATGTGGCTGACGCCGATTGGGAGCGGCAGGGACGCCGGCTCATGCATGTCTATCCGGCGACCAAAGGGCCGCACAATCCCAATGTCGGTCATTCCGTTTCGATGGCCAAATTCAAGCCCTACAACATCGCCTCCAACAATCATGACCGGCTGGAGGAAGGGATGACCTTCGTCCTGCATTCGCAGTGGCTGGATCCGATGGTGGCGGGCTGCAATGTCGGTGACTGCTATCTCGTCACCGACGACGGCTGCGAGAATCTCAGCTGCAACACACCGCTGGCGCCTTACCGCGTCAAGGCCTGACCCAAGAACAACAATAACTCGACAAAACAAACAAAAGAGGTGAACGAAAATGAACAGAATTTCCCTGCTATCCGGTGCGTGCGCCGTCATCATCGCATTGGCTGCGGCAGTACCCGCCATGGCGCAAGACAAGGTGAAACTCGTCGTCTCAAATTCCCAATGGCTCGACGCCTTGCGCGGCGACGCCCTTTGGAAGGCGGTTAAGGCCTATGAAAAACATGCGCCGAATGTGCAACTCGAAGCCCTCGGCATCCCGTCGAAGGATTACGGCGACCGGCTGATGACTGAATTCGGCGCCGGCCAGGGGCCGGATGTGGCGATCATTCAAGAAGGCGTCTTCTTTGCATTGGCAGATGCCGGCCATCTCGTCGATGTCGGCTCGGCGACGGAAGGTGTTTCGCTCAACGCGACGGCAAAAAACGGCATCGTCGACGGGGTGACGCTCGGCGTTCCCTGGCAGCGCGCGGCCTATGCGCTGATCTATAACGGCAAGCTCACCGATGCTGCCGGCGCTGCCGTGCCGAAAACCATCGACGAACTCATCGAGAACGCCAAGACGGTGCAGGACAAGACCGGCGCCGTCGGCTTCACCTCGCGCCACCAGATCAACGACTTCTCCGGCTTTTACATGGATTTCCAGAGCTGGGCCTATGGCTATGGAGTCAACTGGGTCAACGACAAGGGCAAATTGACCATCGATACGCCCGAAGCCGTCCAGGCGGTAACCGCGTTCAAGAAGATGTACGATGCGAAGATCATCCCCGTCGGCGATGACATGCCGACCCAGCGCACGCGCTTCAAGGAAGGCCGGGTCGGCTTCAGCATCGACAACTCAGGCGGAACGCTGAACATCGCTTCCGGCGGGACCATCAAGAGCGCCGAGATGCATGCCGCACCCCTGCCCTTCCCCAATCCGGGCGCCCATCAGCAGATCTATGTCGTCGTCAACGCCAACGGCAAACATCCCGACGAGGCCAAGGACTTCCTGAAATGGCTGATGAGCCCGGAAGGTCAGACCGAACTGCGCAAAGCGTCAGGGCCGGACATGCTGGCGACCGACGTGCCGCTGACCGAAGACTTCGTCGCCGCCAACCCTTGGGCTCCCGTCTTTGCCGAGATTGCCCAGAAGTCGCGCTCGGTTCTCATCCCCGGCTACGAGGTCGAGACGACGCAGATCATGCGCCCCGTCATGGAGGCCGTCGAGGAAGTGCTCATCAACGGCACCGACCCCGCCGCAGCGCTCGCAAAGGCTCAGGAGAAAGTCGATGGCATGTTCTGAGGAACAGCCGCCGCTTGAGAAGGAATTGGGCCATGACTGAACAAACCCTGCTGGAGCGGCCCATGGCCGTCCCAGCATACTCCGCCCGAAAATCCGGGACCCGCAGGAGGCTGAACGGGCTTCTGCCTTATGCCTTCGTCATACCTCCGGCCCTTTATCTGCTGGTGTTCATGTTCTGGCCGCTCGGCAGGCAGATCTATCTGAGCCTGACCCGCACGCGGCTTGCCAATCCGAACCGCAGCACTTTCATCGGATTGCGGAATTACGAAAGGCTGCTCGACAATCCCGATTTCTACACGACGCTGCAGATCACCCTGATCTACTCCGTCATGGCTGTCGTGATCGGCGTTGCCGTCGGCTTCGTCGCAGCGCTTGCGCTGAACCGGCCGTTTCCCGGGCGCACCCTGGTACGCGGCGTCCTGCTGTTCGGCTGGGCAGTTCCCAATGTCGCCGCAGCCCTCGTATGGCTGTGGATCTTCAACGAGCGGTCAGGCATCCTCAACACGATCGTCACCGGTCTCGGTCTCGAACGAATTTCCTGGCTGACCAGCACCGAAATGGCGCTGCCTTCGATCCTCCTCGTGACGGCGTGGCAGGTCGCGCCCTTCGTCATGCTGGTGATGCTGGCGGCACTTCAATCCGTTCCAGAAGAAGTGAAAGAGGCGGCGGTGGTCGACGGAGCTGACAAGCTCAATGTCTTCAGAGCCGTGACGCTGCCGCACATCCTGCCGACATTGCAGCTCGTTTCCCTGTTGGTCATGGTCTGGTCGATCCGCCGCTTCGACATCATCTACCTCCTGACAGGCGGCGGTCCGGTCGGAAGCACCAGCACGCTGATCGTCAAGCTGCGTCAGGTCGCCTTCGAGAACCATGACCTCGGCCTTTCCAGCACCTATGGCGTGGTCGGCCTGATCCTGGCGCTATCGGTCGCCGCAATCCACGCGCTCTTCAATCACCGCCGCCAGAAAATGAGTTCGCGATGAGCAATCTCCATCAAATTCCGACCCGCCTGCTGCATATCCTGCTCGTACTGGCGCTTACGGTCTTCGGCGGCTTTCCGATCTACTGGATGGCGACGACTGCGCTTTCGCTGAATTCCGAACTGTACAACAGCGGCCAGATACCTTGGCCGCAGCTTGCCAACCTGCCGGGCATGATCGCTGAACTCGCCCAGCTGCCTTTGATGCGCTGGCTTGTGAATACCAGCATCGTGGCCGTGGGAACCACCGTTCTCAGCCTGGTTCTCGGCGCCCTTGCCGGCTATTCCCTCAGCCGCTTCAAGTTTCACGGCAAGAGCATTCTCGGCTTCCTGATGTTCATGACGCAGGTCGTTCCCGAGGCGCTGATCCTCGTGCCGCTCTACGCCATGTTCATCACGCTCGGCCTTCTCAACAGCCTGTTCGGGCTGGTGCTCGCCAATGTCGGCTTCTCGCTGCCGGTCGCCGCCTTTATCATCAAGGGCGCCATCGATGCCGTTCCCTACGAGATCGAAGAATCGGCCGTCATCGACAATTGCCCGCGCATCAGCGTGCTGACGATGATCATCCTGCCGATCATCGCGCCGTCAATGGCGGCGGCCGCGGTGATTTCCTTTTTCGCCGGCTGGAACGAATATCTCTTCGCCTCGACCTTCCTGATGGACAGAGATCTGTGGCCGGCCAGCGTCGGGCTCGCATCCTTCGTCGGCCAGTACGAGACGCCGCTTTCGGCGGTCATGGGGGCGGCTTTGATCTTCAGCCTCCCGGCTGTCGTCTTCTTCCTTCTCATCCAACGCAAGATCGTCGCCGGCATCACCGCCGGTGCAGTTAAGGGATAGAGCCATGCCTCAGATCACCATGAAAGGCGTCAGCAAGAACTTCGGCGACGTCACCGTCATTCCCCGGTTCGATGCCTCGATCGATGACGGCGAATTCCTCGTCCTCCTCGGGCCCTCGGGCTGCGGCAAATCCACCCTGCTGCGCATGATCGCCGGACTAACCGAAATCACCGTGGGCACCCTCAGTTTCGATGGCGAGGATGTCAACGAATGGACGCCCAGCCGACGTGGCGTCGCCTTCGTCTTCCAGTCCTATGCGCTTTATCCGCATATGACGGTGCGCGAAAATATCGCCTTCCCGTTGCTGATGGATGCGTTCCGCAAATGGCATCACATACCGCTCGTCAGCAGCGTTATGCGCTGGAAGCTGATGCGCCGTCCCGATATCGTCGAACGCACCAACCAGATCGCCGAACAGCTGGAACTGGCGCCCCTGATGGACCGGCGCCCGGCGAGCCTGTCCGGCGGCCAACGCCAGCGTGTCGCCCTCGCCCGCTCGCTGGTGCGAGATCCATCGCTCTACCTTCTGGACGAGCCGCTCTCCAATCTCGATGCCAAACTGCGCACACAGATGCGTTCTGAGATATCCACCCTGCATCAGCGCGTCCGCAAGACCTTCGTCTACGTCACCCACGATCAGGTCGAGGCCATGACGATGGCGACGAAGATCATCGTCATGAATCGCGGCGAGATTCAGCAGATCGGCACGCCTGATGAAATCTATGAGAATCCGGCAAACACCTTCGTCGCCCGCTTCGTCGGCGCGCCTCCGATGAACCTTCTCACCGTCAGGCGGCAGGGGCAACAGCTGACGCTCGAGGGCGGCGCAACCTTCACGCATCCAGGCGAGCTGCATGCCGAAAAGACGCTGATCCTCGGCTTGCGGCCCGAGCGGCTGAAATTGCAATCGGCAGAACAGCCGGGCATTCCCGTCGAAGTGAGCCTGGTCGAAAAACTCGGTGCCGAAGTCATCCTCGGATGCCGCCTCGTGCATCCCGGTGACAGGCAATCCGGCGACCTCTTGCGACAGGATCTGGTCTTCGTGCGCATTTCCGGCAATCCGCATGTCGCGATCGGCACACGGGCATCGCTTGGATACGATCCGGCGGGCGTGAACTGGTATTCGACCGAGACCGGCAAGGCGCTGCATTCAGCTCCTGCTCCCCTGCTCTCCTGCAGCGCCTGAGGAGCTCACATGTTCGATTTTCACGTCGCGGCGACAGGCCACAGCCTGAACTACCTTCCGCACTATGTCGCCATGCGGCAAGGCTTCTTCGAAGCGGAGGGTCTGCGTGTCACGGTGAGCGTKCCGCGCCCCTGGGATCTGGTGCTCGAAGAACTCCGCCGCGGATCCGCCCAAGCGGCCCTCGGCGGCATCTGGGTGCCGTCGATGTATCTCGGCCGCGGCACGCGTTTTACCCCCTTCGCCCAGATTGCAGCCCGCGCGCCGCTGGCCGTCGTCGGGCGGGAAAGACCGGAAGAATTCAGCTGGGGGAAGCTGCCCGGCAGGGCGGTCTTGATGAAGGGCAGCAATGGCGCAAGCGTCGGGCTCTTCTTCAAATTATGCCTGCGGGAGCATGACATCGATCCCGGGCAGGTCAGCTATATCCAGGATCTCGACGGCGCCATGCTGGCCGAGCTTTTCCATGGCGGCATGGGCGACTACCTGATCGTCGATTACCCGAATGCGCTGCGGATGGAAGCCGAGGGCCGCGGTCACGTCGTGCAGCCGCTTGCCGTCACTGGCGGCAAGGTGCCGTGGAGCGTCTACTACGCGCTCGGCGAAAGCGATCCCGAACGGCAGGAGACCCAGACGCGGTTTGCCCGTGCCCTCAATCAGGGCATGGAATGGATATTGGCGAGAGACCCGGAGACCTATGCTGATTTCCTGATCGAGACCTTCCCCAACCAGCCTTTGAATATCCTATTATCGGTTGCCCGAACCTATATCGCCCACGGCATGTGGACGACGCCGCGGATCGATGCGGATGGCTATCGCCGCTGGCAGGAAGGCATCATGGCAGGTCATCTCACCGCGGGTGCGATCCCCTATGAGCAACTGATCGATCCCGTTCCGACCCGGCAATGGCAAAGGGCTGAAGAAACAGCATGAAAATAGCCGTCATCAATCCGAACACGACCCCCGAGATGACCCAAGCGATCGGGGCGGCCGCGGCACGATCGGCTGCCCCGACGACCGAACTCATGATCCGCCAGTCGAACCACGGTCCCTTGGCAATCGAAGGGCCGTTCGACGGGGCGGTCTGCCTGCCCGGCCTTCTCCAGGCCATTCAGCAGGCCGAGGCAGACGGCGCGAGCGCCCATGTCATCGCCTGTTTCGACGACACCGGACTGGATGCGGCACGAGCGCTTTCCCGCCGCCCTGTCATCGGGGTCGGCGAGGCGGCGCTCCATGTCGCGAGCCTCCTCGCTCAGGAATTCTGTGTCGTCACGACCCTTTCACGATCGGTGCCGACGCTGAAGATGAACATCCTGCGCTACGGATTCGAGCGCCGCTGCCCGCAGGTCCTGGCCAGCGACATTCCCGTGCTGGATCTGCATCGGCCGGAAAGCGGAGCGCGRCAGAAAATCTCCGGCCTCATCGTTCGCGCGATGGAAAACGGCGCCGAAGCTGCCGTTCTCGGCTGCGCCGGCATGGCGGATCTGGCCGAAACACTGCAGCAGGACCTCGGCATTCCCGTCATCGACGGCATCGATGCCGCCGTCCGCCTGGCGGAGCTGCTGGCGGCATCCGGGCTTGCTCCCTCCAAGCGCCGCGGCTGGGCGTTTCCGTCGCGCGCCGGCGATTTCCTCAGGATGAGCTAGCCTTTCGGCCGCACCGTTTCCCGTTTGGGCGTGGCGACGTCGTCGATCAGTTCGACCATCCGGTCGATCTTGCGGAACCGTTCGACGCTTTGTTCGCCCAGCCGCGCCGCGACGGTCCAGGAGATATAGTCGATCATCGTCGCGGCCGCGGTGAAGGAGTTGAATGCCGCCAGCGAATGGCAGCGGCATCGAATGACATGGTCGGCGGCCTTGGCGCTTTCGGCCGCGCTGATATCGGTAATCAGAACCGCTATGGCGCCGGTCGTGCGGATCTCGTTCAGAAGCAGCGGAAGCTTGCGCGGCCGGCGGCGAAAAGCGAAGCAGATCACCAGATCTCCCTCGCGAATGCCGGATAATTCATGTGCCATCGAGGTGCCGGTCGCCGGCAGGACCCGCACGTCGTTCTTGATCAGGCCGAGATAATGCGCGGCATAGTGGGCCAGACCAAAGCCATTGCGCATGCCGACCACGAAGATCCGCTCGGCCTCGACGCAGGCGCTGCAGATGGCATCCAGCGTCTGCGGCGGTGTTCCGTCCGCGGTGGCGCGAATATTGTCGATATTGGTCTGGACCACCGCCGCCAAGGTCGGGACTTCCGCGGCGTGCTGCGCGGTATCGATCGCGCCACCCTGCGGCGATCCCCAATGGATCGCCTCGCGGATCTGGCGCTTGGCGGCGGGATAGGACGAATAGCCGAGGGTGCGAATAAGTCGAGCCGCCGTCGCTGTCGAAACGCCCGCTTTTTGGGCCAGTTCGCCGGCAGTATAGAGGGCCAAATCCATCTGATGCTCGAGCATGACGTCAGCCAGGCTGCGCTCAGATGGGGAGAGTTCCGCGTAAGCCGAATATATTCGCGCCTCAAGAGATTTTGTCGATTGCGAGTCCTGCACGCCGATATTCCGCTGGGAACACAAGATCGTTAACCTTTGCCAAAAACMGGACCGAGGATAGATAGCTGCCACCCGGCAGCAACAGGATATTCCTGTGTTTGTGTCGTAATAAGCTTGGGCTCCACGCTCCTGAAGGGAATCGAGCCTGACGTGCTGCAGTTTTAGCTCTAAATAGCGGATAAAACTACAGTATTTTTGGATTTGACTTCCGTCCAAAACGAAAGCCTCCGGCCCAAGGTGCGGGACATCTTGAAGGTAAGAGGGTCTGATATCACCGCGGCTGATACCTGATTGCACCACTAGCTCAGGTCATTAAAGATCATCTGCGATGAAGCGCGGGATTCGTCCTTCCCCACCGCACGTCCAAAAAATGGCGTTGCGGCCCTTGCAAGTAGGCCACTTGCGCCGAGGCGATCTCTCGCTGGATCGATGCCAGCTTTCGCTGAGGGCGTGAAGAAGGGCCGCGGCAGGAGCTTTGAGTGTCAGCGATCCGAAGGACAAGCGGGACCGACTGCCCGCCGTCCTCGTGTTCCGGTTTGGGCCGAACTGGCCACCAGTCGCGCTTTTTTTGCGATCAACGGCCGGCCCTCTCCTGCCGTCACCTACTCGGCCGCACGAGCGACCGGACGATATCGATGATGTCGTCGTCACCCGAGGCGGTCGGGTCTTCCCTGTTCCAGTCGACACCAAGCCCAATCTATAAATCGACGCCCCTCGCCTTGTTCAACTCAAACCCGTGGTTTGGCAGATCCTGCGTCCATTCCGGCACGAAGCCAATGCCAAGACCGGCCGAGACCAGCGAGAAGGTGTCGTCGCAGGTAAAGGTGACATTCTCCGTTAGATCGTGCTCCTCGAACTTCTCGGCGATTTAGCGCTCGCTGTGGGAGAGGTGGCGGGAAAAAAAGATAATCTTCTCGTCCCTGAGATCCTCGATGTCGATCTCGCTCTTCAAGGCAGCGGCAGCTCGGTCGCAACACCTGTCCGTGCGCAAAGTTGCCGACGACCTAGCATCTTTCAACGTCAGTGCGATCGATGTAGGGTGCAGAACGGATGAGGTTCTACCACGATCATCGAAATGGCAGACAACAACGCGCTGACGCAGGAAACGAAGCAGCGTTGCGCCCGCGGGGCGACCTTTGACCGAAAGACCGMACCCGACATGGCCGACACAGTCGTTCTTCTCCACGGCATCAAGAGGACCAGCGCTTGCATGCGCAAGTTCGAAAAGCACCTGCAGACGCAGGGCTACATCACTCGTAACGTTGATTATCCTTCGACCCGCTACCCAATCGAACGACTGGCGAAAATCGTTGCGGCAGAAGTGGAAGATGCGGCTCAAAGCAACCGTGGAGGCCGTATTCACCTGGTCGGACATTCCATGGGCGGATTGGTCATAAGGGCGATGTTAAAGAGTTACCGACCGTCAAATCTCGGGCGAGTGGTGATGGTCGGCACTCCGAACAATGGCAGCCAGGTCGCAGATTTCTTGAAAAATGTGCCGCTGTATAAAGCGGCTTACGGCCCTGCCGGTCAGCAGCTCGTCAGCGATCAGAGCACGTTCGGCCATATTTTCGGTCCGGTGGATTTCGAACTGGGCATCATCGCCGGAACCCGGAGCATCGATCCGGTTTCGTCCTTGATCATTGGCTATCAAAAAGCCAATGACGGCAAGGTAACTGTAGAAAGCACGCGTCTTGCAGGAGCTGCCGACCATATCGTAATCGCGGCCAACCACACCTTCATCCCAWCCAACAAGACCATGTGGGCGCAAGCCCTTTCGTTTCTTCGGGACGGCAGGTTCCACCGATGAGCACCTTGATGGGAAAAGAACCGTCGACCTCCGCTATTCTGTAATCGGGCAGTTGATAGGATTCGGATTGGCGCCACTCTAAGCGGCTGCCCGCTGGATGTCTGTGGACCAACAAGAGGATTGACGGCGGGCGCGCGAACCGCTGACGAATAGATTGCTTCGCGCGCCCTCTAATGTGCTTAATCGCTCAGAGCTTGTAACCTCCGCTTGCCTCGATGACTTGCGCGGTTACCCAGCTTGCTTCCGTTTCTTTCGCTGAGTTCACCATAAAGCTGATCAAAGAGAGCCGGGATCGATTCCACTGCAATCAGGTTGATGAGCAGCAGCTGAGAAACGGCGTAAACCGATATCGCAAGCCCCATTCCACCCTCTCTCATCAACCGCACCATGATGAGATTGCCCACGCAATAAAGCGAGAGTGACGGGACCAACACGAGAATGCTGTTGGTCGCAATATAGGCGCGTGAAGCGGTCGCTGCGGCCAGGAATGACGCCATTACGCCGGCGAGCCAAAGCCGGCATGTTCCGATAATTCCAAGCCGGCGCCTTAGCAGCGATTCAGCCGTTTCTATCGCGCCCTGCCACAACAATGCTTCAAATCGCGCTTCTCATCGACATTATCCGCCTTTGCAGGAATGAAACGACCGTGCGCATCCTACTTGTCGAAGACGACAGCATTCTCGGCCCGTCCCTGAAGAAGGCACTAGAAAAGCATGCCTATGGCGTCGACTGGATGCGTGACGGCCAGTCCGGTCTTGAAGCGACGGAGCATTCGGATTTTGCAGCTATTGTCCTCGACATCAACCTGCCGCTGCTCAGCGGCATCGAGCTCCTCAAAGGTGTAAGACGCAAAGGCAACGCCGTCCCCATCCTGCTTTTGACGGCGCTCGACAACGTCCGGCGCAAGGTCGAGGGTCTCGACGAGGGAGCCGACGACTATCTGGTCAAACCCTTTGATCTCGATGAATTGCTTGCCCGTCTGCGTGCGCTGATCCGGCGACGCGACGGCCGGACGGAAAGCCTGCTTCGGTGCGGCGATGTCGAGGTGGATCCGTCGGCAATGATAACGCGCAAAGCCAATATACAGGTGCACACGACGGCAAAGGAATTCCACCTGCTCAAGCTCCTGATGGAGCGCAGCGGTCGCTACGTGACGAAAAACGATATCGAATACGCGCTTTACGATGCCTATAGCAGCGTCGAAAGCAATGCCATCGAGGTGACGATCTACAATCTGCGCAAGAAGCTCGGCACCGAATTCATCAAATCGATCCGCGGCATCGGCTACATGATCGAACGATGAGCCCTTCAACCCTTACGCGCAAGCTCTTCCTGCGGATCGCCCCCGTCGTCGTGGTGACCATCCTGGTGATCGGCGCCTTCGCCTTCAACAGCGCCACGCGCGAGATCAACAATATCTACGACGCGCAGCTTATCAACGATGCGAACGTCTTATGGGGACTGCTGCATAACCGGCTACGGCACTCGCCGGAGCGCACACCGCGACAAGTCGATGACATCGACCTCAACATGAACAATCAGCTCGCCTTCAACGAGGACGCAGACGATTATGCCGATGCGCATATGTTCCGTGCCTGGGTGAACGGCAAGATCATGTTCTACTCCAGCACGGCCTTTCTTGCCGACGTGCCGTACCAGAAGGCAGGCTTCACCGACCTTTCTTACGGTGGCGAAAACTGGCGGGTCTATTCGCTGCCGATCCCCGCTTCAGACATTGTCATGGAAGTCGGAGAAAAGATGTCCCTGCGTCAGACGCTGGTTTCCAACATCCTTCTGAACCTGTTCTTTCCGCTGCTCGTGCTAGTGCCGGTGATAGGCTTTCTGATCTGGCTCGGGATCCACAATGGCCTGCGGACCATCCACGGGCTTGTGCACCAGATCCGCACCCGTTCGCCCGACGATCTTTCAGCCATTGCGGTCGAGGACCTGCCGAGGGATTTTCTGCCCCTCGGCAAGTCAATCAACCAGCTTCTCGAAAAGCTCGGCCGGTCCCTGACCCTCGAGCGGCGTTTTTCTGATCTGGCGGCCCACCAGCTGCGCACGCCGCAGGCAAGCGTTAAGCTGCTGCTGCAGATGCTGGCGAGCACCGATGACCAGCAGGAGCAGAAGGCGATCATCTCGGATCTGGTGACCAGCAACAACAGAGCCACCCATCTCATCGAGCAATTGCTGCGCCTTGCCAGGGTCAGCCACCATCCGCTCAATCCGATACCGGTTCCGCTCTACCATATGATCGCGTCGACCTTGGCGGACTTCGGCAACATCATCAACAGCCGCAATCTCGACGTCTCGCTGGAAGGCCCGGAGTCGGCCGAGATCATGACAGATGAATCGCTGCTGCAGATGATGATCAGCAACCTCCTGGACAATGCCATCAAATATACGCCGGTGGGCGGTATGATCGAGGTCATCCTCTCCTGCGAAATCGAGTTCTGGCTGATATCGATCAGCGATAGCGGACCGGGCATACCGCCCGAGGAGCGGGAGGCCGTGTTCAATCGCTTCTATCGCCTCGACACGCTAAATGCCGAAGGTGCGGGCCTCGGGCTTGCAATCGTTGCCGACACCGCGGACCGGCTTGCCGCTTCCGTAAAGCTTTCCACACCCCCGCGGGGCAGCGGGCTGCGGGTCGAGCTGCGACTGTCCAGGAACTGACGCAGCAACGACGGCGTCGATCAGGTCCGCGACAACGGCTCCCTCATTTTTCATTTTCGCATCATTTTCCTCTCAGGTCAGCCTCATCGGCCGTCGTTAAACACGACCGCAAGGCAGATCGAAGGACGATTCGATGCAGGTATTCTCTGATTTTGACGGCACGATTTCCATTCAGGATGTGACGGATGTCGTGCTGTCCTGTTTTGCCGAGCCTGAATGGGAAGACATCGAGCAGCAATGGAAAGACGGTCTGATCGGATCGGCAGAGTGTATGCGCCGCCAGATCGCCCTCATCCGGGCAAGCCGTCACGAACTCGATGCGATCCTGGACACCGTGGCCATCGACCCCGGCGTCCTCGCGTTTCGCGACTACTGCCGCGTGAACGGCCTGCCCCTGACGATCGTCAGCGACGGCGTCKACTATTTCATCCGCCATGTACTGAGGCACAACGGCATCACCGATCTGCCCGTCATCGCCAATCACCTTCGCTGTAGCGTCGTCGACGGCCTTGAGAGCTACATCCTGGCACCCGCCCCGAACTCGGCCGGCTGTTCCTCCGGCTCGGGCGTGTGCAAATGCCGGGTCGTCTCCGGCATGGAGCCGCAGGTCTATATTGGCGACGGACGGAGCGATTTCTGCGTCGCCGGCAGAGCCGACCTCGTCTTCGCCAAGGACACGCTCGCCGATTACTGCGGCGACAGCAACATCCCCTTCATCGCTTTCGATGATTTCGCCGACCTGCTTTCCAAGATGAAAGCCGTCATCCCGAGGATCGCGCGTCCGCGACGAGCGGCGCTGCAATCGAAAATCGCCTGAACCAGAAGACCAAGAGGCCTCTCATGAACATTGTGAATGCTGAAACCTTCAACAAAAAAACGCCACTCTCCGACCTGTCGGAAGCCGAACTGCGCTTGCTGGAGGAGACCTACTGCTCTCACGGCGATACGGTTCATTATTCGGCGGAGCCGAAATTCTTCGAAGAATGCGAAGGTTCCTACGTCTATGACGCCAAGGGAACACAGTTTCTCGATCTGCAAATGTGGTATTCCGCCGTCAATTTCGGCTACCGAAACGAAAGGCTGAATGCCGCCCTCCATCGCCAGCTGGACCGGCTGCCGCAGGTCGCTTCGCAATATCTGCATCGCGAGAAGGTCGAACTGGCCGCCATGATCGCGCAGGACGCCGAGCGCAAATTCGGCCGCAAGGGGCGCGTTCATTTCAATGTCGGCGGATCGCAGGCGATCGAGGATTCGCTGAAGCTGGTGCGCAACTATACCGGTGGCAAAAGCCTGATGTTCGCCTTCGAGGGCGGCTATCACGGCCGCACGCTGGGCGCCTCGGCGATCACCTCCAGCTATCGCTATCGCCGCCGCTTCGGCCATTTCGGCGAAAGGGCCCAATTCGTCGAGTTTCCTTACCATTTCCGCGGCGGGAAGGGCATGACCAAGGAGGAATATGGCGAACATTGCGTGCGCAAATTCGCTCGCCTCTTCGAAAGCGAATATAACGGCGTCTGGGATCCGAAGGTCGGMAGCGCAGAATATGCCGCCTTCTATATCGAACCGATCCAGGGCACCGGTGGCTATGTCATTCCGCCCATGAACTTCTTCACCGAACTCAAGAAGGTTCTGGATCAGCACGGCATCCTGCTCGTCGTCGACGAGATCCAAATGGGTGTCTACCGGACGGGCAAACTCTGGTCGATCGAACATTTCGGCGTCTCACCGGACGTTCTTGTCTTCGGCAAGGCGATCACCAACGGGCTCAATCCGCTTTCGGGCGTTTGGGCCAGGGAAGAAATGATCAATCCGACAATCTTTCCGCCCGGTTCCACCCATTCCACCTTTGCCAGCAACCCGATGGGTACGGCCGTCGCGCTCGAAACGATGAAGATGCTGGAAGAGGAGGATTTTGGTGCTGCGATCATGGCCAAAGGAGCATATTTCCTCGATGGCCTCAAACAGCTTCAGAAACGCCATGCGATCGTCGGCGATGTCGACGGGCTCGGATTGGCGCTGAGATGCGAGATCTGCAAGGAAGACGGCTTCACGCCGGACAAGGCGACGATGGACTGGCTCTGCGACGAGGGCATGAAGGGCGATCTCAGGGTCGGCAACAAGACCTATGGCCTCGTTCTCGATGTCGGCGGCTACCATAAAAACGTCATCACGCTGGCCCCGAACCTGTTGATTACTCGCGAGGAGATCGACCTGGCGCTGGCGCTGCTCGACCAGCTCTTCACACGTGCGGTCCGGAGGTAGGATGGTGCAGCTTCTCCTCCTTCATCTCGACGATGCTTTGGAGTTGCAGCCGGACTTCGTGCGCGCCTGCACGCTCGCGGGCGCGTGCCACCATGTCGACAAGCTGAGCGGGAAGACGATCAGACTGTGGGGCAGGCAGAAGATGCTTGCCGAACTCGGCCGGGACATAGCCAGATCGCTGCCGCCGCGCAGCAGAGGGCCGCAGCTTGCCTTCATGGGCTCGGGCGATTTCCATCATGTGACCGCCCTGCTGCTCGATGCCGCTCTCGAACGGCGCCCGGTTTCGACCACGCTCGTTCATTTCGACAATCACCCCGACTGGGTGAACTTCGAGGGCGGCATGCATTGCGGCTCATGGATCAACAGCGCACTTTCAAACCCTTATATCGAAAGGGTTGTTACCGTCGGGGTCTGCAGCCACGACCTGCGCAATCCCGAGCGCAAGGGCGCCAATCTGGGCCGGCTGCGGCAAGGCAAGCTCGAACTTTATCCTTACGAGCATCCACCCAGCCGCGTGAAGGCCGATTATGGCAATGGCCCGAGCTACCGCCAACACAGGGGTGCCTTGCACTGGAATTCCATCTCCGAGATTGGCGAGGAAAATTTCATCGACCGCATCCTCACCCGCATCGGCACCGAGGCAGTCTATGTCACTATCGACAAGGACGTGCTCGCCGCCGATGACGCCGTAACCAACTGGGATCAGGGGCGCATGCGGCTGCCCTATCTGATGGCGCTTGTCAGCGAGATCGGCAGCCGCCATCGCATCATTGGCG
This sequence comes from Rhizobium sp. 05L429, assembly GCF_056397645.1. Taxonomy (NCBI): domain Bacteria; kingdom Pseudomonadati; phylum Pseudomonadota; class Alphaproteobacteria; order Hyphomicrobiales; family Rhizobiaceae; genus Rhizobium; species Rhizobium sp. 05L429. The sequence goes on along the minus strand of NZ_JBFTNV010000025.1, from coordinate 84,168 downwards.
CCGATGTCGTCGGCGACTATTCGGTGCCAAGCTATGCTGGTGGCTTCGCGACCCGCCTGCTCAAGCAAGCCGAAACCTTCATCGATCAACCGCGTCTGCGGCACGCCGCCGATGCGGTGCGAAATATCAACAGCGCTGCAAATCACGCATTGCTGGAAGTCCTGGCGGAATCGATGGGATGATCGGCAGCCTCACATTGCCGATGGTCGGCCTGATCCTCTTCTGCGTGCTGGCGGAAACGGCGCGCGAGGTCTGCTTCAAGCAGGTTGCCAGCGACAGCCCGGTGCTGACGACGCTCACCAAGCCGCTGACCTGGCTCGGCATCGCCTTCTGGGCGATCGAACTGCTTGCCTGGACGGTCGTACTTGGCAGGGTGCCGCTCACCGTCGCCTTTCCGCTGATGGCGCTCAGCTATGTGGCGATCGTCATCGCCGGCGCCGTCATCTTCAGGGAAAATATCAACCTTCGTCACGCGGCGGGCGTGTTTCTCGTTACCGCCGGCGTGGCCTGTGTCGGAGCAACCGGACTATGAAAATCTTTGCTCATGCCAGGTGGGATGCCGCCCCCGTGCTTGCCGCCGTGGCACATCTCGTTTTCGACGTCTACCTGATCGTCGGCTTCCAGAGCCGGCCGCTCTGGGCCTCATTGATCCTGGGCTGCGTTTATGCCCTCTCGATATCCTGGAACATCAACAGCATCTCGCATAATTTCATCCACACCCCCTATTTCAAGCCGCGCTGGATGAATTACGCATTCAGCCTGATGGAGTCGGTGGCGATCGGCTTTTCCCAGACCTATTACCACTGGGTACATATGCGCCATCACTCCGGCAACAGTGACCGGCCGGACGAGAAAGGCGAGACGATCGATCTTCTGTCGATCTATCGTCATGGCAGGAACGGCGAACCGGAAAACGTCTGGTCCTACACGCTAAAGAGCTTCTTCCGCGACAGTCTCGGYGATATCCACAAGGCCATTGCCAAGCGGCGTCCCTTCGATGCCGCATGGGGCCGTTTCGAGCTAGTAGCCTTTCTCGGCCTGGCGGCGATTGCGCTGATCTACGACTGGAAGGCCCTACTGTTCTTMGTGCCCTTCTATTATGCCGGCAACTGCCTGTCGTCGCTCAACGGTTATTACGAGCATCTTCACGGCGATCCGGACGAACCAATCGCCTGGGGTGTGAGCAGCCACAAGCCGTTCTACAACTGGCTGTGGTTCGGCAATGGCTATCATGCCGAACATCATTATCGGCCGCGCACCCACTGGACGAAGCTTTCGGCCCTGCATGAACAGATCAAGGACGAGCAGGAAAGAGCCGGCACGCACGTGATCAGCACCTGCCATGCACTCGGCTTCATGGCTCCGGAAAACCGCGAGACGGAGCTTCGGCATGAGGTCTGAGCAATTGAGTTTCTTCCTGGAAGGCACGAATGGCAAAGGTGTGCTGCTGATCCACGGCCTGACCGGCGCACCGGCCGAGATGAAGCTTGTCGCTCGCCAGCTCAATCGTCGCGGCTACAGCGTGCATGCGCCGCTGCTGGCCGGTCATGGAGAGGATATCAGGACATTGCGCCGGACGCATTGGGAAGACTGGCTGACAAGCGTGCTGCAGGCCTCCGAATTCCTGGCCGAGCGAACGCAGGCGATATTTGCGGCCGGCATCTGCGTTGGCGGCAAGCTTTCGCTGCTTGCGGCCGAGCAGCGGCCGGATCTGATAAAGGCGGTCGCCATCTATTCGCCGTGCTTCCACTATGACGGCTGGGATGTTCCAAGACACTATGCACTGCTCTCACCGCATATCGGATGGTTGTCCCGCATCCCTTTCCTCGACCGTCTTAATTTCAGGGAGAATGACTCACTCGGCATTAAGGACGAGCGGATGCGGCGGATGGTCGAAGGCATGGTCGGCGAAGGCATGCTCGAGAAATTCCCCGGCCGCGGCATCGTCGAAATGCATCGGCTGGGCAAGGCGCTTCGCCAAACCTTGCCGCAGATCCAGACACCGACGCTGATCCTGCATGCGGAAGAAGACGATCTGAGCAATCCAAGACATGCCCTCTACATTTCCGAGCATATTGGCGGGCCGCACCAACTCAGGTGGATCAAGGACAGCTACCACATGATCCATCTCGATCGCCAGCATCGGCAGGTCGCAGCGTTCACGGCGGATTTTTTCGAGGCAAGCCATGCTGCAATTCGCGCATAAAAGTCCTTTTCCCGGAAGTGCCGAGCCCCTCACGCAGGTCCACGACACGATCCGCGCCATCGGCCGCGAGGCGTGGAACGCCTGCTTCCGCGGCCATGTCGAGGATTATGATTGCCTTCTGGCGATCGAAAGCGCCGGCATCGGCGACTTCGAGTGGCGCTACCTGACCGTCGTGGAAGACGGTAAGGTCAGCGCGGCCATGTCGGCGTTCCTGTGCCCCTATCCATTGGATACCACGCTGGAAGAGGGCATGGCGCGGCGGCTGATACGTCGCGTGCGGCAGCATGCATCGGGTTTCCTCGTTCTGCGGCTTGCCTGCCTTGGCTCGCCCTGCACGGAAACCGGCGCGATAGGTTTTCATGCCGACGTGCCGGAGGAACGTCGCGAGGGGCTGTTTGGCGAATTGCTCGCCGCCTTCGAGGCGCTTGCGGCCGAAGAGTGCTGTGCGCTGATGGGGATCAAGGATATTCCGGCACCGGTTGCCGGCGAATTCGGCACGCTGTTTTCAAAATGCGGTTATGCTGCCATCGGCGGCCTGCCGTCCGCCTGGCTCGACATCGATTTCAAGACCATCGACGACTACATGGCCMKACTGTCGGCGGGCACCCGAAAGGACATGCGGCGCAAGCTGAAATCCTTTGATGCCGTCAGGGTCGAAATCAGAACCGATATCGGCGATCTGCTTAACCGGGTGATGACGCTCTATCATGACACGCGCAATCGCAGCGAATGGCAGTTCGAGGAACTGACCCCGGCCTATTTCGAAGGCATCCTCACCCATATGGCTGGCCGCGCGTTCTGTGCACTTTATTTCGTCGGCGACGAGCTGCTCGCCGCCAACCTGATCGTTCATGACGAACGGCTCGCGATCGACAAGTTCTTTTGCATGGATGGCGAGAGAGGACGTCCCTACAATCTCTATTTCCTCAGCTGGTTCACCAATCTGCGCTATTGCCTCAGTCATGGCCTTTCCCGCTACCAGAGCGGTCAGGCTTATTATGAAAACAAGGTGCGGCTCGGCAGTCAGCTCACGTCAAACACCATGTTCTTCCGCCATCGCAATCCGCTGCTGCAGGCGCTGTTGCGGCTGGTCTCCCCGCTCTTTTCGCAGGAGCAGGCCAAGTGATGACGTCGATGCGCCTGACATGGCTCTCCGTGCCTGTCCTCAACACGCTGTTCCAGATCTTCACCAAGCTTGGCGCGACGCAGCTCGGCAATGTCGAGGGGACGACCTGGCTGGAGGATGCGTTGACCTCGCACTGGATCCTGGCGGCCGTCGTCGTCGAGATCGTCTGCTTCTTCATCTGGATGACGGTGCTCGCCGAACTCGACCTCAGCAGGGCCTTTCCGCTTTCCGGCATCAGCTACGTGTTGATCATTGCCACCGGCTGGTTCGCTTTCGGCGAACCGATCGTCGGCCTTCAGATCGTCGGCAGCGGTCTGATCCTCGCCGGTGTCTGGCTGATCGCCGGCGCAGCGCAAACGGACTCCGTCGGTGACCTAGAAGCCGGGCGCGTCCTGCCGCACGCCCATGTCAGCAAGGATCGATGATGCGGCCAACACTGAATTTCATCCTCCGTCATGGCGAAGCGGCTGCGTCGGCACTCAGCAATCGGGTCCTGGAGCGTGCACTCTCGCATATCGTCACCCGCGGTTGCCTCAATGTCACGACATCCAGTGGGCAGCAGCTTTCCTTCGGCGACGGGTCCGGAGAGCGGATGCATGTCAGCTTTGCCGACCTTGCAGCGCAGTGGGCATTCCTCATCGACGCAGATCTGCGGCTCGGCGAACTCTATATGGATCGCCGCTTTCTCATCGAACAGGGCTCGCTCCACGACTTCCTGGCGATGATGTTGCGCGAGGCGCAGAATACCAACCATCCGCTTATCGCCCGGCTGATCGACAGTGCCCGCGTCTGGTTGCGCATCTTCCGCCATCGCAATCTGCCGGCGCGCTCCAAAGCCAATGTCGCCCACCACTACGATCTGGATGGCCGGCTCTACGAAATCTTCCTCGACGCGGACCGGCAATATTCCTGCGCCTATTTCGAGAATCCCGACCAGTCGCTCGATGCGGCACAACGCGCCAAGAAGCGGCATCTCGCCGCGAAATTGCAGCTTGGGCCCGGCAAGAGCGTGCTCGATATCGGTTGCGGTTGGGGTGGGCTGGCCCTGCACATGGCCAGGCATGTACCGTGCGGGCATGTGCTTGGCATCACCCTGTCGGAGGAGCAGCATGGCTACGCCCTGAAGCGGCTTGCCGAACATGAGAGGATGGAGGCAGGCATCCAATTTTCCCTTCAGGATTATCGCAGCCTGAGCGGACGGTTCGACCGGATCGTGTCGGTTGGCATGTTCGAACATGTCGGCCTCGCATCCTACCGCGCCTTCTTCGAGAAATGTGCGGACCTGCTGGAAGATGACGGCATCATGGTTTTGCACACGATCGGCTGTTCTGCGACACCTGGCTTCACCACACCTTGGCTCGACAAATATATCTTTCCGGGCGGCTACATTCCCGCGCTGTCGGAGATCCTTCCCCAAATTGAAAAAGCCGGTCTTGCGGTTACCGATATCGAGATCCTGCGCCTGCATTATGCCTGGACGCTGGCACATTGGCGAAAGCGCTTCCTGGCGCGCTGGCACGAGGCAGCCGCACTTTACGACGAGCGCTTCTGCCGCATGTGGGAATTCTACCTTGCAAGCGCCGAAGCCGCGTTCCGCTACGAAGATCTGGTGGTTTTCCAGATTCAGTTAAGCAAGCGCAATGACGTCATTCCCGTCACGCGGGATTATATCGGCCAGCATGAGAAAGCGGCAACGCAAAGCTCAAAAGCCGATCTGGAACGAGCGGTTGAGCGTAATACCGATGACGTTCTGATCGGCTGAGCCAAGTCTTGAGGTGACCGGGCTGTCGGCGGCATCCCCCACCAGGCGGCTATATGTGTCGTAGATCTGCACGCTCCAAGTCGGTGAGAGCGTATAGGTGGCGGCCACCGTTAAACCGATGGATTTGAGACCGCCATTCGCTTTGAACGCCTCGACGCGGCCACTATTGGCAGCTTCCTCGGCGGAAACCCCGAAATTGTTGCGCATATAGGTGCCGTTTGCCAGAGACAGGCGTGGACCGGCAGACAGAAGCCAGCGATCGCCGACCGGCTGGAACCAATCGAGATAGAGATCGGCAAGCAGACCGTCGCCGCCCCACAGCGCCTGCCGTGTTTCCGCCCGCACTCGCAGGCGATCCTCTATCGGCCAGTATTGCGCAAAGACGCCGGCGTCCAGATTCCACTGGACCGAATGCAAACCCTTCAGTTCGGAATCGTCGAATGCCGACCGTCCCCCTCTCAGGCCGACGACGGGACCGATTTCGACGCCGCCGATATCGAACAGCCCGTAGTCGATATTATCGTCCGGCGCGCTGTGTTCAGGCGCTTCTCCGAGTCGCCGAAAATCGAAAGACGGCATGCCGCTGAAGGAAAGGTGCTTCGATCCTTCATACGAGGGACCGTATTCGACGGACCCGCCAAGCGTTATGATCCACTGGTTATCGGAGGATTTTGCATCCTGGCTCAAGGCCGGATGAGACCCCAGGAATATCAGCGGCAACGTTAGCGCCGCCGCCCGGAATAATGCCGTGTCCGATGAGACCATTTACGCCCTGCTCCACGTCTCGAACGTCAGCGAACGACCCCGCTCGGAGGTTGCGCCGCTGCAGTCTTTTAAAGCAATTTTCTCTTCTGTGCCAACTGCCTTAGGGACATGCAGGTAAATCTGTAACGCCGCACTTCTTCTTTTCTGCAGCCGGCGGTCTCTTCGTCAGCTGCTCGACGGTCGCCGGCTTGGGCTGAAGCTGAGGCTGAGGCTCGGATTCAGCCTGAGATTTTGGCTTAGCATGGGGTTTGAGTTCGACCTGTCGTTTGGGTTCGGCCTGCGGTTTTGGCGCAGGTGCCTGCGGCTCGCTGCTATCGGGAACGCTGGGTTTTGCCGGGGAGTTGTCGATGATTGCCGGCGCAGGCCTTGTCGACAAGCCGTTAGCGTCGGATTTCGGGGCTGTGACACCTCCCTTCAGCTTCGCATTCGGAGCTTCGGGCGAGGTCTTGGCAATCTGGCTTTGACCTTTGTCGGCAGGCGTATTGGTGTCGGGCAACTGCGGCTGGCCCTTTGAACCGGGAGCCGCCCGCGCGTCGGGATTTGCGCTCTGAAGCGGTGGTTGGGCGACCGTCGTCGGATGATGCGCCGCATTGGGCTCTGCTCCGGACGGCGGCGTTTTTTCTGCAGGAGCCGCTTGCGGCTTGTTCGCCAGTGTGCCGGCGAGCGGAAGCGGCTGGCCATTGGCGCCGGGAAGCGCGTGGGAGGCAGTGGTCTGTGTTTGCGGCTGTGGTGCCTGTGTCTTTGTCTTTGTCTGTGGCTGGGGCTGGACCGAAGGAACGGGCGCCGGCGCCAAACCGGCTCCAGGTATCGGTTTTTCTGCTGCGGCCGGGACTTGCCTTTGCAAAACCGCAGCCTTTTTCTGCACCGAGGGCGGCAGGGCAACGTGAAGCGCAGCTGTACCCGCCGCGGCGATGGCGGCCGCACCGGCAAGCTTGTTTCCCGTCGGCCATCCGGGCGTAGCCGATGCCGCCTCGTTCCCGTTGACAACCGTGTTGTTGACGACCGTGTTGTGAATGTTGTTGAAAATGATGTTGTTTTCGGGCGGCACGATATCACGCGGGAGTTCCACCCATTCGGGGACCGGAACGAAGACGGGCGCCGGTAGCACGTAGAGATCGACCGGTGGCCTGGGCGGCGCAAGCATTACGAAATCTGGCGGCGGCGGTGCCAGGAAGACGACGGGCGGCGACGGCGCATAACCGAAGTCGGCATCATCGAAATACAAGACAGGCCGGTCGACATAGACGATTTCCGGTGGTGGTGGAGGCGGCACGTCATACTCGATCACCGAAAATGACGGGGGCGGCTCGAGTGCTGCCTCGAAATGTTCCAGACGACGGCGGGCATCCCAGACATGGGGACCACGCGGATAACGTCCCAGATAGGACCAATAGGCCTCCGGCGTATCCGCATTCCAGGTTTCACGCCAGGTGATCGCTTCGCGACGCGCTGCAATGATCGCACGCACCCGCCTTGCCATGGAGTCGTTCGGATAGGCTGCCAGGAAATCCTCGTAACCACGCATCGTGTCGCGATCGAGCGCGGCGAAATAGGCATCGCGCTCATCGAAATCACCGATCGGCTTCATCCGGATCGTGGCATTGTCGTAGCTGGACAGCTGCGCGGCCGGAGGATTGGGACCGCGGTCGAAAAACGCAAAGGCGTTCTTGAATTTGGAAGCATTCCAGGAAATCTGCGCGCCCTTGGTCAGATCGCTGACCCGCAACCGTGTCCGGTCAAACACGTCATCGAGCGCAATGCCGCCGATGCGGATCATTTCCGCCAGGGCATGGGCATAGGAACCATAGGGGCCGCCTTCCTCCGGGGCGACGGTGCCCGGCGCGGCATTGAAGGCAATCAGCTGATTGGCGTCCGGATCGACGAGTGCCAGACCACCGGCCAGCGGCTGATTGGACTGCACGAAGGGATTGGCTCTTGCAGCATCGAGCACGACGATGCTGCCGCGATTGTTGATGCCGGCCAGCGATCTCGTGAAATCGGTTATCCGCAGAGCTTCGACCGGCACATCCGTGGCATTGGCGATCTGGGCGTCGACCGGCACGAAATAGTTATCGCCCTGATATTGCACTCCGTAGCCTGCCAGATAAACGAAAATGACGGTATCGGGTCCCGATGCATTCGCTTTCGTCAGAAAGTCCCGCATCGCGTCGCGCAATCCATTCTGGTCGAGGTCGCGCGCGCCGATCACGTCGAAGCCGGCCGCCTGCAGCGTTTGCGCAATCAGCCCGGCATCGTTGGCCGGGGTCGGCAAGGCGCCTGCCTTATAGGCGGCATTACCCACGACGAATGCCATTCTCTTTTCAGGGGAACCTTGCGCTTCGACTGGATCTACCGAAGCGATGCCAGCCAGAACCAGGGCGACGGCAAAGAATGTCCAGATCGCCTTTCTAGCCATTCCTATTGTCCGAAGAAAAGAAGGCATACAGGTTTTTCCAATCAACATGTGATGCAGTTCACTGTGAGTCCCCGCAAAGTCGGGGCCAGCCATATGAGCTTTCGCCAGAGATCGGCTGGCGAGCTTCGTATCTCTCTCTAGCAATCGTTTATGAGCGCGGGATTAGGCGTAACTGAAGTGAAACTGAAGACAGCCCGGCCCCCTGGCAAGCCGGCGACATCCACTCGAGGGCGTGCACAGGGTTGGAGCGGCCACAGGATGGGCCGAGCTTCCTAAACGTGCAGCCCGACGAGACTGTCCCCCAGCCATTCGCAGGCACAGTGCGTCGAGTGGCCGCCGACTTCTGGCGAGTCGGAGCTCTCCGCATAGCAGTCGCGCGGCGACACGCGCGAAAGCAGAAATTTGCGTCACACGAGGGCGTGAGGAAGGGCAGCCGCAGGAGCGTCAGCGTGCGCGATCCGAAGGAGACGCGGGACCAACTGCCCCACGACCGCGTGTTCCGCCTGCATGCCGCGCCAGGCGTCACCCTGATCGCGACGGCACAGGAGGACGTCAACGACACTCCGGATGTGAAGCGGTTCTGGAATTGGTCAGGCCTGACCATCGTGGACCTGCGACACGTTCACAGGAGGCGTGTCCTCAAATGGGATATTCAGCTCTGGAGCCAACCGGCCCGCCATCGTCATTTCTCGCGGCACAAAGACACTTTCTAATGCGCCCACCAGTGGTGAATGATAATTGAGCGATATCGCTCAATTGTCTCGACCTACCGTGAAATTTTTTGATTTGCGGGGCACGGATAGGATGCCAGCACGCCGAATGTCATGAATTCTTCATTTGACTCAAGATGTATTGCGATCATAATTTGAGCGAGATACATCATTTTGAGGACAACGCTACGTGCTAACCGCAGCTCAGGACCGCCAGGCAAAAATCGTTGAACTTCTGAAAGAAGAGCAGTTTCTGGGCATCGGGATGCTCACCGAGCGGTTTGAAGTTTCCGTCGCGACCGTTCGTCGCGACCTCGGGGAGTTGGAGGAAGCGGGCCTCCTGCGCCGGACACACGGTGGTGCGCTCAACATCAATCAGGTTGCCCTCGATAAGAGCAATGCGGCCCGCTCCATTTGGAAACAGGCTGAGAAGGCGGCGATCGCCGCTGTAGTCGCGGAAATGATCGCTGATGGCGACACGGTGCTTCTCGATGCGGGTACCACGGCGCTCGAAGTCGCCAAGCGACTCACGGGCCGAAGCAGCCTCACATTCATTTCGAACGGCCTCGACATCATCGCCGAACTGACCCGTTTCGACGGCCAGAACATTTACGCGGTCGGCGGGGAATATACCGAAACGAACCGATCCTTCCGCGGGCCATTGGCAGAGCAGCTCATTCGCCAGTTCAATGTCGACAAGCTCATTCTCAACGCCGCCTCGATTGATATGGATCGCGGATTGGTCTGCACCGTGGAACCGGTGAACGCAAGTGTGGCGCGCGCCATGATCGAGGTATCGCGCCGCGTGATCGTTGTGGCGGACCACTCGAAATTCACGAAATCCAGCCTGTCGGTCGTCGCCAGGATCGAAGACCTCGGCGTCATTGTGACCGACGCCGGCGCGAAATCCATCATCGACGCAGCTCCCGAACAGCTGCGCAAGAAGTTCGTCATCGCGAACTGAGCAAATCCAAGTTTTCATCAACAGCATCTCGCCAGGAGAAACAGATGCTCAAGACAAGCCGCAGAAAGTTCATGATCGGCGCAAGCGTTGCAGCGCTTGCCTCGGCCACAAGTGCCCAGTTTGCCTTTTCGGCGGAACGCCGTGCGCTGAAGATCGGCGTCAATGGCATTCCCGTTACGCTGGAACCGATTAATGCGATCAGCAACGTCGGTCCTCGCATCGTCAACCAGATTTTCGACACGCTGCTTGCGCGCGACTTTTTCGGAAAAGGTGCATCGGGCAACGGCATCGATCTGATGCCGTCGCTGGCCGAAAGCTKGGAACGKATCGACGACAAGTCGGTCCGCTTCAGACTGCGCCAGAAGGTCATGTTCCACAATGGCGTCGAGATGACCGCAGACGACGTCGCCTACACGTTCTCCTCCGAACGGCTGTGGGGACCCGATGCGATCAAGACGATTCCACTCGGTGGCGCCTACTCGCTCGACTTCGACGACGCACTCGTCGAGGATAGGTACACGGTCGTCCTGCGCACGAAGACGCCGACCCCTCTGACCGAGTCCTACGTTGCGTCCTGGATGGGGCGCATCGTTCCCAAGGACTATTACAAGTCGCTCGGAACGGTCGCGTTCGGTAACAAGCCGGTCGGCACGGGCCCCTATAAGTTCGTCGAGTTCGGCGCCAACGATCGCGTCGTCGTCGAAGCCAATGACGACTACTGGGGAGTGAAGCCGACCGCATCAAAAATCACCTACCAGCTCGTGGCCGAACCGGCGACGCGTGTCGCCGGCCTCATCAGCGGCGAATATGATATCGTCACCACGCTGACGCCGGACGACATGCCGATGATCAATGGCTACTCGGATCTGGAAACGCGTGGAAACGTCGTCGAAAATTTCCACATGTTCACGTTCAACATGAACCAGCCGATCTTCCAGTCGAAGATGCTGCGCCGCGCGCTGGCACTTGCGGTCAACCGCCCGCTGCTGGTCGAGTCCCTGTGGCACAACAAGGCGATTATTCCGCACGGCTTCAACTTTCCGAACTATGGCAAGACCTTCGATCCCGATCGCCGCGCTCTGGCCTATGACATCGAGGAGGCAAAGCGCCTCGTGAAGGAAAGCGGCTACGACGGCTCGCCGATCACCTACCACACGATGGGCAACTATTACGCCAACGCCACCCCCGCATTGTTGATGATGATCGAGATGTGGAAGCAGATGGGCGTCAACGTGGTGCCGAAGGTCTATGCTCCCGGCGCAGCTCCGAAGGACCAGGACAGCTACATGCGCAACTGGTCGAACGGCCAGTGGCTGACCGACGCCTGGGCGACGATGGTTTGCGAATTCKGCCCGAAGGGCCAGGTTCAGAAGCGTTGGGGCTGGAAGGCTCCGGCGGAATTCAACGAGCTGTGCACCAAGGTCTCCCAGATGCCCGACGGCAAGGAGCGGTTCGACGCCTTCAATCGCCTGCGCGACATCTTCGAGGAAGAGGCGCCGGCGGTCATCCTCTACCAGCCGTTCGACGTCTACGCTGCCCGCAAGGACGTGCACTGGAATCCGATCAGCTTCGAGATGATGGAATTCCGCAACAATCTCAGCTTCGGCTGACGCCAGCAAACGAACTTGCGGCGCGCATTCGTGCGCACCGCATCCTGGAGGCGGCCATGTCCGATTTTCTGACCGTTCGCGACCTCGTCGTCGAGGTTCCCGCGCGGAACATCAAAATCCTCGACGGCATCAGTTTTTCGCTCGAAAGCGGGCAAACGCTCGGCCTCGTCGGTGAATCCGGCTGCGGCAAGTCGATAACCTGCTATGCGGTTGCCAGCATGCTGCCACGCGGCATTACCCGCGCGAGTGGCAGCGTGACCATCCAAAACAGCGCTCCAACCGGGGTGAAGGCAAAGGCCCCGAAGATCGCGATGATCTTTCAGGATCCGACCAGCAGTCTCAATCCAGTTCACACGATCGGCTATTATCTGGAATCGGCGCTTCATCGCCATCAAGGTTTGAAAGGCAGCGACGCAAGGCTGGAAGCGATGCGACTTCTGGAGCGCGTCGGCATCGATCGCGCCAGGAGCAGGATGCGTGCCTATCCTCATCAATTTTCCGGCGGCATGAACCAGCGTGTCATGATCGCTCATGCGCTTGCCGCGAAACCTCAATTGCTGATCGCCGACGAGCCGACGACAGCGCTCGATGTCACGATGCAGGCCCAGATCCTGCATCTACTCGAAGAGCTGAAAGCGGAGACCGGCATGGCGCTGATGATCGTGTCCCACGATCTCGGCGTCATCGCACGCCTCGCCGACAAAGCGGCCGTCATGTATTGCGGCAAGATCATCGAGACGTCGCCCGTGGCCGAACTGCTCCAGCGACCGGCGCATCCCTATGCGCGCGCCCTGGTCGACTGCATGCCAAGCATCGATCCGAACGATCTCGAACCGCCGGCTCCTATCCCTGGTTCCGTGCCGCTGCTCGATAGCCTTCCGCCGGGATGCCATTTTCATCCACGCTGTCCGCGCGCAAGCGCCGAATGCTCCGTCGGTTTCCCCGCCCCCGCCACCATCGGCCCCGTCCATGAGGCTTCCTGTTACCATCCGGTGGCCGCATGAGCGCGCCTTTCCTTCAGGCCACGGGGCTGACCAAGGTGTTCCGACACAAGACCGGCTTTTTCGCGAGGCCGACCAGCCAGCTTGCAGTGAAKGCGATCAGTCTGAACCTTGCGGCTCGCGAACGCATCGGTGTGGTCGGAGAATCCGGAAGCGGCAAGTCAACCCTTGGCCGACTTCTGCTCGGACTGACGGAACCGACAGGCGGCGACGTCTGCTTCGAAGGTGTCAATCACAAGCGGCGCCAGGCCGACGACTGGAGAGCATTCCGCATCCGCACCGCATTGGTACAGCAGAACCCGCTTTCAGCCCTTAATCCGCAAATGTCCATCGGGCAGCAGATCGCCGAGGGGCTGCTTGTACATCGCATCACCGATCGGGCGGGTGCCGACGAACGCGTCGCCGCCATGCTCGAGCGTGTTGGACTGTCGAGCGCGATGATGAACCGCTATCCTCACCAGATGTCGGGAGGTCAGCGACAGCGCGTGGTAATCGCCAGAGCGTTGATCCTCGACCCAAAGCTGGTCGTCTTTGACGAAGCCGTGTCCGCGCTCGACGTATCCGTTCAGGCTCAGGTTGTCGCACTCCTGCGGTCTCTCTGGCAGGAGCTCGACCTGGCCTATGTCTTCATCACCCATGATCTGCGTATCGTGCGCTATCTCGTCGATCGCATCGCCGTCATGTATCTCGGCCGCATCGTGGAGACGGGCGACATCCGATCTGTCTACGAATGGCCGCGCCATCCCTATACGCGTGCTCTGCTCGCCTCCGTCCCCAGCATGGACCCGACAGTTCGCAACATCGAGCCGCCCATCAAGGGAGAACTCGATACGTCGGCAATATCGAAAGGCTGCGCCTTCCGATCGCGCTGTCCCTTCGCGCTCGACAGGTGTGCAACCGAAACACCCGAGCTTCGGGCTGTGGCCGGCCAACAGACAGCATGTCATCGTGCCGAGGAATTTCCGCAGGCGATCGCACCGCAAAGTGCGGTAACGCAGAAGGAGATGGCGCTATGATGGCCTTCATCCTTGCCCGCCTCATCCGGGCCATCGTGGTCCTCTTATTCACCGTTACGCTCGTCTTTGTCGTTCTGCGGTTGAGTGGCGATCCCGCCCAGCAGATGCTCTCCGACAATGCTGGTCCCGAGGCGCTTGCAGCCTTCAATGCCAAATGGGGCCTGGACCGATCGATCCCGGAGCAATATCTGTATTACGTCGCAAATGCCCTGCGTGGCGATTTCGGCGTTTCGTTCGCGGACGGGCGTGAGGTCTTCACCGTCATCAGCGAACGAATTCCCAAAACACTTGCCGTAACGATCTCTGCCTTCATCCTCAGCATCCTGGTCGGCGTGCCGGCCGGGATCATTGCAGCCGTGCGGCGCGATGACGCCCTCGACAAGGGCGTGATGGCGGCAGCGGTACTAGGCTACAGCGTTCCGAACTTCCTGCTCGGCCTGGTCTTCATCTTTATCTTCGCCGTCTGGCTTCGCGTATTGCCGAGTTCGGGCAGTTCGACCTGGAACCATGCGATCCTGCCGGTCGCGACCTTTGCTCTGTTCAACGCGGCGGCCGTGGCGCGCTTCATGCGCTCCACCCTGATCGACGTGCTAGGCGAGCCCTATATCGCAGCCGCTCGCGCCGACGGCATCCCGCACTGGGAGATCATTCTCCGCCACGCGCTTCCCAATGCCGCGATCCCGATGGTGACGACACTCGGCTTCGTCGCCGGCGGCCTGCTCGGCGGCTCCGCGCTCATCGAGCCGGTCTTTTCCTGGCCCGGTCTCGGCAGCGGGTTCGTGAACGCGACAAACACCGGAGACCTCCCCGTGATACAGGCGATGATCGTGCTGTTTACKGCCTTCATGGTCGCGATCAACCTGACCGTCGATGTCCTCTATGCGGTTCTCAATCCGAAAATCAGGAAGCACTGACATGACGGCAGCGCCCTCATCCCGCTCGATGCGCAGCACGATATCGGCTCCGTTTGTCCGCATGCCGGGCAGCATCGCCCTATGCTGCGCATGGATCGCCGTCGTGGTTATCGCCGGCATCACGGGCCGATGGTCGGCCCCTTTCGATTATACGCATCAGGATCCGCTTGCGCGGTTCGCGCGGCCGCTCGCATCCGTCGCCCATCTTCTTGGAACCGATTACCTGGGACGGGACATCGTCAGCAATCTGCTGATCGCGACCCAGACGACATTGATGATTGCGCTCGTCGGATCGCTCATCTGCGCCTTGATCGGAACGAGCCTCGGCCTGCTTGCCGCTCATTTCGGCGGCTGGATCGACAATGCCATCATGGGCTTTGCCGATGCGATGGCGGCGGTGCCGTTTATCATCGTTGCGCTCAGCGTTCTCGCGCTCCTCGGTTCCAGCCCGCTGCTGTTCGTCTTTCTCGTCGGTTTTGCAAGCTGGGAACGCTATGCGCGACTGACGCGCGGCCTCGTCATCAGTGCCAAGGAAGAGGGCTATGCGGAAGCGGCCCGTATTGTCGGCGTTCCACCAATGCGCATTTATCTGCGTCATATGCTGCCGAACATCGCCGGTCCGCTCATCGTGCAGTTCACCATCAACTTCCCGGAAATCATCCTCCTGGAAAGCGGCTTGAGTTTTCTCGGGCTCGGCATCCAGCCGCCCGAGACCAGTCTCGGGCTGATGGTGGCCGACGGCCGGAACTACCTGGCGATCGCCTGGTGGCTCGCAGCATTCCCCGGTGCCGTCATCGTTCTCACGACCCTGTCGATCAGCCTGCTCGGCGACTACCTGCGCGACCGGCTCGACGCGCGCCTCCGTTAATTGAAAGGAAATAGGCATGAACCCGCTCAGAATGACGATTGAAAACATGCGCCTCGGCGGCCACCGCGGCCATAGCGCCGGCGCGCCGGAAAACACGCTCGCCGCATTTAAAAAGACTTTCGAGTTTGTCGGTCCGCTGGCCACCTGCGAGACCGATCTCAGCATCACCAGTGATGGCGAACTCATCCTGATGCACGATAAGACCGTCGACCGCACCACCAACGGTCACGGCATCGTGCAAAAGATGACCTATTCGGAAATCTCCAAGCTCGATGCGGGCAGCTGGTTCGGCCACGAATTTACCGGAGAGCGGGTCCCGCGGCTCCGCGATGCCCTGCAACTCGCCCGTGAACTCGGCATCATCTATCAGCTCGAGCTCAAGATCTACGACCGCAACGATGTCCTTTTCGCGAAACTGCGGGCCCTGATCGATGAACTGGGTTGCGCCGACCTCTTGCAGTTTTCTTCGTTCGACTACGTCCAGCTGAAGGCCGTGAAGGAGGTCATTCCCGACGTGCCGACGGTCGGTCTGATGCACTCCCGTCTGATCGACCCGGCTGCGATCGCCCGGCAGGCCAATCTCGATGCCATGAATATCGAGGTCTATCACTTCGCCAGCGGCGAGGCGCACCAGCTTCACGAAGAAGGCTTCGCCGCGTTCACCTATTTGCCGGCGGGATATCATGAAAAACTGATGCAGTATGGCGTCGATATCGAGGCGCAGATCATCCAATGGGTTCGTGAAGGCCAATTGGACCAGCTCCTCGGCGACGACGTGGCGCAGGTCACAAGGCTTAGGGATGAAGCGCGTGGTTGATACGCATGGCTATGCCTCGTCTGATCGTCCAGCCGAGGCTATCGTTGAAGACATCGCAAGGGAAGCTGGGGAACTGGCCTTGGCCCATTTCCGGTCGCTGGCTAGCCTGCCGGTCGAAAGGAAGGGGCACCTCGATCTGGTGACAAAGGCCGACAGGCAGGTCGAGGAATTCCTGGTCGCCAGACTGCGGGAAGCCTTCCCCGATGACGGAGTTTTCGGCGAAGAAGGTGGTGAAATTCCAGGTACATCTGGCCGTATTTGGGTCATCGATCCGATCGATGGCACATTCAACTTCGTTCGAGGCGGCCAGAACTGGGCGATCTCCATTGGCCTGTTCGAAAACCGGAGCCCTACGTTTGGGGTGATTTATGCCCCGATCCGTCAGCTGATGTTGGTCGGGGGGCGATCGGTCGGGGCACGGTTGAACGGCAAACCTGTCAAGCCGTTGCCAGCCCTGGACATGTCGGCAGCATCGGTCGGTTTCAGTTTCCACCCCTCCATCCCGACGTCAGACCGCATCGAGGTGGTGCGCTTCCTTTCAGACGAGTTGCAGATCAACTTCCGCTTATGCGGATCAGCGACGCTGTCGCTGGTCGAGGTTGCGATGGGGGAAACCGACGGCTACATCTCGCTTGGGGACTCGACTTGGGACGTGATGGCGGCCCTGCCAATCCTCGAGAGCCTCGGTCTTTCTCATACCATTGACTGGAGCCGTACCGGCCTTTCCGAGAAATTGCGGTTTGCATGCGGAAACGATGAGCTCCTGTCGATGCTAGTCCCGCTCCTGCGGAGCGTTACACATGCCGCGTGAGGAAATAGAGTCCAACTAATCTCCACTACATTGATTCCGGTCTCGCAAACGTTCACGGGCGACCGGCCATCGCTTCACCTGTCCGKCCACACCAGCGACCGGGCAATATCGATGATGTCATCGCGAGGGGGTCGGGTCCTCCCTGTTCCAGGCGACACCGAGTTCGATCTTGAAATCGACGCCTCGCACCTTCTTCAACTCGAAACCGCGGTTAGGCAGATCCTGTGTCCGTTCCGGCACGAAGCCGATGCCAAGGCCAAGACCGGCTGAGACAAGCGACACCAGCGAGAAGGTATCGCAGCACTAAGCACCACGCATCTTTCATGCTAGATTGGCGCTCCAGAAAATCTACCACCTCGAGCGAAACAGCCATGGCAGCAGGAAACAAATCGTCCCAGGCGGGAGCGCCACATAAACGTCACCACAAATTCAATGCCAAGCGAGACCCTAAGCCAGAAGTACTCGCCGAGGCCAATCGCACTGTTTTGCGGATTGCTCTCGCGGTGGGGATTGGTTTTCTCGTCGTCGTCGCCGTTCAGGTACTGTGGTAGCCGCCGTGCGATAAGCGAAACGACGCTAGCCCGGCGACCATGATCAATAAGGGACGGACGTCCGACCGCGTCGGCTCAATCCTGCGTCAGATCACCRACTTCACCGAARSCAGCMAGCAGTCTTGGCGARCTCATATCRCCCGTTTCGCTGTCGACCATCACTGAATAGGCTCCTACGCCAATAGACCTGGCCGACATCGCTAAAGCTATTTTCTCCGCAGACGTCCCATTCGAGGCCTGTCGCATGTCTCCTGGCACCAAGCCCGCCCGGTTGCGCTTGAACGGGACGACGATAAATTTCTCCGACAGCGACATCATTGATCTCCGGATGTTTCGAATGCGCGATTCAGGTCAGAGCTTCGATCTGCTCATCGAGCGCGCGTAGCCACTCGAGGTAGCGCGAGCGAAGCGGATGGTCCTCCGGTAGCCCCTCGAATTTTGATTGTGCTAGCTGACGTTGGTCTCTCAGTAGTTTCAGCCGACTCATCTCGCCCTCACCTTTGCAGTATTTAATGCGGTAAACCAAAAATGGCAGGTTTACCAGCTTTGTTCYTACTCTGTTCCAATTCTACCCGGACCGCAATTGACCTGGCGATCCGCGTGACAAGAATCGATGACGTGTCTGCGACAGCAAGACATATTCAGCCGCACATTCAAGCGCGGTCACTGTCGTATTCCGCCTGAGCGCGCTCCATCTCCGGCCCGTTGGTGATCGCCCATTCGTATAGCGCAGCAAACGGCTGACGCAGGGATTCCGCCATCGGCGTGATGGAATACTCGACGCCAACGGGTGCCGTCGGCAACACATGGCGCTCAACCAGCCCATTTCGCTCAAGCCGTTTGAGCGCATCTGCCAACGCCTTGTGGGTTATCCCATCCAAGCGGCGCATGATTTCATTAAATCGCGATGGTCGAGTGCAAAGAACGCTAAGGATCAACACCGACCATTTGTTGCCAATCTGCTCGAGGATCGGCCGCGCCCGCCTGGCGTCGATCAAGGCTTCCTCCATGACCTTCTTGTTCGACTGTCTTACTACTGAAATATGGGAAACCGGACCTTTGCGGGTTTCGGGCATAGATATACTCCACGATATCAGCTTTACAGTTAGTGCGTATTTTAGCGTTGATATAGAACGTATACCTTTTCCWTGCATCGAAAAAATTGCAAGGAGTTCACATGAGACTCGCCTGCTCGGCGGTCGGGTCGAGCTTGTATCGTATCCCCGGCTGATCCTCATGCTGCAAAGCAAGACGTGAGGCTCTCGCCAGCGTGCTGGGTTCGTTGTCAATCAGTGGCATTGGCCCGTCCACTCGCCCCGCTTTGGTGGCGGGTGCGATCGGCGTGGAGGAGGTAAAGCTCCGACACTATGCTTGTTTCTATTATTTCAAACAGCTGCTACTAATATACACTCTTAAAGTGCCTTAGAGTGTCGGTTCAGCTTGTAGGAAGCAATAGAGGCCAGGAAGCATGACAAAGCCCCGATCAAGCTGGCAGGGACCTTCAGCTCCCGCCGCCGCGACGGAGGGTAAATTCGACAGGCTCTTCCTCTTCGATAGCCAGTTCAATCTCGTTGCCTGCCCTTCAAATATTGAAGCGGCTGCTAATCTCGGTCCGAACGCATCCCTTCCGGAAATGTATCCTAATTTGGATATGTCCGTGGTGGCCCGGTACGCGCAGTCAGGGGACCCAGTTCCCCTCCGCCTGTCGCCTGTCCTCTTCGCCGGGGAATCTGGGCACCTCACGATATTTGCGGCTGGAAACTTCCTGGCCGTGGTGCAGTCCTATCGACCGGATCACGACGAGCGCAACACCCTCCTGCACCAGGCCCATCACGATGCGTTGACAGGATTACCGAACCGTCGACAGTTCAGCAGCGACCTCAGCGATGGGTTGCGGGGAATCGACGGCGGCCCCGACGTGGTCTCCCTAATGCAGTTGGACCTCGACGACTTCAAGCCCGTGAACGACACCCTCGGCCACCCGGCCGGAGACAAGCTTCTCCAGCTCGCAGCCAACCGCATTGTGAGCTGCCTCGGCAGCGAGGATCGCGCATATCGGCTTGCGGGTGACGAATTTGCAGTGATTTCGCTTGGACATGGACATCCGGCACGAAGTCGGGAGCTCGGCGAGCGCCTGGTCCGCGCGTTCAAAGATCCCTTTACGCTCGATGGCATCGCTGTGTTCGTCGGCTTGAGCGTGGGGATATCGGTGGCACCTGTCGATGGCCGGGATCCGGAGACGTTAATGAAGGCATCCGATGTTGCGCTTTATGCTGCAAAGACGGAAGGCAGGGGACGAGCGAGCACGTTCGAGGCGAAAATGCTTCACATCATCKAGCAGCGGGAATTGCTGCGCCGAAGTCTTCGCATAGCCTTGGAAAAACAGCAATTCTCCGTCGAATATCAGCCCATCGTGGAAAGCTCTTGCGTCGTAGGATTCGAGGCACTCCTACGCTGGAAGCATCCCTTGCTCGGCCACATACCACCTTCCGTTTTCATCCCGATGGCTGAACGTGACGGGCTGATGCCGGAGATCGGCTCCTGGACCTTGCAACAGGCGTGTCGACAAGCGCTCGACTGGCCGGAAGATTTCACTCTGGCGGTCAACGTGTCTCCGGCCGAATTCCTGTGGGACGGACTTACGGACCGAATTTCGCAGACACTGGACGAAATCGGACTTCCGGCCGAGCGACTGGAACTGGAGATTACCGAAAGCGTCCTCCTCGAGCGCACCGTGAACAATCTGGACACGCTCAACACGCTCAGCATCCTGGGCATCCGGATTTCCCTCGACGACTTCGGGACCCAGTACTCCTCGCTGAGTTATCTGAAGAATTTCCCCTTCGACACCATCAAGATCGACAAGTACTTCGTCGCGGATATCGAGACCAATCCGAAAAGCCAGGCCATCGTACGTGCCATCACCGTGCTTGCGCATGACCTCGACATGCAGGTGACAGCAGAAGGTGTCGAGACCCAAGCGCAGGCGCAATGGCTGACGGAAATCGGATGCGATCGGATCCAGGGGTTTCTCATCAGCGCTCCCCTTTCGGTCAACTCCTTGAAGAAGTTCCTGTCTACGCCGGATCGGCGGCATAGCGCGACGTACAATCGCACCGAGTCACCTAACCATGCGCGACCTTGAGGGCTGTAAATTGAAGCCGATGGCGGCATTGGAATTGGACTCGGGTCTCCTGATGGCGGAATGGGCACTCTGCGACCGCGTCGTCGAATACCTTGCCCAGGTTGCGGGCCAAATGCACGAGGATGCAGCACGGTACTMCAATTTCCTGTCGCTGATCGTCAACGAGCTGGTGGAACTGGCCTTCAAGACGTCCTCCGGAGAAGGAACCGTCAAATTCGAAGTTCACAAGGACGTCGAAGATTTGCGCATAAGCGTAGGCTACCAGTGTCGTGAAGACGATTGCCAGAACATCGTTCGGCTCATCAGGGAAGCATCGGCAGAAAAGCTTCGACCGAGCGCCGCTAGCGCGATCACCGATGATGAGTTGCGCTTAGTTCGCCTCGCAAAGCTGTTCCACGTTGAACTGTCAGCGCACGCTGCGCCGTCCGGTCGGATTGCAATCGCATCGTCGTTGAAATGGCGCGGGGAGTTCCATTGAACGCGAATCTCGGCAAGTTCATGCTGCAATTCGACCCAACAAACCAGGAGATCGCTCTCGTTGGGAAACTGAGGCCGCGATCCCCAATCGACATTCGCGAGATCCTCGGTCAGGTGAGGCATGGCCTCGACGCATGCAAAGGCGTCGCGTACCTGAACGTCAAGAGACTGACCAACATCAACCAAACCGCATTCCATGCCTTGGGAGAGGTCCTCTCATCCGTATGCTCACACAGAGCTGACTTCAGCGTCGTGGTCGTGACATCCAGCGTGATATCCTGGTCGGCCACGCTGTTCCGTGAATTGGCGGAGAGAGAGCCGAACATCACGGTCCAGGTCTACGACTCCGCATTCTATCCCGKCCAAACGTTCGTCGAGGACGAGAGCTTCATACCTATTCTGCGGACACAGACGAAGATGACGTGGAGGCACGAACGTCAGATGCTACCTCGTCACGGCCTGCGGAGCGGCGCAGTTGTCGCCGATATCTGTTGCGGCATCGGCGATTTTGCCACTCTTATACACAAGGAATTCAGCCCTGCCCGTCTGGTGGCATTGGACCACTCGAAACGAAGCCTGGAATACGCACGCCGTGTAGCAGCCGAATTCGGACTTTCGGGCATCGAATACACCTATGGTGACGCCTCGCAGATGCTTCTCGGAGACAACCTGTTCGATTTTGTTACCTGCCGCCACTCGCTCCAGATTTTCGACAGGCCCGACCTGCTGCTGCGGGAGCTTCATCGCATCTGCAAGCCGGGGGGCCGGGTCTACATCACCAATGAGAAAAATTCACACTGCCTCGGCGAGCCACATTCGCAGTCCATCCAATGGACCTACAACGAAGTCGCCAGGCTTTTCAGCCACTTCGATATGGACGTCGAGATGGGCCCGAAGAGCAGACGCTTCCTGACGGATGCGGGTTTCGAGCAAATCCAAGTCGAGAGCTTCATGGTGACCAATCTCGATGGCGACCCGCAAGACTTTGCCGACATGATCGAGGCTTGGGAGAATGTCTATGCTGGGGAAATGGCGGTGCGTCGTGGAGATACTCCTGAGTTCATCAGAAAATTCCGTCAGGGTTTCCGAGACCATATAGCCGCTGCCCTTCACCCCAAGGGATATGCCGGATGGCCCATCTGGGCAGCCTCGGGACGGAAGCCGTTCTAATGGATGACACCTCTGCCAGATCCTTTGTTCGATGGGACTCGTTCCGAGCCAAGTTCATCCTTTTGGTTGGTGGCGCGGTGCTGTTCGACCTGCTGGTCAGCGGCGGTCTCGCCCTATGGAATGTCCAACGACTATCGCGCAACGCAACCGTCGAGGTCGGGCATGGCCTTGAGAATGCCAGCCAAGACTACCTGCAGACATACGCGAGCTCCACCGCTGCCCAAGTCTCGCTCCTGCTCGGTCAAGTTCACAGCGACGTGTCCACGCTCGCAGGCGTCATGCAGGCTCAGATCGACGATCCCGCAACCGGTGCTGATGTCGGTAGCTCAGTTTCAAAAAGCTCGCCAGGCAGCGTAGAGGTAACGTACAATGTCGGGGGGCGATGGGCGCAGAATGCGCCAGGAACCTCGTCGGTCGTTAGCGCGTGGGGCTATCTGCTCGGACCCGACAACATGCCCCGCGCTGACGTGCAGGCGGACATCAACACCAGTGCGGTACTGAACCTCGTAGCCCCGAGTTTGCTAAAAACCGGATCCGCGAAGCTGCAGATGTACTACATCGGTCCGAAGGAGAGGCCGATCTTCAGGACTGCTCCCTACACCGATCAGGCGCAGACGTTTGACCGCCTCTATCCCGGCCACAACGATGCGAACTTCTGGGACTTCTTCTTTCCGGGCCTGTATGAGTCATGGCAGAGCTGGACGACGGATCCCAAGCTGCGGCCTGCCTCCAGCGACATCACGCAGACTGCGCCCTACACCGACGCCATCACCGGAAAGCTCATCGTTAGCTTCTTCCATCCCCTGTGGTCCCCGGACAGGAAGAAAGTTGCGGGCACGGTCGGAGCGGACATCACGCTCGATCAGCTCGCCCAGATCGTCGAGAACGTGAAGGTCGCGCAGTCCGGGTTCGGGTTTCTGTCGATGTCAGATGGAAACGTGATCGCGATCAACAAGGCTGGCGAGCAAACGATCGGGGTGAATGCCGCAAGCGAAGGCAACGGCAGCGGCGTAGCTGGCATCGAGCGATCGCTGAAGACTAGCACTCAGCCGTCAATCGTCAAACTCGCCTCCGACCAGCGGGAAGGAATAAGGCACCTGCTTTTGAATATAGGCGGCAACGAAGTGCCTTTCATGGTCATCATGAAGAACCTTCCCGCAACGAATCTTTGGTCATCGGGGCCCGTGAAGGCTGAAGCAATGTCCCTTGGCATCGTTGTACCGGAACAAGAAATCTACGCGTCCCTGGTGGCCGCCCAGGCCAAGATCACCGACGCGACCAATCGCATCGTTCTCTATCAGATCCTGGCGATCCTCGCGTCGCTGATCATCGTACTCATCGCGGTCGTCGCGGCCTCCAAGCGCATTACGGCAGGAATCAGTGCGTTGGCGAGTGCCGCTCGGAAAATCCAGGCGAAGGACTATTCCGTCCGCGTAGCTGTCACCAGCCGGGACGAAGTCGGCGAAGCTGGCGAGGCTTTCAACAGGATGGCCGAGGAGATCAGCTTTCACACCGAAAACCTCGAGCAGATCGTAGCCGAGCGCACCGCTGAAATCGAGGACGCCAAGGAGGAGATTTCGACGCTCAATGCACAGTTGGAGCGGGAAAACCGACGGCTAGGAACAGAGCTGGCCGTTGCGGAGAGAATCCAGATGATGGTCCTGCCGCTGGAGGAAGAGTTGCAATCGTTTCCAACCCTCGAGGTAGCTGGATACATGAGGGCCGCTGAAGAGGTCGGCGGCGACTACTACGACGTTCTCGAAAGCGGCGACAGGCTCAAGATCGGCATCGGAGACGTCACGGGTCACGGCCTGGAAAGCGGTGTCCTCATGCTGATGGTCCAGTCGGTGGCGCGCGCACTTCAGGAAGCCGGCAGCACCGACCCGGTGAAATTTCTGACTGATCTGAACAGTGCCCTGTTCAAGAATATCGAAAGAACGAAGATCGACAAGCACATGACGCTGGCCTTCCTCGACTACGACGGCACGGACATGGTGCTGTCCGGACAGCACGAGGACGTCATCGTGGTGCGGGCAAACGGGGACATGGAACGGATCGATACCATCGATCTTGGGTTACCGATCGGCCTGGAAGCCGACATCGCCCCCTTTGTGAATTCCGTCAGGATACCGTTCGAGAAGGACGACCTCATCCTGCTTCACACCGACGGCGTCACGGAGGCGGAGAACAGCTCCGGGGAGCTCTTCGGCATCGAGAGACTGTGTAACGAAGCACTGCGCCTGAAAGAAAGGAGCGCAAACGCAATCGTGTCGGGGATCGTAACCGCCCTGATGGAATACGTGGGCACCCAGAAAATACGTGACGACATCACCCTCCTCGTTTTGCGGCACAGGTGAGCTATGGCTAGAAGATTATATGGCTCGATCGACTTGGCTGAGACCAATTTGCAGCGCGGTGCGCGGCTCACGCTGACAGACGGGCCATTGCAGCTTGGCTGGAGGCATTCGGGCATTACATCCGACTTCATCGCGGGCGTGATGGCGATGCCCTACGCCTCCAGCAAGCAACATTACACTGTGGTTCATCACAGCATCGGGTACCTCGCTAACGAACTGATCGAGAACGCAGTGAAGTTCCGGCTGCCTTCATCGATAGAAATCCAAGCCTGCCTTCGCTCGGCGGAGTTCCTGCTGCGTGTGAGGAACCCGATCGCGCTCGAGAGTTCGKCAAGGTTTCAGCGGACGCTTGATCATATGCTCGAGAGCGATCCCGGCGACCTGCTTATTCGGCAGATCGAAGCAAATGCGCTGGCTGATTCAAACGCCTCCGGCCTCGGTCTGTTAACGCTACTCAGCGATTACGGAGCAAGGATGACTTGGGAATTCGATGACTATGGCGAGGGCAGCGTTATGCTCACTACGACTGCAGCAGTGTCGGTACCGATGGTTTCCAACATGTGAGGGTACAATGGAAATTCGAGATGAAGATTTCAGAGTGTGGGCAGAAGGCAGCGAGGTCTTCTTCGAAGGAACCCTAAGGCTTGCAGGGCCAGACGCGTACGCGCCGATATTCTCCCTGGCGTCCGGCATTCTTTCCGGTCACCACGCCCGCGTGTCTTTCGATCTGACCGGACTTGAGTTTCTCAATTCTTCAGGGATCAACCTGCTCGCCAAATTGACGATCGAGGCTCGAAAGCGCCCGGAAGTCCAACTTGTGGTGAAAGGCACGAGCCAGTATCCGTGGCAGACCAAATCTTTGCCAAACTTGAAGAAACTATACCCGCAGATCGACCTTCGCCTTGCTTGACTGCGCTCGTGGCTCGGTCAAATTGCCTACTGACTTGTCCGACGAGCAGACGGCAATGCCGCTGCGATCTTCCGCCATCCGTAGCCGGTGATACCGGGCGTTCTCAACATTTGCACGGTTTCCACGTCACCGAGGTCGCGGACGGTTTAAATCCCAGCTGGTGCAGTTTGTCGAGCACCGCAGTTTCAGCTCGAAATCTTCGAGATTCCGTGGACGCGACGGCATCATGCCCCCTCTATCGGATCAACTCACAGATTGGCAGTTTTCGGAGCCTTCCTGCAGCAAATTTTCCCGATGGCAATATTGACAGGCGCGTTCGAAACGAACTGGTCGCCTCACGGAATGAACATCGGATCTCACTTGGAACAGCGTGAGAACACTGACATCCAAGCGGGTCCGCCTGTCGGTCATCGCGGAACCGAATTCGCGGTTTCTCGTTGTGATGGCAACGGGGGACCCAACATGAATAAATCAAAGTTTGAGTKGCTAGCTCGTTCAGGATACGGCGCGAGGGGGATCGTCTTTCTCCTGGTTGCCGCATTGGCCATGTTTTCAAGCTTTGGCGGCAGCAAGGCCGACACAAAATCAGCTCTCGACGTGCTGCTAAACCAGCCCCTCGGCCAGGTCTGGCTTGCATTGATCGGCCTGGGTCTACTCGGCTTCGTCGCATGGCGGCTCGCTCAGTCGCTTGCCAACGCCGACAATCATGATCGTAGCGCGAAAAGCTATCTGATCCGGGCTTCGCTCTTCGGCAGTGCGTTCACCTACATCGGTCTGGCAATCTACGCGTTCGAAGCAGCGATAGGTGCAGGACCTGGCGGCGCTAGCGGAGAACAGGGCCTCGCTGCCTGGGTCATGTCTCAACCTTTCGGCCGATATCTCGCTGGAGCGATAGGTGTCGGATTCATCATCGGGGGCGTCATCACCGCGCTCAAAGGCTTGACCCGCCGCTTTGAACGCTATCTCGATCTTCGGCAAAATCGTCTGCTCTTTTTGGTCTGCGTCTACGGCCTCTTAGCTCGTGGCGCGGTCTTCGCCATTATCGGCATCTTCTTTTGTTATGCAGCCTTCAAAGTGGACCAGAGTCAGGCCGGAAGCATGAGCGAGGCCTTGTCATGGATCAGGCAACTTCCCTTCGGCAGCATTCTATACTTTGCGGTCGCCATCGGCCTTGCCGCTTTCGGCATCTACAACCTGGTCGAGGCGCGGTATCGACGGGTGCATTCTCCAAACCTCTCGGCTGTCCGCAGAGAACTGCCGACGTTAAGCCGGTAAGAGGCTACGTCGACAACATGATCGAGGCAGCCCAACAAAGTCGACCATGATGGCTATGACGGCATTTMTCGGCGTCGCTTGTGTTGCTGCATCCGGCCCGCTTGTCGGCAGCGGGTGCCCTGCCCCCAGGTGTCGGCGGATCGAACGCGCACTGGAGCAGCAATGCCGCCAAGGGCAACCGTCCGCCTCGCCCATCCCTACTAAACGCGACGGAAGTTGAAGACATTCTCGCGAAGATTCGCAGCATCAAAGCCATGTTCGAAACGGCGATCAGCGTCGTAAAGCATCACGCTGAGCGGCAGAACCAGTTGACCTCCGGCTCCGCTCCCGCTGAGCTTTGAAACGCACCAGAAGTGCGGCAGGTGCGACCTGAGGAGACGGATCATCCCGGAAAAGTTCTCAATCTTGTGTCATTGTTGAACTTCCGACGGCCAACTTCGTTATCGGGATAGATCGCGATGCCGCGACCGCCCCTTCGCAGAGAAGTGGATCAAAACCATGAAGACGTTACTGCTGACCGCTGTTGTCGCCCTCATTGCGACCCAGTCTTTTGCGATCTCACGGCTCAATCCGCTTTCGATGAGCTGTGCAGGCGCCCGTGCGGCCGTCCATAATCAGGGTGCGGTCATCTTCAGATGGACATCGCCAAGGGGTTTGCCGCTGTACGATCGGTTCATTCGAAATAGCCGCTTCTGTGACGCCAATGAATATGCTGAGTGGAGGGGTATCCCGACCCGCGATGATCGCGCCTGCCAGGTCTTGGCATGCCGAAACCTGGACAGCCGACCCGGTAGCGGGTTCTTCATTCCCGACTACAGTCTGTAGCGAGCCGCCGCCGTACCCGATTGCGACAAGACTATGAATATCGGCCTTCATTCCGTGGTTGCAGATCGATACCAACTATTTCGATAGGCCCTATCACCTGTTCCCCGACAAGACCGGCACGGCAGGTGGGTGAGGATCAGTCGAAAAAGCCCGCATCCTCTTCCATGAGATATCTCCTGGCCCCTTCAGCGTCGATATCGAGGCCGAGCCCCGGCGCTTCCAGCAGGTCGACCATGCTGTCCTTCACGATCTGCGTCGGCAAGCCGATTACCAGATCCTCCCACCAGGGGTCGGAGGCGCTCGGATATTCGAACGCGACGTAATTTGCCGGCAAGGTGGCGCAGACATTGATCAACGCACCAAGTCCCAGCAGGCCGTTAGCGGTGCCGTGCGGTGCCATCAGGATCGAGTGCATATAGGCGTGCTCGGCGACCCATTTGAGCTCGGMAATGCCGCCAATATCGGCTGGATCGGGGCCGATGACGCGCACCGCCTGCGTCTCGATCAGTTCCTTGAAATTGTGCCGCAGATAGATCTGCTCACCAGTGTGGATCGGCGTCGAGGTGGAGGTCGTCAGCTCCCGATAGGCCTGCGGATTGACCCACGGCACGTAGTCGCCAGTCAGCATGTCCTCGAGCCACATCAAATTGTACTTCTCGACTGCGCGCGCGAACTTGATCGCATCGGGCAGCATCCAGCCTGGGCCGCAGTCGAGTGCCAGGCTGACCTTGTCGCCCAGCACTTCCTTCATCGCGATCACACAGTCGAGCATGTGATTGAACCCGCGCTCGCTGATCACGCCCTGATCCATGGCACCGTGATAGCCGGCCTTCTTCTGCGTCACGCCGTAGTGGAAGTCCTCGATCGTGTCCTTCATGTTGGAGTGGAACGAGATTCCTTGCTTGACCATGAAGAAGTTCTGCGGCTGTTCCATCATCCATTTGACGTCAKCCGCGTAATCCTCCGGCCGGTCGCCCGTGCGTTTCTGGCGAATAGAGCCGTTGTAGACGCGCACCTTGTCCCGCACCTTGCCGCCGAGCAGTTTGTAGACGGGCACGCCCGCGGCCTTGCCGGCAATATCCCACAGGGCATGCTCGATAGCGCTCACCGCCGCGCCGTACGGCTTGAAAGAGCCGCGCTGGCGGATCTTCAACATCACTCTCTCGACGTCGGTCGGATCCTCGCCGATCAGTGCCTCGCGGAAATGCAGCACAAAAGGCTTGAGGTAGGACTTGGTGAATTCGACTTCACCCAAGCCATAGAGGCCCTCGTCCGTAACGATGCGGACGATCGGGTGTTTGCCGATTACGGCGCAGCGCAGATCGGTGATCTTCATCTTCGTTCCTTTTCGCTTCAGCTCCAGGTGCGATCCCAGGAATACTCATCGTCCCATCGATCCGTAGGCTGCCAAATGCCGGTGACACCTGGCTGCAGATGCTGCGAGATCAGCTCGTCGACGACGTCGTCAATCCCGAGGCCCGGCTTGTCCGTAACAGTGATGAAGCCGTCCTTCACCAGGGGCTTGGGAAGGCCTGTGACGATATCGTCCCACCAGTCAACATCGGCAGAATGGTATTCGAGCGCCATGAAATTTTCGGTCGCGGTCGCGACATGGGCCGCGGCCATGGCGGCGATTGGACTTTCTGCCATGTGGATGGCCATGGCGACACCCTTGTCCTGCGCCATATCGCCGATCTTCTTGGTCTCGAGGATGCCCCCACTGGTCAGCAGGTCCGGGTGGATAACGGAGACGCCACCGCTGTTGAGCAGGGGCTCGAAGCCCTCCTTGAGGTATATGTCCTCGCCGGTGCAGATCGGTATCGTCGTGGCGTCCTGCAGTTGTCGGTATTGTTCGGTATATTGCCAGGGGATCACATCCTCGAGCCAGGCTGGCACGTATTTTTCAATGCGCCTGGCAAGGCGAATGCCGTTCTGCATGGAGATATGGCCGATATGGTCGATCGCAAGCGGCACATCCATGCCGATAACCTCACGAACCTCGGCGATGTATTGCTCAAGCAGGTCGAGGCCCTTGTCGGAAAAGTGCAGGCCGGTAAACGGGTGCGGGACGTTATGCAAATCGTACGCAGCGTTGCGGAGACGCCGCTCTTCAACGCTCTTCAGCGGCCCGCGACTGGGACTGTCGCGGTACCCTTCGAGTGAACCAGCAGGAAACACAACCGCACCGGGCACATCCGCGATCTGCATCAAACCCAGATCCATCTTGAGGAAGGTGAATCCGAGCTCCATGCGCTGCTTGAGACGCTTACCGGTCTCGGTACCGCTCGGCACTGTGGCGTCAGTATCGCAGTAGACGCGCACTTTCTCCCGAAACCGGCCGCCGAGCATCTGGTAGATAGGGACGCCATAGGCCTTGCCGGCAAGATCCCACAACGCGATTTCAACCGCCGATACGCCKCCGCCTTGCCGGCCGTGCCCGCCGAATTGCTTGATCCGGCGAAACAGGCGGTCGATATCGCAAGGGTTCTCGCCAAGCAATCGGCTCTTCAGCATCAGCGCGTAGGTGGCGCTGGCGCCGTCGCGCACCTCACCAAGCCCGACGATGCCCTGATTGGTGTAGATCTTGAGCAGCACCGAGGTGAACGGCGCACCGACAATTTCGGCCACCCGCATGTCGGTGATGCGAAGGTCGGACGGCTTGGAATGCGTGTTCACTCGATTGAGCGCCTCGTCGGCTCCATGTGCCTCTGGCATGATTTATCCTCGTTCTGGTCAGCAGGGCTCGTCGTCGTGCAAGCTTGAGCGGCGTAGAGCGGTGATAGCTAGTCCAGCTCTATCTCGTGATCTTGAAGGTATTCGCGGTTCATTTCGACGCCGAGACCGGGCTTGTGCGTAAGCCTGAGGCTGCCGTTCGAAACATCGAGTGGTCTGTCGATGAGGTGATCGTATTTGCCCAGGTTCCACTCCGACGTTTCAAGCTTGTAGAAATTGGGAACGGTCATCATCACCTGCGCTCCCGCAACCACGTTGATCGGCCCTGCGGCGTCATGCGGCGAAACCGGGATGTAGTAGGCTTCGCATAGGGCGGAAATCTTCTTGAGTTCGGTAATGCCGCCGGTCCAGGTGACATCAGGCATGATGTAGTCGGCGAGCTTATTTTCGAGCACCGGCACGAAATCCCACTTCGTGTGGCCGCGCTCGCCCCACGAGATAGCGGCGCTGACCTTCTCACGGACCTGTTTGAGCGCATTGAGGCTCTCCGGTGGACAGGGCTCCTCGAACCAGTCGATCTGACCAGCCTCCTCGAGGCTGCGACAAAGGCGAATGGCGGTGGGAACGTCGAACCGGCCATGCGCATCGATGAGGATGTCGACATCGGAGCCCGCCGTTTCGCGGATCAGAGCCGTGAGTTCGGCGGCTTCGCGCTCATCCTTGCGGGTCATGCTGCCATCCAGGTAGCCGTCACGTTGTTCGCGAGACTGTCCATCGGCGGTGCTGCCCTGATGGGGGAACGGATCGAACTTGAGCGCGGTATGGCCGGATTCGACGATGTCTCTGATTTCGCGGACCACAGCCTCCTTGCTGGTGAACTTGGCCTGGTTGGGATGGGTATAGAGCGAGATTTCATCGCGGACCGGTCCGCCCAGCAGCTCGTAAATCGGCTTGCCAAGAACTTTGCCGCGGATGTCCCAGAGGGCTATGTCGATGGCGCTGACGCATTCTACTGCGGCGCCGCGACTTCCCATATAGGTGAAGCTACGGAATATCTTGTGCCACAGATACTCGATGCGGGCCGGGTCCTCGCCTGTCACAGCGGCACCGATCTGCCGCAGGATCGTGCAGAGGGCGCGATTGGCGAGCCTTGTCGTGGTGGTGATCTCACCCCAGCCGCTCACCCCCTCGTCGGTCGTCACTTCGACGAACAGAAACTCTCCCCAATAAGAAGCATCGGATCTGATGAGCCACGGCCGGACGCTAGTGATTTTCATCTCAACTGCCTTTATCTGAAATGGTTGGGATAACGATATTTGAGGCTATGTATTCTATCCTGCCCGGGCGGCGTTCCGCGCCCGCATGTGTTCGAGGATGTGTCGGCCTGAGCCCTCGACATGGCGTGCAATGAGTTCAGCTGCCTCGTTTGCCATTCCTGTTTTTACATGCGCGATGAGCTCGCGATGCTCGCTCAGGATCGAGGCACGCCGGGCAAGCGTAAAGTTGAAGCGCCGGCTCACGGCTCGAAGCACTTCGCGATGCTTCCACCAAAGTTCAGCGGCGTGGCGGTTGTAGTGCTTTTGGTACATGACTGTGTGAAAGGCGGTGTCCAGCTCGCTGTGCCTGACCGTGTCGGCGAAGTTGTTCTCTTCAATCAGGCCTTGGATGCGTTCGAGATCAGCAATGTCCTCGACTGTAGCCATATTCACGAACCATCGCGTCAGTGCCGGCTCGATCAAGACCCCTATCTCGTAGATGTCCCTAACAAAATCCTGATCTATCGGCCGGACGCGTGCTCCGCGGTTGGGAACCAAGGTGACAAAGCCCTCGCCGCGCAACAGTTGCAAAGCCTCGCGCACGGGGTTCGTTGAGGTGCCGTGGCGCCGGGCGAGGTCGGTGACCACAAGCCGATCATTGGCTGCGAGCCGCCCTTCGATGATGTCGTCCCTGATCAATTGATAAACCGAGGCGCCCTCGCTGGAGGCCCCGATAGCGTCGATCCCTTCCGGTGGTTTCGCTTTAAAATCACTTGTTTCGGCCAAGACTGTCCCCAATCAATACACATATTGCTCGGATATCATGCGAGGCATCTGCAAACAATGTACGATTTCTTCAATTGACAGGCAATCTTTAATCTGGAAACGTGCAATGAGGTCGAAGGGATACATTGGGTGGAAAGTCCCGCGACCGGGGAGCAAAGACCGCTTGCCTCGATGCAGAGCGGCTTGGGAGAGAATCTGGAGGATTCCTATGACGAGGATTTCACTCGGCGGTATCGCCGTGCGCGCAACTGTATCCACTGCTTTGATGCTATCATTGATGTCCGCGTCTGCGCTGGCTGCGCCGGTCGACTTGAGCAAGTGGTCGCCGGAATATGTGCGCTCCATCGCCGGCACACAGGATTTTGACACGGCGGGCGATTGCGCCAAGGTCACCCCACTCGACTATAAGGGGCGGCTGACTTTCTGGTATCAGGGTGTGTTCGAGGGCGACCCCGACCTGCTGCGCCAGTATTACAAGGACTTCTTCGAGACGTTCCGCAAAACCTATCCAAACATCCAGCTTGAGGAACAAGCCCTCACCTATAATGACCTTCTGGACAAGTTCCGGACTGCACTTCTGGGCAATGCAGCGCCCATGGCGGTGCGTCTGCAAATCCTTGGTGGCACCGAGTTCGCCGCAAAGGGCTATCTGGAACCGCTCAAACCCGAGGATGTAGGGTATTCGACCGAGGACTTCTGGCCCGGTGCAATGAAGGCTGTAACCTGGGAAGGGGTGACCTACGGCGTCCCAACCAACAACGAGACGATGGCCTTCATCTGGAACGCCGACATCTTCAAGCGCGCAGGCCTCGATCCAGACAAGGCTCCGGCAACCTGGGACGACGTCGTCAAATATTCCAAGCAGATCCACGACAGGCTCGGCATTGCCGGTTACGGTCTCGTGGCGCGCAAGAATGCCGGCAATACGCCGTATCGCTTCATGCCGCAGCTGTGGGCCTATGGCGGCGGCGTCTTCGACGAAGCCACTGCGAGCCCGACCTATAAGCAGGTTGAGCTCGATAGCCCGCAGAGCAAGGCGGCATTGCAAGCCTCCTACGATATGTATGTTCGCGACAAGTCGGTTCCGGTTTCGGCACTCACCAATCAACAGGCGGACAACCAGCCCCTCTTCCTCGCTGGCCAGCTCGGCATGATGGTCTCCCATCCTTCCGACTATAACGTCATGCTCGACCTGCAGAAGAAGACGACGGGCAGCGACAAGGACAAGGCGCAGACCGTCATCGACAATATGCGCTACGGTCTGATACCGACGGGCCCTGACGGCAAGCGTGCCGTCGTGTTTGGTGGCTCGAACATTCACATCCTGAAGCCCGAATATGTCGAGGGCGGCAAGGTGGACGAGCCGGCGGCAAAGGCTCTCGGCTGCATGTGGGCGAGCCCCGAATGGTCGTTGAAGATGGCCTATGCCGGCTCGAACCCGGGGAATCTTAACGGCTTCAAGACCAAGTGGATGAAGGAACGCCTTGATAGTATCAAGTTCCTTGATGTCACGACCTCAATGCTGCCATACGGCATCCCGTTCCCGGCGCTGCCACAGTCGCCCGAGATCATGAACATCATCGTCCCTGACATGCTGCAGAATGCCCTCACCGGAGCGATGACTGTCGACCAGGCAGCGGACGACGCGGCCAAGAAGGTAAAAAACCTGACGGACGGCGGACTCTAGTCCAAGCCTGACCACGATCTGACCGGCTGCATCGCGATTGCAGCCGGTTTCTTCCGAAGAATAAGGGCAGGGCACAGTGACGATMTTGACTGGCAAGGCCGAGGCGCGCCGAAGACTGCAACCCGACAGGTCCGGCGTGCTGCGAAAGATCTGGGAGCACCGCGCTGACTACGCGTATGTGCTTCCCGCGATCGCCGTGATGCTCATCGTTATTGCCTATCCGATCTACTACACGATCGAGCTGTCGTTCTTTAATACACCGCCTGGCCTGCAGCTCCGGGACAAGATTTTCGTTGGCTTCGACAACTACTCCGCCATCCTCACAAGTCCGGTGTTCTGGACGGTCACCTGGAACACTCTTATCTGGACACTGGGATCCACATTTATCTCATTCGTCCTAGGGTTTGCCTGCGCCCTGGCGCTCCATTGCGACTTTCTCGGCCGCGGCATCCTGCGGGCCATCCTGATCATTCCCTGGGTCATCAGCGCGGTCGCCGCGTCCTATATCTGGAAGTGGATCTACCATTCGGACTTTGGGATCATCGGCGCGGTGCTTGTTGGCCTCGGACTGGCCGACCGGCCGCCGAATTTCATCGACAGCGTCAGCACAGTGCTGCCCTCGCTGATCGTCGTCAATATCTGGCGAGAGTTTCCGTTTGCCATGATCATGATGATGGCTGGCCTGCAGACGGTTCCCGACCAGCTGCTGCGCGCCGCAAAAGTCGACGGCGCCAATGCATGGCAGCGGTTCTGGCACGTCACCTTTCCGCACTTGAGAAACGTCTCGACGGTGACGATCCTGCTCTTGGCAGTCGCCAATTTCAATTCTTTCATCATCCCCTGGATCATGACCGGCGGCGGGCCGTCGAACGCATCGCATATCTGGATCACCCACATTTATGAGCTCGCCTTCGGCCGCCAGCGCTGGGGCGTGGCATCGGCCTATTCGGTGCTGCTGTTCCTGATCCTGATGTCGTTCGGCTATTTTTACGTCCGCGCGCTGAGCGGCAACGAACGCAAGGATGGAAGCGAATGAGCGCCATTGCCGGGACTGCTCGTCGAGGCCAGGGGCGTCGCCGTACGCGCATCGATGGATGGCGGTGGGGCGGACGAATCTTTCTCGTGTTCATGCTGCTTTACACCGCATTACCGATGATCTGGATGCTGATCACCTCGATCAAGTCCGGCTTCGCGGCCATGCAATTCCCGCCCCAATGGTGGCCGGACCAGCCTACCCTTGCCAGCTACGAGAAGCTGCTCGATCCGCAAAACAGCGTCGGCCAGGACTTCCTGCGCTTTTTCTGGAACAGCCTTTTCGTCTCCACCACAACGACCATCCTTTCGGTGATCRTGGCAGTTCCTGCCGCCTACGCGTTTTCGCGCTTCACCTTCCCGGGCCGGAACTTTCTGTTCTTTGCCGTCCTGCTGCGCAACATGTTCCCGGCAGTGATCTTTCTCGTGCCGCTCTTCATCCTGATGCGCGCGATCGGGCTTGTGAACACCCATGGGTCGCTTGTTCTCACCTACCTCACATTCGGGCTGCCGCTGGCAATCTGGCTCCTCAAGGGCTTCTACGACAACATTCCGGTGCAACTCGAKCAGGCGGCGCGCATCGACGGGGCAACGCGGTTCCAGGCCTTTGTCCTGATCGTGATGCCGCTCTCGGCGCCGGGGATCATCGCCACGGCGATCTATTCCTTCATTGGCGCGTGGAACGAGTACATCTACGCCTACACCTTTCTGTCCAAGAACGAGCAGTTGACACTGCCGGTCGGTATCCAGCGCTTCTTCTCGGAAAATACAACGGACTTTCCGGGCCTGATGGCGGCCAGCTTCATGATGAGCGTGCCCGTCGTGGTCCTGTTCCTCGTTCTGCAACGATACTTCGTACGCGCCCTTACAGAAGGCGCAGTCAAGCACTAAGGGAGTTGCCGGTGGCCCACGTGGTCCTCAAAGATCTGGTCAAGACCTATGGCAGCTTCAAAGCTGTCAACGACGTTTCGCTGACGGTCAACGACGGCGAATTCGTCGCACTCGTCGGCCCCTCAGGCTGCGGCAAGACAACCACACTCAATCTTGTGGCGGGGCTCATCCCCATCACATCGGGCGACATCGTCATCGGCGACAGGGTGGTCAACGACCTCGACCCCAAGGACCGGGACATCGCAATGGTGTTCCAGAACTACGCGCTCTATCCGCAGAAATCGGTCTACAAGAATCTGGCGTTCCCGCTGCAGATGCGCAAACTGCCAAGGGACGAGATCGACAAAAAGGTCAGAGAAGCAGCGCGCGTGCTCGACATGACGCAGCTGCTCGAGCGCAAGCCGCGCGAACTTTCGGGCGGGCAACAGCAGCGCGTGGCGCTGGGCCGTGCCCTCGTTCGCGATCCGGCGGTCTTCCTGATGGATGAACCACTCTCCAACCTCGACGCAAAGCTGCGCGTGCAGATGCGCTCAGAGATCAAGCGTTTCCACCAGGACCTCAACGCGACGATCATCTACGTGACACACGATCAGCTCGAAGCAGTAACCATGGCCGACAGGATGGCGGTGATGAATGGCGGCTACCTGCAGCAATACGATACTCCGGCGCAGGTCTTTGCCCATCCGGTGAACATGTTCGTCGCCAGCTTCGTCGGCAGCCCGGCGATGAGCCTTGTTCCGCTGGAGGCATCGACGGCGAGCGGCAACACCGTGTTGACCAGCGCGGAGGGTTGGCGCCTCGAACTCTCACCGGAAAACGTCCAGAAGGTCGCTAGGGCAACAACAAAGAAGATCGTGCTCGGCGCGCGTCACTCGACGATCAGGCTGCATAAAAGTGCGATGCCGGGAAGCGTCCCTGCCAAGGCCTACACGGTAGAGCCCACCGGAGACGTCACTTTCGTGCAAGCCTTCCTGTCTGGCGCCATCGTCAACGTCAGCGTGCCGCCGACCATTGCCGTGGCGCCTGATGAACAAATTTGGCTCGAGTTCGATCAGGAGCGGATGCATCTGTTCGACGGCGAAACAGAAATGGCTCTCAAGGCCAACTGAGATCAGGCGGATGCGTGTGAAACGAGAGCGTGGATGACTGCGAAGCTTAAAATCACGGCGATCAAGCCCTATCCAGTATGGGTAGGAACGCGCAACCAGATGCTGGTCAAGGTCGAGACCGACAACGGCATCTTCGGCTGGGGCGAGAGCGGCCTGAGCGGTCGCGAGAAGGCCGTGGCCGGCGCGATCGAGYACTATCGCGAATTTCTCATCGGCCGCGACCCGATGCAGATTGGTCGGATCTGGCAGGAAGCCTATCGCAGCCAATATTTTGAAGGCGGGCGCGTTCTGCAGGCAGCGATATCCGCCATCGACATTGCTCTTCACGRCATCAAGGGCAAGGCGCTTGGCGTGCCGGCCTATGAACTCCTGGGCGGTAAGCAGCGCGACCGCATTCCAACCTTCGCCTCGACCGGTGACGAGGCCGAGGGCGATGTTGCTATCGAACGAGCTCGCGAACTACGCGCCCAGGGTTGGCAGGCGATCCGCTTTTTCCCCATCGGGCAAAGCAGCAGGGATATCTTTGAGCCGCGGGAGTCGATCGGCGCTACCGCAACCATGCTGAAGAAGGCGCGCGAGGCGCTGGGCGACGAGGTCGTCCTGGGGATCGACTATCATCATCGGCTGTCGGTGGCAGAGGCGGCGAGCTTCTGCAACAAGCTCGGCCGCGGGGTGCTTGATTTTCTCGAGGAGCCGATACGAGACGAAACGCCCGAGGCCTACGAATCCCTGCGCAGGATGACCGACATCCCGTTCGCCATCGGCGAGGAATTTGCCAGCAAGTGGCAATTCCTGCCCTATATCGAGCGTGGCATCCATCAGTTCAACCGGCTCGATGTTTGCAATGTTGGCGGGCTCACCGAAGCGATGAAAGTCGCTGGTTGGAGCGAGGCGCACTATGTGGACCTGATGCCGCACAATCCCTTGGGCCCGGTCTGCACGGCGGCCACCATCCATCTCGCCGCCGCGGTGCCGAATTTCGCCTGGCTCGAGACTAGGGCGCCCGAAGCAAAACTGGGCTTCGATAATTCCGAGTTCTTCCCCGTTCAACCCCGGCTCGACGGCCCCGACTATCCGGTCAGCGATCTGCCGGGGCTCGGCGTCGAGGTCAACGAAGAGGCGGTCAAGGCGGAGAGCTTTCGTTTCTGGGAAGCGCCTCACCTGAAGCGCCGCGACGGTTCTGTCACCAACTGGTAGTTTCATCCACCGGAGTACAAAATGACACATACGCCCGACATTACGCGACCGCCCAAGGAACTGATCGACGCGCTGAAGGAGATCGGCGCCGCGACCGTTGCCGGCACGCTTGGCCATATGGGCTTCCGCAATCCGCACATGGTCGGTCCCGTAGCGCAGAATCGCGGGAAGTCGATCGTCGGGCCTGCCCTGACGCTTCAATTCCTGCCGCAGCGGCCGGACCTTTTTAACGAGGGAGAATATGCAGATCCGGAGACGCAGCTGCACCGCCATGTGCTTTATCACGTGCAGGAGGGCGATGTGGTCGTCGTCGACGCGCGCGGCGACATGAGTTCTGGCGTCTTCGGCGATATGATGTCGACCTATTTCAAAGGCAGAGGCGGCGCTGGCATCGTGATCGATGGCTGCATGCGCGATCGGCCCAATGTCGAGAAGCTGGATCTGCCTTTATGGCTGCGCGGCTGGACACCCAACTATCATGTGCAGACCGGCATCTATCCCAACGCCGTCAACGTCCCGATTGCCTGCGGCGGTGTCACGGTCATCCCCGGAGACATCATCGTCGCCGACGATGATGGCGTGGTGATGCTTCCGGTCGCAATGGCCTCGAAGGTTATCGAAGAATCGCAAAAGCATCACGATTGGGAGGAATTCTCGCGCGCGAAGCTTATGGGGGGCGGGTCGTTGCAGCGCTACTATCCGCTCCATGACGATGCTCGCGGAGAGTACGAAGAGTGGCGCAAAACAAACCGCTTGGGAACGACTTAGTCAATGGAACACTCTAAACGGGTGGCGAACTTTCTGGGGTAGCGCCGGCGTTTACACAAAAAGCACGAAGTCGAATTTCGCTGTGGACACCTGCTGTGGCCCAGACAACGCCCACTTTGTGTAACTGCATCGCAATGTTTGATGTGTAGCGTAGGGCAATGTTCTGGCACGTCGTCCGAAAAGCGCTTTCGAAAATTGTGCTGAGCCTCGTGCTGTTGGCATCATTGCATGCGACACAGGTTGGGGCTGCTGAATCTATTGAGATTCAAAGTTCTTGCTGGGCGTCCGGCAGTTTGTCGGAGGACCTTGTCACCATTGTTCACTCGCCCGCACGCTGGAATTGCCGGGATCGGGCCTACTCGCTTGAAGGCGAGCGGGCGTTTCTACGTTTTGAAATCGGTCCCGATGATGCCCTTCCACAATATGTCTTTTCCAGAAGAAGCGCACTCGCGAAAGTGCATCTGCTGGCGATCGACCGGAACGGCGAAGTGCACCAAGCCTCCTTCCCTGCGGGCGACCTGCCCAGCTCTCTGCGTGGCGGATATTTCAAAGCTCCTCTACCGGGCGTAACCCGCGACACGCAACAAGTCGTCGTTGCTTTCGATTTGCCAAGCCACCGGATGACGCTGGAAAGAGCTTATCTGTCACCGTCTGATGTGGCCGTCAGCCCCGATTTTTTGCGCTCACTGGTGTTTCTTGCCGTCCTTGCCGGCATGCTGTCCATGCCGCTCATTTTCAACGCTGCCTTTTATCGAGTCCTGCGCGAGCCCTTCGTGCTTTGGCATTCCGCGCTCACGCTCTCGTTGCTAGCGACGATCCTGACCTCATCGGAACTTGCAGTCGTGCTCTTCGATCCGCCGGCGATGACGCTGAGTTGGATGACGACCATGATCTTCGGCCTCACCGTTGCGTCCGGGGCGTTGTTTACCCACAGCTTCATCGAACCAAACCATATGCATCCCTTGCTTCGGCGGGCACTCATTTATTGCGCCGTTTGGGCGATGCTCCTAAGTGCATTTCACGCAGCTTTCCCCTTTGTTGCACGCCCCATTCAGTCAACTGCCTACACCGCAGCTTTCGCGCCGGTGCTGGTCATTTTCTTCCTGTCGGTTGCCGACGCACTTCGGCGCGGCAGTCGAGCCGCAAAGTTTCAGGCAATCGGTTATATACCAATGATTGCGTCCGGCCTGGTGCGCCTGATCACAGGCGTAGTTCCATGGCTGGAGAGCAATGATGCGATGCTCCTGTTTTATCTGGGTTGTGCATGCGAAGTCCTGTTCACCACACTTGGCGTTGCCGATCGTTTCATGACGATCCGGCGCCAACGAGACAAGGCACGCTTTGAAGCTGATGCTCTGAAGAGTATTTCCGAACGTGACGCTCTGACCGGACTGCTCAATCGCCGGGCGATCGAACAGAATTTCGAAAAGTACCGTAATGAGGGCTACAGCGCGCTTGCCGTGCTCGACCTMGACCACTTCAAGGCAATCAATGATGCTCACGGCCACGGGACCGGCGACGCGGTACTGAAGGCCGTGGGTGAGGCCCTCCAAACGGACCCGCAAATTCATGCGTTTCGCCTCGGCGGCGAGGAATTCGTGCTGCTCGTGCGCGGCGAGGATGCCCAATTGCGGGCCGAACGCCGCCGGCAGGCGATCCCCTCCGCTGTTGCAAACGCAGTTCCAGGCCTCGGCCATCCCGTTACTGCCAGCATGGGCATTTCGGATGMGCCGCCTAATGCAGATGTAAGGTTCACGGAGCTTTATAAACAAGCAGACAAGCTACTTTATGACGCCAAACTTTCCGGACGCAATCGATCCAAATCAACGCTCTCGCAGAGGCCGAGGGATGATACGAATTCAATGATCGACGGTGCAGCCAAGCCCGCGCGATCAGAGCATCTGAGCTCTTGAGCGGATGAACCAACGGCCACTGGCTCCTAACCGCTTGGCCAGGGGCAAGGCGGCACATCCCACACCGAGAAATGCAAGCGATGCAGGGCAACGATGTCGCTCATCAAATACCGCAGCGCCCGGATCCCGGTAGACCATTCCAAATCGGAGAGCGTCGTAAACAGAACGGCAATCTTGCGCGCGGTCGCCGTCACGGCCTTCTGCGTGCCGATCCTTCCAGCCAGACGCCGATAGAATGGACCTAGCGCAGTATCGCTTCGGCCGATGTGGTTGTCGCCAATCGCAACAATGCAGCCGCTCGACTGGATKATCGACGGGTTCGCGACGAAAGCATCTTGTCCCCCGAGATCGTGTTGCCGGGCGCGAGGCACAACCATCCTACGGCAAAGCCTTACCATCCGACGCTTATCGTTGACGGACTTGAAAGTGCTCCGGAGGCTTTTCGTGGTCTTCTGGAAGGAAAGAACCTCAGAAAGCTGATCGCGCGCGTGGCACCCTGATACATCGCCTTGGCGTATCTATTTCGCAGTGCGGTTCTTTTTGCTCGTTGTCGAAACAGAACAAAAAGCCAATCCCGCAGAAGCGGATGCTGGAGCACGTATATTCTATGAAAAATATAGAGACGCTTTAATTTAGCCTCGTCTGTTCCGGAGGCTATGATGAAGATCACAAGACGCGCTTTCACTGCGGTGGTGGCAGGTGCCATCGCGACACCGTTGACGCATGTTCGACTGGCTGGTGCGGCCGAAAAGGTCGTACGTATCGGCTATCAGAAATATGGAACGCTGGTACTTCTCAAGGGCAAAGGCACGCTGGAGAAGAAACTTGAATCCATCGGCTACAAGGTTGAATGGACCGAGTTTCCAGGCGGTCCGCAGCTGCTCGAGGCCCTGAACGCTGGCGCCGTCGATTTCGGATCGACCGGCGAAACGCCGCCGATCTTCGCCCAGGCGGCCAATGCGCCGCTTGTCTACATCGCACACGAGCCGCCCGCCCCGCGCGGCGAAGCCATACTTGTCCCGAAGGACAGTCCCATCAAGTCCGTCGCGGAACTGAAAGGCAAGAAGGTCGCCTTCAACAAGGGCTCGAACGTGCATTACCTGCTCGTCAAGGCGCTCGAAGAAGCCGGCTTGACCTATGAGGACGTGGAATCATCCTTTCTCGCCCCGGCCGACGGCCGCGCAGCCTTCGAAAAGGGCGCGGTGGATGCATGGGTCATCTGGGATCCCTTCCAGGCAGCGGCGGAAGTCGCAATCGAAGCGCGAGAACTCAAGAACGGCGAAGGCCTGGTTCCCAATCACCAGTTCTATCTCGGCACCGAGGCGCTGGTCAACGACCACGCGGAGGCGATCGATGTCTTAATCGACGCCATTGCCGAGATTGACGAATGGACCAAGTCCGACATCGCGGCTGCGGCTGCGGAGCTATCACCGTCGGTCGGCATCCCCGAACCCGTCCTCGTCAAGGCGCTCGAACGTCAGTCCTATGGAGTCAAGAGCCTGGATGACTCCGTCGTAGCGCAACAGCAGAGCATCGCCGATACCTTTTTCAAGCTCAAGCTCATTCCGAAGGAAGTGACGATTGCGGGCGTTGTCCGCAAGGGTAAGGCGTGATGCCCATCTTCAAGATCCGAACAGCCGGATCCAGCGAGAAGGCTTGGCTGTCTTCTCGCATGTTGCCTTCGGTCGGATAGGGATCGAACGGCTCGTCGCCGAGGATCGTCGATGTGATGATTTGCGACAGCGGTGCAGCTGCGATCGGGCCGCCCTGAACCTGGATAAGGTGCGCGCGGTTCCCTCGTACGGCATAGCCAACTCCGCGCCGGCACCGCGCCACCACCCTTCTTCCCTGGGATGTTTGGTTGCAGATCCAGAAGTTTCGAGCGACACAGGGATCGCCGCCACATCATGCGGTCTTCATCGGAGCTGAGGGTACCGAACGCGGCTATCTGAGGTTCCACGTCCAACCGTCCGAAAACTGGTCCACCTCGGCACAGCGAACGGTCATCATCGGTGATCTGGTTGCGGATGCTAACATGCTTGGAGGCGCTGATGGAGCACCTCCTCTCACAGGATTTCCTCCACACGGTCATCCTGCCGTCACGCCCCGTCGACGATCTGTTGCAGCTTCTCATCAGCGATCCGCAGGCGATCAAGACTTTCGAAACATCGCGATGAAAGCTGGATCAGGCGTTGCACCTGGAGAAGTTCCTAAACGAACGAACCTATGGGCGCGACGGCCGTGTTGTCTTCAGGCTTAGATGCGGTCCATGCTGAAAACAGTGGAGCCTGGTCCTTATCTGGCAGCGGTGCAGTTCGGAGCGACGAAAAGCCCGCCTTGGGGCTGTCGCTGCAGACATCCCGGTTTAAGGTTTGTTCTCGGCCAAATACCCACGTTTCTTGCAGTAGCTGACCAAACCTGTAAGCGTCGAAAGCACGACGATCAGGAAGCCAAACTGCACGAAGTCACCGGTATACTGCAACGGATCCGGCAGGACGATACGTTCGTAGATCTTGACAAGCGAGAGAGCGATCAAGGTCGCGCCCACAGTTGAGTAATCTTTCAGGAGGACACGTCTGAACTTGAACGTCATCCCTTCTGTCGCTTCGGCAAACCTGCTGAACCGAGGAAGCCAGCGGGGTACAGCCGCGCAATAATCGCGATAGCCATCCCTGAATTTCTCCTCGAGATAAGCCTCTTCCGCCAGGACGATACATTTGTACATGAAGGCAAAAAGGCCGATGCCTGCGATCACGACAATTGGGTGACCGTGCATCAGGAAGATGCTGGCGTAAATAAGCATATTGCCGACATAAAGAGGATTGCGGCAAACGGCGAACATTCCTTCCGTTATAAGGTCACTCGCATAGACCTTTTTGTTGTGCCCGCCGCGCCGGATGTAGACGTAACCGATGACGGTCGCACGCAGTACGAGGCCCGATAGCGCAATCAGCAGAGCCACCMAGTCCTTGACCTGCTCAAGCGCTTTACTGTCAAACAGCGCCAGTGGGGGCGCGGCCAGCACGAACAGCGCCACGATAATGAGAGGGAACACCTGGTTTCTGTATCGGAAGAGAAACTCTCCGATCGATATCATTATTGTCTTCATGAGTTTTATCATGCCCGTGCGTCACTTGACGGCGATGATCCCGCAGAAATTGTACCACCGAAAGAAAACTTCAACGCTGCGGAAGCCCGCTTCCTTGAGCAGCTGGAAATTTTCTTCCAGCCGGTAAGGTATAAGGACATTCTCCAGAGACTCGCGCTTGTTGGCGATCTCAATTTCGGAATAGCCGTTAAAGCGCTTGAAATCGTAATAATGCTGAATGAAAAGCCGATTGAATATTGTGTCTTCGCTGGTGAGCTTCTCGATCAGAAGCAGACATCCCTGATCGTTCAACCCCGCATGAATGGCCTTCATCGTGCGTTCGCGATATAGCGGGCGGACGAATTGCAGGGTCAGCAGCATCGTAACGATGCTTGCATTTTCCACCGGTATCCCCTGGTGGAGATCGACGACCTGCAAATCAATTATTCGGCGCGTCTCCGTGGTCTGGAGTTTCTGCCGCGCCTTCTCCAGCATTTCGGGTGCATTAT
This sequence comes from Rhizobium sp. 05L429, assembly GCF_056397645.1. Lineage (NCBI taxonomy): Bacteria > Pseudomonadati > Pseudomonadota > Alphaproteobacteria > Hyphomicrobiales > Rhizobiaceae > Rhizobium > Rhizobium sp. 05L429. The sequence continues at coordinate 39,563 of NZ_JBFTNV010000025.1, read as the reverse complement.
CGAGGCCAATGAATTTCATACTCGGATCAAGAAGCGGATCGAGCGTCAGAAGCGTTGTCGCGGTTGAGCAGCCTATGTCATAGAGGCTGGTGTCGGGCTTGGAAAAATCGAGCGCGAGTTCGGAGACCATGCGCTGCATTTCCATGTAGAACGGCACAGATCGGGAAACCATGTCGTCGAAGACATTAGCGACCTTCGCTGTAAATGCAAAATCCCCGAATACCTGGTTCTGCTCGCGGAAATATTCATCTCTCTGCTCGGTGTGCAGCGCGATCTTCACGGCTTTATTCGACATTTTCACCTGCTGCGGTTTTTGATAATATCTGATGCGCTTCTGGCTTTCCTGCRCACCGATTTCATCGGTGTACGGCGACGCGTTTCGGGGCCAGCTAGACGATCTGGGCTGCTGACGCTTTTCGCGTGCCAATAGTGAGCGCGGGCCGATGCATTTTATTCAGCACGTTCGTCTCTGCGTTTGTGACCCAACTCAGCGAATTCCTCATCACGGATCCTCTTTTGATCTGTCTTGGTTTTCACTTCTTTGGTTGCAGCAGTATTACGGAGCTTAAAATCCATCGCACGGCGCTGCCGAGGCGTGGAAACGCCAGCGCGAGGCCGAGACGCTCCGCGAAAGATTTCACCGGTTTAGATCGATCCTTAAACTGGGCGTGGCGACCAGCTTTACGTTGCAAGGAGGACCCCAATCCCGAACATTTTGCGGAGCCGAATTAGATTACCTCCTAATGGCCGAACTGCTTGTGATCGACAAACGACGTCTGGGCAGTGAAGGTGGCACAACGCAGGCTCGCCGTTCGCTCAGTCAACAGTCTGCAGCCATATCCGTGGGCAAATCGGCGGGTAATACTGCAGCAATTGTTGGTGCCTAGAGCCGTGGTCAAACAGACGCATGGCGGCGGCAAATTGCGTCGAGCAACTGCACGCTGATCGGAAGGAACTGAAGCCATGACCACATGCGTCAATCCCCCGGAAAATCGCTCGCGTTCTCTCTCCGTTGACACGGCGGGTCATGCCATGAATTCTATTTTTCGAGTCGCTACCTTGAAGGTGACCGTGATGACCAGAATTCGGACGCTTATAGTAGCTGGATTGGTTATCGGATTGGCCACGTTAGCGTCATCGTGCACGACGCACCAAAGAGCAAACAGCGCCGATTTCCAGTATCAGCCCTGGAATTCGAGAAACCCGGCGTGCAGCCAAGGCTTCAGGCCGACCAACGCTCTATCCTGCAGATATTGAACTGACAGTCTGGGGCTACACGCTCCTATCGACCTCGCCATCCCTATCCAGCATGGACACCGGCAGATAACGGGCGACATACCTGAAGCGCCTTCTCGTGTCAGCAAGGGCTGAAGCAGCTCTCGCCATTGATTTGCGAACATATCAACTTTACCGGCATCTACACCTGGATGCGGAACACCAGATGCTGAACGAATTCCGACCGTTTCGCCTTCCACCAGGGCTACGGCGCGTCGCATAATTTCCCGCTCCGTTCGCCCTTTGCATACGATTTTGCACTCCTCTCGTTCCGCCCTCTGGAAAGAACTGCTTGATCGACACCTGCGTCGGCTTGTCCATTTGAAGATATCGAGGCACGATTAGTGGCGTAAAATACGGGCCGACGGTAGCGAGGATATCGCCTGACCTCGAGTTCCGCTGGAATTGTAACACGCAGTCGCGGGCAATAGGTACGGCCTCTCGATCGAACGGCTATGCCGAAGCTCCTCCCGCTCCTCACTAATATTACTATTTACTAATTAAGATTCTTGTATACCGTCGCAGGGCGATCGGCACCATGCCAGACGTCGCCTTGCGACGAGCCTTTGAAGGGCGCGCATTCGGCCGGCCGTAAGTCGCGAACGGGCCCTCGCAATTGCGGCCTTCGGGAGGTGTATTATGAAACAAATTAAACGCAAACATGCAGCCTTGTTTTTCACCGGGTTAATGCTGAGTGCTGCACCTATGGCTACATCCCACGCTGCCGACAAGCCGACGCTCGCCTTCGTCGTCAACGGAGCGTCCGACTTCTGGAAAGCTGCCGAGGCGGGGGTGAAGAAGGCGCAGAGCGAAATGCCAGATTACACCATGGAGTTGAAATATCCTGAGCAGGCAGCCGTCGCCATTCAGCAGCGTCTCATGGAAGATCTCGTCAGTGCCGGCGTCAAGGGGATTATGGTTTCCGCCGTCGATCCCAAGACCCAGACGGACGGCCTCAACAAGATCGGCTCGCAGACGGCTCTCTTCACCACCGACAGCGACGCGCCGAAGACCAACCGTGTCGCCTACATCGGTTCTTCGAACGTCGATGCCGGCAAGCAGGCCGCCGAAATCGCCAAGAAGGCAATGCCGGACGGCGGCAAGTGCATGGGCTTCGTCGGCCTGCTGGGCGCCGACAACGCCCGCGAACGCATCGAAGGAATGAAGGAAGGGCTCAAGGGTACCAAGATCGAGCTTGTCGATGTTCGCGGGGACGACATCGACCAGACGCGCGCCAAGAAGAACGTCGAGGATGCGTTGGTGGCCAGCCCCGACCTGACCTGCATGGTCGGCTTCTACTCCTACAACACGCCGCGCATCTATGAGGCGTTGCGCGACGCAGGCAAACTCGGCCAGATCACCGTCGTCGGCTTTGATGACGATCCGATCACGCTCGGCGGCGTCAAGGAAGGCACGATCGCGGCGACCGTCGTACAGCAGCCGTTCGAATGGGCCTATCAGGGTATGAAATTGATGGCCGCCTACCTCAAGGGCGACAAGTCCGGCGTTCCCGCCGATGGCTTAATCATCATCCCGACGGTGATCATCGGCAAGGATGACGTTGATAAGTATGCCGCCAACCTGAAGGCCATGGCTGGAAAATAATCCGCCTTCGCGGCGGCGGCCCTCGCCGCCGCCGCGGATCACGTCGACATTACCAGCAGTCATGGGCAGGCGATGAATCATAGCAGCGACATCCCCTCACCGGGCGTGCCCTCAATGCCGTTCCTTTCGCTTTCCGGAGTCGGCAAGACCTATCCAGGCGTCATTGCACTCGAGGATCTTTCGATGGACATCGTGCCGGGAGAGGTCATTGGCCTTGTCGGCGAAAACGGGGCCGGCAAATCGACGTTGATGAAGATCCTCGGCGGTGTGATCGCACCCGATCGGGGCACGATCCTGCTTGACGGGACAGAGCTTCGTTTCCTCACCGTCGAATCGAGCATCTCATCTGGCATTGCCTTCGTGCATCAGGAACTCAATCTCTTTGAGAATCTCGACGTCGCTGCCAATATCTTTCTGGGGYGCGAACCACTGAAGGCGGGTCCTCTTAAGCTCGTCGATCGCGATCGACTAAGGGACATGGTGAAGCCGCTCTTGATGCGCGTGGGCGCGCATTTTTCCGCCGACACGCCCGTGGCGTCGCTTTCGCTGGCCGAGCAGCAGATGGTGGAAATCGCCAAGGCGCTGTCTATCAACGCGAGGCTCGTCATCTTCGACGAACCAACTTCCAGCCTTCCGATGGCGGAAACCGAGCGGCTGCTCAGCATCATCAAATTGCTAAAGGCGGATGGCATCAGTGTTATTTTCATCTCGCATCGCCTCCACGAGGTTGAGCGCGTCGCCGATCGGGTCGTAGTCCTGCGCGACGGCGCCCTTGTCGGCACGCTCTCCAAGGAGGACATCGGCCACGACCAAATGGTCAAGTTGATGATCGGCCGGATGCTTGCAGCCCGTACCGCAAAGCCGCAGCGCTCACCCGGCTCAGTTGCGCTGAAGGTAAGTGCCGCGCGCACCGAGGCCTACCCCAGCCGTCCCGTTGATCTGGAAATCAGATATGGAGAAATCCTGGGACTTGCGGGCCTCGTCGGGTCCGGCCGTACCGAGCTTGCCAGGGTGCTCTTTGGCATTGATCGCAGCTACGGCGGAGTCATCCTGCAGGATGGGCAGCGAATTGCTGTCCGTTCCGCGCGGGACGCCGTTGCTCGCGGTATTTTCCTGGTCCCGGAGGATCGAAAGCGCAACGGCATACTTCTTGACTTTCCAATCGCGCAGAACATAACGCTTGCCGACCTCCCCACGCTCGCCAGCCGCTTCATGCTTTCCGACGAGCGGGAGATGGCGGCGGCCGAAAAGCAGCGCGTTCGCCTCGGCATCAAGGCCCCTTCCGTTTCGACCCGAACCGGCACTCTGTCGGGCGGCAACCAGCAAAAAGTAGTTCTTGCCAAATGGTTATCGATGAGCCCGAAGGTGATGATCTTCGACGAGCCGACGCGCGGTATCGATATCGGCGCGAAGAACGAGATCTACGGCCTTATGCGGGCGCTTGCAGATGCCGGAGTTGCGATCCTGATGATCTCCAGCGACATGGAGGAGGTGATCGGCGTTTCAGACCGCATTGCCGTCATGCACGAAGGCCAGATTGCCGGCATTCTCGATGAGGACGAGGTCAGTCAGGAAAGCGTCCTTTTGCTTGCTGTCGGCAAACGCGTAAAATAGCAGCTGCGTCAATATAATTGGGTATCGGGGGTGGATCTCGAATGGTCAAAAAAGATCTTGGACTGCTGCTTCTGATCGTCGTCGTCGGCGTCATCGTCGCCATCATCAACCCGCGCTTCCTGCTGCCAATCAACCTGGCGAATACGGCCAACCTGATCGGCCTGTTCGGCATCCTGTCGATCGGCCAGGCCTACGTCATCATTACAGGCGGTATCGAACTTTCCGTTGGTTCGCTCGTAGCCCTTCTTGGCGTATTGTTTGTGGATTTCGTCGCGGTCCAGGACATGTCATGGATGCTGGCGTTACCGCTCATTCTCGTGCTCGGTGGAGCCATAGGCGCCATTCACGGCTTGCTGATCACCCGGCTGAACCTGCAACCCTTCGTCGTCACCCTCTGTGGCCTCCTTATCTACCGCGGGGCGGCGCGCTTCTATACGGCCGACGGGACGGCGGGGTTTGCGTTCGGCCAAAATTTCCCGGACCTTGAATTTCTGACGGCGGGACGGTTCTATGGCGTCCCCAACACCTTCACTGCGCTCGTCATCATTTCCGTGGTCATGTGGGTGGTACTGCATCGCTCTGTCTTTGGACGTTATCTCTACGCGATCGGCAAAAACGAGGAGGCGGCCCGCTATTCCGGTATCCGTACCGGCCGGATGGTAATGTCGGCCTATGTCATCTGCGGACTGCTTACGGCGCTTTCAGCAATCTATTTCGCCATGTATACACGCTCGATCTCGCCGGCGAGCCATGGCCAGTTCTATGAACTCTACGCGATTGCCGCTGCCGTACTCGGCGGCTTTTCGCTCCGCGGCGGCGAGGGATCGATCGTTGGCGTCGTGCTCGGGACGGTGCTTCTCCAGGAGTTGCAGAACCTCGTTAATCTGCTTGGCATCCCCTCGTCGCTGAATTTCGCCGTCATGGGTGGTGTAATTCTCATTGGCGTCCTCCTTGACCAACAATGGCACGCAATCCGCGCAAAGCGGCGCCTCGTGTCAGCAGCAAGGCAGACCGAGGCTCGTGTTCCCAACGAACGCACATTGCCGGTGGTTGCCAATCAGGACTAGGCTGACGGATGGGACCAGTATACGACTGCCGCCAGCAAACCATGCAGCCTCTTCTGCCTTGGCATGCAGATGACCCCTCCGCTATCAGGCCTTCTGAACCTCCGAAGCACGTCGCTGCTGCCGGGTTCGCTAGCGTCCCTGAATGCCGGGTTTGCGAGCTTCTAGCAGAACCCGCTGAACTCAGGCTGGCTGGAGTGACTAATTTGGGGCCGAAAGCTGACCGGGCCTTCAGGCTGCGGTTCTTCAAAGAGCATACATCTTCGTGACCTGACCGGAGTGGGCTTTCGGAACGACCGCGGAACGAGGGGAGGCTGGCAGAGCGGTCATTGCGCGTGGGCTACAACGCCGGCTGCGCCACATGAGCCGAACGGCCAACTCGATCTCAACCAAGATCGCTCTGAGCAGAGGCTAAAAGTTCTTTTTTGCCCTCTTTCTCCCTGCTATCGTGGACGTGAGGAGAGGCTCCATGAGCGAGAACCGAAAGCTGGCTGCAATCCTCGTTGCGGACGTGGTCGGGTACAGCCGGCTTGCCGGCGCCGACGAGGACCGCACCCTGGCGAGGTTGCGGGCGCTGCGCAGTGATCTCATCGATCCCACGATCGCTGTGCACCATGGCCGGGTGGTGAAGCGCACCGGCGATGGTGCGCTGGTCGAGTTCCGCAGCGTGGTGGACGCCGTGCGCTGCGCCATTGAGGTGCAGAACGGTATGGTGGAGCGCAATGACGGCGTGCCTCAGGACCGTCGCATAGACTTCCGGATCGGTATCCATCTGGGCGACGTCGTCGAGGAAAGTGACGGCGATCTGATGGGCGACGGCGTCAACATCGCCTCGCGATTGGAGAGCGTCGCCGCGGCGGGCGCGATCTGCCTGTCCGAGGATGCCTACCGTCAGGTCAAGGCGAGGCTCGACCTCTCGGTCAGCGATCTCGGCACCACGCAGCTCAAGAACATCACAGAGCCGATCCGGGTCTATTCGTTGCAAGTCGGCAGCGCCGGGTCCAAGGCAGCCGCGGCCTCGGAAACCGCGACAAGCCAACCGGCGACGGAAGCGTCGCCGATGCTGTCGATCGCGGTCCTGCCCTTCGCCAACATGAGCGGTGACGCCGAACAGGACTACTTCGCCGACGGCATCTCGGAAGACATCATCACGGCACTATCGAAGCTGTCGCAGCTCTTCGTCATCGCCCGCAATTCGTCGTTCAMTTTTAAGGGCAAGAACGTCGATGTGCAGGAGGTGGGCAGGAAGCTCGGCGTTCGGCATGTACTTGAGGGCAGCGTACGCAAATCGGGGAACAAGGTACGCATCACCGCGCAACTCATCGACGCGAGCACCGGCGGGCATCTATGGGCGGAGCGGTTCGATCGTGACCTGACCGACATATTCGCGGTCCAGGACGATGTCACGCAGCAGATCGTCGGCGCGCTGGCGGTCAACCTGACAGACGGCGATCGGAAAAAACTGGCCCCGGGGCAGACCCGGCACCCCGAGGCGTATGACTGCTTCTTGCGTGGCCGGGAGCTGTGGCACCGGCTGACGAAGCAGACGAACAGCGACGCCMGCGACCTTTTGCAACATGCCGTCGAACTGGACCCGAACTTCGCCTCGGCCCACGCCTTTCTCGCCCTTACCCACGGGCTCGACTACTTGAACCAGTGGAGCGCGTCGCCGCAGCGCTCTATCGAGCAAGCCGAAGACGCTGCGACGCTGGCGGTAGCGCTGGATGATAGCGATCCCGTGGCGCACTGGGCACTGAGTCTGGTCAACCTTTACTCGCGACAGCACGATGGAGCCATCAGCGAGGCCGAGCGTGCGATAGTCCTCAATCCGAACTTCGCCGAAGGGCAGGTCAGCCTCGGCGAGGCACTTCTCTATTCAGGCAGATCCGAGGAGGCACTCGCCTATTTCGATCGGGCAAGGGTTTTGAACCCGTACTTTCCGGATGTCGTTCTCCACTTTCAGGCCTGGGCCTTGTTCCAATTGGGAAAGTACGAAGAGGCCGTCGAACTGTTGCTGCAACGCGTGAGCCGCAACCCCGTCACCGATGTCTCGCGCGCGCTGCTGGCCGCCTGTTACGGACACCTCGGCCATTTCGAAGAGGCTCGCGCGAGGTGGCAAGAGGTGCTGCGCGTCAATCCCGGCTACTCCTTGGAATACCGTCGCAAAGTCTTGCCCTTCAAGAATCCCGCCGATTTCGAGCTCGTCACGGAGGGGCTCCGCAAGGCGGGCGTCATACAATGACGGGTGATTAATGTCCGACCTTGAACCTGTTGCCGCCATTTGCACACAGGATGCGCAATAGCCAGTGTGTCGGCGCAACTACGACCTTAACGTGATCGCCTGCAAGGTCTACCTCCATCGGCGCTCAAATATTGAGCAAAATGCTGCAAGTGTGCACAATATCAAAGTGCCAAAGCGGCTGAGCCAAGAAAAATCAAATAGTTATAAGCTGGCACGCCTCTTGCGTGAGATGAGTTGAGTTGGTGGCTAGGGYTCCGGCGCTTTATAGAGCGCGGCTGGTCCGAGAGCCACCACCGGCGGGGGAGAAATCCCGTTGGGTGCACGGCGGGACAAAAGCCCGGGAGACCTCGTAAGCCAAGGGATTGGTGGCACGATGGTCATTGCCGATCCCTTTTGAAGAAAAGCAGAAGGGGAATTTCAATGCAGACTTTTTCAAAGATTGTTTCCATCCCAGTGCTGGCGGTATCGCTGATGCTTGGGCTGGCTTCCGTCGCAGAGGCGGAACAGAAGACCGAATTCAAGGTGGCCTGGTCCATCTATGTGGGCTGGATGCCTTGGGGTTATGCAGCCGATCACGGCATCGTCAAGAAATGGGCTGACAAATACGACCTCAAGATCGATGTCACGCAGTTCAACGACTATGTGGAGTCGATGAACCAATACACGGCCGGCGCCTTCGACGCCGTGACGCTGACCAATATGGACGGGCTGTCGATCCCGGCCGCCGGCGGCGTCGATACGACCGCCGTGATCGTCGGCGACTTCTCGAACGGCAATGACGCCGTTATCCTGAAGGACAAGGCGAGCCTTGCCGATATCAAGGGCCAGAACGTCAATCTCGTCGAATTCTCCGTCTCGCACTATCTGCTCGCCCGCGCGCTCGAAAGCATCAAGCTGACGGAGCGGGACGTGAAGGTCGTCAACACATCTGATGCCGACATGGTTGCCGCCTACAAGACGCCCGATGTCACCGCCGTCGTCACCTGGAACCCGCTGGTCTCCACCATCATCGAGGATCCCTCGGCGAAGAAGGTTTTCGACAGCTCGCAGGTGCCAGGCGAAATTATCGACCTGATGGTCGCCAATAGCGGCGTGCTGAAAGACAATCCGAACTTCGGCAAGGCGCTCGCCGGCATCTGGTATGAGACCGCTGCCCTGCTGCGGGCAGACACCGCCGAAGGCAAGGCAGCCCGCGAGGCCATGGGCTCGGCTTCGGGCACCGATCTCGCCGGCTTCGAAGCCCAGCTCGCAGCTACCAAGCTCTTTGACAAGCCGGCTGATGCCGTTGCTTTCGTCGCCTCACCCAATCTGCCGAAGACCATGGATCTGGTGCGCAACTTCCTCTTCGAAAAGGGCCTGCTCGGCAATGGTGCGCCGTCTGCCGACGTCATCGGCATCGAAATGCCTGATGGCAAGGTACTGGGCGACGCCGGCAACGTGAAGCTGCGCTTCACCGAAACCTACATGAAGGCAGCCGCCGACGGTTCGCTCTGACCGTAATGGAGGCGCGGCTTGCCCGCGCCTCTCCCCTTCATCAGCGGAGCATTCCCATGCGTTGGATCAACACGAGGCCGAGCCGAGGCGCGCAGTTCGCCTTGATGCTGCTGCCCTTCGTGCTGCTCGCCCTTGCCTATGCCTTCGGCTCGGCCGCGCGACTGGCGGAAAATGCCAATGACAAGCTTCTGCCGAGCCTTGCCGGCTTTGGCGATGCGATCAACCGTCTGGCCTTCGTCGCCGACCAGCGTACCGGCGAATTTCTGCTCTGGTCGGATACGGTCGCGAGCCTGATCCGCCTACTGTCCGGCCTCGGTATCTCGACGGCAATTGCGCTGATTGTGGGCATGCTGATCGGCATGCTGCCCTATCTGAGGGCGCTGCTTTCCCCCTTTGTCGCCGTGATCTCCATGGTTCCGCCGTTGGCGCTTCTGCCGATTCTCTTCATCCTCATGGGTCTCGGCGAAACATCGAAGATCGCCCTCATCGTCATCGGTGTTGCGCCGACGATGATCCGTGACCTGGCGCTGAAGGCGCTGGAATTGCCGCGTGAGCAGATCGTCAAGGCCGAGACGCTCGGCGGCTCCTCCTGGCAGATCGGCCTGCGTGTCGTGCTACCGCAGATCCTGCCGCGGCTGATCACCTGTCTGAGGCTGCAGCTCGGCCCGGCCTGGCTGTTCTTGATTGCGGCCGAGGCAATCTCGTCGGATTCAGGCCTCGGCTACCGCATCTTCCTCGTCCGCCGCTATCTCTCGATGGACATCATCTTTCCCTATGTCGTCTGGATCACCCTGCTTGCCGTGGTGATGAACACTTTGCTCGACCGTCTGCGCATCGCCGTCTTCCCTTGGTCGGAACTGGAGAAGCAGGCATGAGCGAGCTGAAGATCGAAAGGGTCTGGAAGGAATACGGCGACCAGATTGTGCTCGAGGATGTGTCACTGACCGTCGCCTCGCGCGCCTTCGTCGCCCTTGTCGGGCCTTCCGGCTGCGGCAAGAGCACATTCCTGCGCATGCTGCTTGGCCAGGAACAGCCGACGAGGGGCAAGATCCTGCTCGACGGCGAGCCCCTGCCGCCGGAGCCGGGACCGGATCGCGGCGTCGTCTTCCAGCGCTATTCCGTCTTTCCGCATCTGACGGTGCTCGGCAATGTGCTGCTCGGCAAGGAACTGACCGCCGCGCGCTACAGGGCCAAACTCTTCGGCCCGGCACGCCGCGACGCCATCGCGGAAGCACGCCAGCTGATTGCGGAAGTCGGAATCGCCGGTTCGGAGAGCAAATATCCGGCCCAGCTTTCCGGCGGCATGCAGCAGCGCCTTGCGCTCGCCCAAGCACTCATCATGAAGCCGAAAGTGCTGCTGCTCGACGAACCCTTCGGCGCGCTCGATCCCGGCATCCGTGCCGAAATCCACACGCTGATGAAGCGGCTCTGGCACGAAACGCAGATGACGGTCGTCATGGTTACCCATGACATGCGCGAGGCCTTCACACTCGCCAGCCGCGTCGTCGCTTTCGAACGCCGTCGAGACCGGCCGGAAGAGAAGGAACGCTACGGCGCCACCATTACCAAGGACATTTCCATCTGGCCGCCGCGCCTTGCCGGCCAGTCAACGATCTTCAGCCCCGACCGGGACGGCCCGGTCTCTTCCCTGGGGCACAGCCGGGACGACCTGGCACCGTCAGGAGAGATGCTATGATGCATATAAGACGCTCGTCCGAAGAAATCGCCGCCAATCGCGCACGCTACGAGGAGCACCAGAAAAAGGGTCTGGAATTCGCGCCCAAGGCCCTGCCTGGCCCAAGCCTGCTGCCGGCGCCGACCATCGATGCGAACACCGTCATCCACCAGGAGACCATCCCCGGTGGTTGGTACTGGTCGACGAAGCTTTTGCGTGGCGAGGCGATCCGCGTCGATCAGGCCGAGGGCAATTCCACGGTAGCGCTCGTCGCCTGGAATGCTGAGGATACGAGCGAGCGGATCAATCTCGTCGATACCGCCAAGGTTCAGTGGACGACGGCGCTCGGCAAGGGGCGGGTGATCTTCTCCGATATGGGCCGCGTCATGTTCTCGATGATCGAGGATAGTTCCGGCGCCCATGACTGCCTGATGGGCGGCTCGACGGCTGCCTCGAACGCAGCGAAATATGCCGGCCAGAAGACCCGAAACACCCGCGACAACCTCGTCCTCGTCGCGGTCAAGCTCGGCCTCGACCGTCGCGATATTCCAGGCATCCTCAATCTCTTCGCGCCAGTGCGCATTGCCGAGGCCGGCGGCTTTGGCTGGCAGGGCAAACGCTCCAACAGCGGCGATTACGTCGAGTTGCGTGCCGAAATGGACATGCTGGTCGGCTTTTCCAATTGCCCGCATCCGCTCGATCCGGATCCGGCCTACCAACCGAAGCCTGTTGTCATCACCCGCTACAAGGCGGCGGCTCCGGCTGCGGATGATCTTTGCCGCACGGCAACGACCGAAGCCGTGCGTGGCTTCGAAAACAACGCCCTTATGCAGGCCTGAGGAGACGACGATGACCGATTTCATTCAGACCTCGCCTGCCCGCAGCCCGCAAACCGCCGTCGAGGATCATGTCATCTCGGCCGAGGCCCCTTGGTCCGGCATCGTACACAAGGGCCAGACGATCCGCATCGAGGACAGCTACGGCCAACAGGCGATCGACACGCTTTTCTATCGTGCCGATGATTTCTCCGAGCGCTATTCCAACCAGGATACGATGCGCATGCAGGGTGCTGCCTATATCGGCATCGGCACGAAGATCATGTCGAATGAAGGCAATGTCATGCTGACCATGACGGCCGACAGTTGCGGTCGCCACGACACGTCCGCCGGCGCCTGCTCTTGCGAAAGCAATACGGTGCGTTTCGGCCATGGAACGAAATACCTGCATGCCTGCCGCGATAACTTCGTCCTTGAGGTCAGCAAACACGGCTTGGGCAAGCGCGATATCGTGCCCAACATCAACTTCTTCATGAACGTGCCCATTAAGCCGAATGGCGAAATGACGATCGTCGACGGCATTTCCGCGCCTGGGGACTATGTCGAACTCGTCGCTGAAATGGACGTGCTCTGCGTCATCTCCAACTGCCCGCAGATCAACAATCCCTGCAACGGCTTCGATCCGACGCCGATCCGGGTGCTGATCTGGAATGGCGAGGACTGAGCATGTTCAAGAAAGTCCTGATCGCCAACCGGGGCKAAATCGCCATCCGGGTCATCAAGACGCTGCGACGGATGGGCATTGCCTCCGTCGCCGTCTATTCCGATGCCGACCGCTTCACCAAGCCCGCGATGATGGCGGATGAGGCCATCCGTCTCGGGCCGGCGCCGGCCAGCGAAAGCTATCTCAATGTCGATGCGGTCATTGCCGCCTGCAAGGCAACAGGGGCCGAGGCGGTGCATCCCGGCTACGGCTTTCTGTCGGAAAATATTGGCTTTGGCGAGCGGCTTGCCGCAGAAGGCATCGCCTTCGTCGGTCCCAGGCCTGAGCACCTCTCAGCCTTTGGTCTAAAGCATACGGCGCGCGAACTCGCTAAGGCGAGCGGTGTGCCGCTATTGCCCGGCACCAGTCTGCTGTCGAACGTCGATGATGCACTCTCCGCCGCAGAAACGATAGGCTATCCCGTCATGCTGAAAAGCACGGCTGGCGGCGGCGGCATCGGCATGCAGCTCTGCGCCGATGCCGAAAGCCTGAAGGCGTCCTTCGAAAGCGTGCAGCGCACCGCGCGGGCAAGCTTCGGCGATGCGCGCGTTTATATCGAGCGTTTTGTGGCTGAGGCACGCCATGTCGAAGTGCAGATCTTCGGCGATGGAAAAGGCCAGGTGATCGCGCTCGGCGAGCGTGATTGCTCGCTGCAGCGGCGGAACCAGAAGGTGGTGGAAGAAACCCCTGCCCCCGGCCTTTCGGCGGCAACCCGCGCCCGCCTGTACAAGGCAGCCGTCGACCTCGGCGAGGCGGTCTCATACGAATCCGCCGGCACCGTCGAATTCATTTACGATCCCCTGCGGGAGGAATTTTACTTCCTTGAGGTCAATACCCGCCTACAGGTCGAACATCCCGTCACCGAAGCCGTGTTCGGCATCGACCTAGTGGAATGGATGATCCGGCAGGCCGCAGGCGAGGATGTAATGTCCAGTGCGGAGGCTCTGCAGCCGAAAGGGGCCGCGATCGAAGTTCGCGTCTATGCCGAGATGCCGCATGCGGATTTCCGCCCGAGTGCCGGCCTGCTGACGGAGGTCGTTTTTCCTAAAGACGCGCGCATCGACGGCTGGATCGAGACCGGCACGGAGGTCACACCCTTTTACGATCCGATGCTCGCCAAGGTGATCGTGTCGGCCGAGGACCGCCCGGCGGCGATCGAAAAACTGAAGGCGGCCCTTGCCCACATGTCAATATCGGGCATCGAGACCAATCTCGACTATCTCAGGGCCATCGCCAGCTCCGAGCTTCTGGCGAGCGGCAAGGTGGGGACGACGGCGCTGCGCGATTTTTCCTTCGTGCCCGATGTCATCGAGGTGATTGCGCCCGGCGCGCAGTCGAGCATCCAGGAACTGCCGGGACGGCTTGGCCTCTGGCATGTCGGCGTGCCCCCAAGCGGGCCGATGGACGAGCGCTCCTTCCGTCACGCCAACCGTCTCGTCGGCAACGACGATACAGTCGCGGCACTGGAACTGACGGTGTCGGGCCCGGTCCTCAAATTTCACACCGATACGGTGGTCGCCCTTGCCGGCGCAAGGATGGCGATGAGCACTGATGGCGAAAAACTGCCGCATGACGAAGCGGTTACCATCCGCGCCGGCCAGATCCTGTCGATCGGCACCATAGATGGCCCCGGGCAGCGGGCTTACCTCGCCGTGGCGGGCGGTTTTGCCGCCCCTGTCGTGCTCGGCTCGCGCGCTACCTTCGGGCTCGGCCAGTTCGGCGGCAACGCCACCGGCACACTGAAGACAGGTCATGTGCTGCACCTTGCCCGTCAGGCGGCCGCCGATGCACCGAAGCCGGCGACCGAGGCGGCAGAGTTGACGCGGGAATGGGATGTCGGTGTTGTCTACGGTCCGCATGGCGCACCGGATTTCTTTGAGGATGGCGATATCGAGGCCCTGTTTTCGACGAGCTACGAGGTGCATTTCAACAGCGCTCGCACCGGCGTGCGCCTGATCGGCCCCGCGCCGAAATGGGCGCGCAGCGATGGCGGCGAAGCCGGCCTTCATCCGTCCAACCTGCATGACAATGCCTATGCGATCGGCGCGATCGATTTCACCGGCGACATGCCGATCATTCTCGGACCGGACGGGCCATCGCTTGGCGGCTTCGTCTGCCCGGCGGTGATCGCTCGCGACGAACAGTGGAAAATGGGCCAGTTCAAGCCTTGCGGATCGCGACGCCGTCGCCGACCGTTGCAGCAAAGACGGTGACGACGTCGACGCTGCGGCAGGCAGGCACGACGCCGACATTCGGTACCAGTCCCGGTGTCGGCTTTATGCCGACGAGATTGTTGAAGGCAGCCGGTACGCGCCCGGAGCCTGCCGTGTCGGTGCCGAGCGCGAAGCTCGCCAGGCCCGAGGCGACGGCAACAGCCGAGCCGGAGCTAGAGCCGCCCGACACATAGTTTCTGTCGAAGACTGAGCGCGGCGCGCCGTAAGGCGAACGCGTGCCGTTGAGGCCGGTCGCAAACTGATCGAGATTGGCCTTGCCGACGACGATCGCGCCCGCAGCCCTTAGCCTCGCGACGACGGTTGCGTCTCTCTCGGGATCGTAGGAAAATGCGGGGCACGCGGCCGTTGTCGGCAGACCTTCCACATCAATATTGTCCTTCACCACGAAAGGAATACCCCAGAGCGGCAGGCTGTTCGGCTGAGGCGCGCGCTCCATCAGGGCGCGTGCCTCAGCTCGCATCGTATCGTCTGGCGTCGGCGTGATGAAGATTGCCGGATCCATCGAAGCCGCGCGACGGACAATGACGGTCTCGATGACCTCCAGCGGCGTTGTGCCTGCCTCATAGGCTGTGCGAAGGCTGGTCAGATCAAGAATGGTCGGCAGCATGGTTCAGCATTCCTCCAGAACAACAATGATATCGCCCGCTTTGACATTGCGTCCGGGGCCGGCGCGCAGGTCGCGGACGCGGCCTGGCGCATGTGCGGTGACGTTGATTTCCATTTTCATGGATTCGATGATGGCAAGCGTATCGCCCGCCGCAACCGGTGCGCCCGGCGCGACCAGCAGTTTCCAGATATTGCCGGGCACGGCGCTAGCCACGCCGAAACAGCCTTCGGGAATATCGCCATCGGGGCTTTCGCCGACACCTTCGTCAGTGACGAAGGTGTCGAGGCCCGCCTCCTTCCAGCGCTGGCGCTCGGCTTCGAAGGCGGCCTGCTGGCTTGCCTTGAAGATTCCAATCGAGGAGGCATTCGCCTGCAGTTCTTTCTCGTATGCAGGGTAGGAGAATTCCGTCTCTTCGATGCGGACGGGATAGCCCCCGTGCGGGAAGGCGCTGCGCGCCTCCTTCAGCTCCTGGTGGCTGACAGGAAAGAAGCGGATCTGATCGAAGAAGTTTAGCAGCCAGGGCTTGCCCTCGGCAAAGACCGGTGTCTGCCGCCAGGTGTTCCACACCTGGATGGTGCGGCCGAAAAGCTGGTATCCGCCGGGCCCTTCCATGCCATAGATGCACATATAGGCACCGCCGATGCCGACGGCATTCTCCGGCGTCCAGGTGCGGGCCGGGTTGTATTTCGTGGTCACCAACCTGTGGCGCGGGTCGACCGGGGTGGCGACCGGTGCCCCAAGATAGACGTCGCCGAGGCCGAGCACGAGATAGCTGGCGTCGAAGACGACGTTGCGAACGGCCTGTTCATCCGCCAGCCCGTTGATGCGCCGGATGAACTCGATATTGGAGGGGCACCAGGGCGCATTCGGCCGCACGAGCTCCTGATATTTGCGCATGGCAAGTTCGGCATCCGGGTCATTCCAGGAGAGCGGCAGATGCACGATGCGGCTTGGCACCTTGACGTCCTCCGCCGTCGGCAGACTCGCTTCGATATCGGCCAGCAGGCCGAGCAGGCGTTTGCGGGTCAGCGTCGTGCCGTMATAATGGATCTGCAGCGAGCGGATTCCGGGCGTGAGATCGATAATGCCGGGCAGGCGGGCCTGCGATACGGCCTGCATCAGAAGATGCACTCTCAGCCGCAAGGCAATATCGAGCGTCATCGGCCCGTATTCGAACCAGCAGATTGTCATCGCCCTGACGGCGGTAGACGACCGAGACCGGTCCGTCGTCGCGCTTGCCGATGATGGGCGAGCCGGCATCCTCCTTCGCCCGATGCACCGCTGGACCGGCGATGGGGTCTTCGGGACGAGAGACGGGGTGAAAGCAAATGCGATCACCGCCATGCATCGGACTTCGAACGCGGGAATGGGAAAGGATCGTCTTGCGGTGATCCCCGAGCAAAGCCGCCTGCCGCAGGCCGATGACGGCTTGGTGCCGATCGTCGTCGTCGGGGCGCATCTCACCGGCATGCCTCTCAACCACGAATTGACCCGACCAGGTGGCAGGCGCGTCAAATCCTGCCGGACTGCACCGGACTACCGCCTCTTCGTTCTGCCCGATACCATCCCGCCGAAGCCGGGCCTCATCCGCGAACCCGGCTTTGATGGCAAGGGCCTCGAAGTTGAGGTTTGGAAAGTCACCGCGGAAGCTTTCGGGCTTTTTGTCCAGAATATCCCGGCCCCGCTCGGCATAGGCAAGGTAACGCTCGATGACGGTTCCCAGATTTCAGGTTTTCTCTGCGAGGCTCATGCAATCGATGGCGCGCGCGAAATCACCGAATTGGGGGGCTGGCGCGCCTACGTGACAGATCAACGGATACCGAAATGAAATGAGCGTGAAGTATCATCTCAAAAGATTCTTGCTGGCGATGCTCGCCGGCCTCGAGGCACGAAGTGCCTCGAGGCGGTTCGGTCGCCGCAGGATCAGGTGACGAGGCGGGACCGAGGGGTACCGCATTCGCCATAGAATGCTTCCATGTCTGACGATGATGTCGATAGGAGTCGATCGGGGCGGCGTGCGCGCCGAGGTCCTGAAAGACATCAACCTGACGATTTGCGAGGGCGAGTTCGTCTCGATCATTGGCCATTCTGGCTGCGGCAAGTCCACCCTGCTCAATCTCATTGCCGGTCTGACGCCGGTTTCTGCGGGCGCCGTGCTGCTTGAAAACCGCGAGGTCAACCAGCCAGGTCCAGAACGCGCCGTCGTCTTCCAGAACCACTCGCTCCTGCCGTGGCTGACAGTCTACGACAACGTCAATCTCGCCGTCTCCAAGGTCTTCAGCAGAACGAAGACCAAGAGCGAGCGGCATGAATGGGTCATGGCCAATCTCGATCTCGTGCAGATGGCGCATGCCAAAGATAAGCGACCCTCGGAAATATCAGGGGGTATGAAACAGCGCGTCGGCATTGCGCGTGCGCTTTCCATGGAGCCAAAGATCCTGCTGCTCGACGAGCCCTTCGGCGCGCTCGACGCACTGACCCGCGCCCATCTTCAGGACGCGGTGATGGAAATCCACGCTCGCCTAGGCAACACGATGGTGATGATCACCCACGATGTGGACGAAGCGGTGCTGCTGTCCGACCGCATCGTGATGATGACCAACGGTCCGGCGGCTCGCATCGGCGAAGTGCTCGACGTGGTCATCTCCCGCCCTCGCAATCGCATCGAACTCGCTTCCGACCGGACATATCTCAAATGTCGCGAAGCGGTTTTGAAGTTCCTCCATGAACGGCACCGCTTTATCGAAGCCGCAGAGTAGATCCCGCGAGCGGCCATGGCGATCATGTGCTTCGTGGCCTTTGCACTCTCGCCAATGCGACGCACCTGGTCAGGCGTCGCGCGCTCACGCCTCCCCGGCCGTTGCAAACACCACGCTGGCATCGCTGACAATTTCCACATGGGAATATGCCGCCTGCGCAGCAACGGGGCCATCTGCTCGCATGATGGCAGTTACGATCCGGCCGTGCTCCTCGTAGGATCTTGCCAAGCGCCCGGGCAGCCGGAATTGAGCTCGCCGAAAGGGTGCGAGCCGCGCACGTGTCTGTGTCACTGTCTCGAAAATATGATCATTATGCGCGCCTCGGTAGAGGCGGGTGTGAAATTCGGTATTGTGGGCGGAATATTCTTCCTCCGCGCCGGCATGCACCAGCCTCATCGATGCCTTGTGGTCCAGTTCCAGGGTGCGCCGCTCGTCAACTGTCATGCGCTCGGCCGAGAGCCTGGCGCAGATCGCTTCGAGTTCCGCCATCGCCTCAAACATCGAATGCAGATAGGCCTCGGTCACGTTGGTGACGACTGCGCTGCGGTTCGGCTCCCGACCGACAAGCCCCATCGCTCCGAGTTCGCGCAACGCCTCCCGTACCGGGGTCCGCGACACCTCGAAACGAACAGCGAGTGAGACTTCATCAAGCTTCTCGCCCGGCAGCATCTGCCCTGTGACGATCAAGTCGGCAATCGCCCGGACCATCTGCTCGACGGTCGTTCCAGCCCGGATGATCTCTCTGCGCCTGACTTGCTTCAAGAAACGATTCTACCTTGTTGTGGCTGCATACACATGCCCGCTCGGTTGTTTAAAGTCAATGCAGATGTATCATGTTGATAATGCAGCATTATATTCTGAGACTGTCGCTCGGGCTGGCGGGGTATCCGTCGCCAACGATGACGATGGATGATTTTTTATGCGATGCATAATTTTCGATCTTATTCGGCGATCAAATTGCATGCACTTTCAATTTCATCCACCGGACGCCGAAAAATTTCCTCGTAAAATCATAGTATTAGAATCTGGCACATCCGTTGCATACACTTTTGAGTAACCAATCGAAACGGCAAAGACCGCCGTAAGGGGAGCATTCCGATGACCAGACTCCTTTCCATGAAACGACGCCATTTCCTTCAGGCTTCTGCTGCCGCCGCTTTCGTCGGCGCAGCACCTGGTTTCCTCTCCTCGCGCGCACTTGCCCAGACGGCTCTCACGGTCGGGTTCATCTATGTCGGCCCCAAGGATGACAATGGCTACAACCAGGCGCATGCCGAGGGTGCTGCCGCCGTCAAGGCGCTGGCCGGCGTCACCGTCGTTGAAGAAGAGAACGTTCCCGAGACGGTAGACGTTCAGAAGACGATGGAATCGATGATCAATCTCGACGGCGCCACCCTGCTGTTCCCAACCTCCTTCGGCTATTTCGACCCGCATATGCTGGCCATGGCCGCCAAATATCCTGATATCCAGTTCCGCCATTGCGGCGGACTGTGGCAGGAGGGCAAGAACCCGGCCAATACCGGCTCCTATTTCGGCTATATTTTCCAGGGGCAGTATCTGAACGGCATCGCGGCCGGTCATGCGACGAAGAGCAAGAAGATCGGTTTTGTTGCCGCCAAGCCGATCCCGCAGGTTCTTCAGAACATCAACGCCTTCCTGCTCGGCGCCCGCTCCGTTGATCCGACGATCACCTGCCAGGTGATCTTCACCGGCGAATGGTCGCTCGCTGTCAAGGAAGCCGAAGCCACCAATGTGTTGATCGACCAAGGCGCCGACGTCATCACCTGCCATGTCGACAGCCCGAAGGTGGTCGTGGAAACGGCCGCCGGCCGAGGCGCCTTCGTCTGCGGCTATCACGCCAATCAGAGCCCGCTTGCGCCCGAGAAATACCTCACGGGCGCCGAATGGGCCTGGGGCAATGTCTATAGTGACTTCGTCAAGAAGGCACAGGCGGGCGAGAAGCTCGGCAACTTCGTGCGCGGCGGCCTGAAGGACGGCTTCGTGAAGATGAGCGCGCTCGGTCCTGGCGTTTCCGAGGCGGGTCGCAAGGCATTCGAAGCGACCCAGGTGGAGATGATGAAGGGGAGCTTCTCGGTGTTTAAGGGGCCACTGAAGGACAATAAGGGCGAGACCGTCGTCGCGGCCGACAAGGGCTACGCCGAAGATGCGATCGAGCTCGAAAGCATGAACTACCTGGTCGAGGGCGTCGTCGGGTCAACAGCGTAAACCGTCAGGGGAGAAGCGCCATGACCGTTCAGGCCAATGATCCCGCACTATCAGTCGCTTCCGAAAAGCCGGCGTCGCTGCGCCCCGTCCTCGAATGGATCGCGCGACACGCCGAACCTGCTATGATCGGCCTTGCAGCCATCCTGATCGGTCTTGCGCTCTTTTCCCTGTTCATACTGGCGATCGGCAAATCGCCGGCGATGCTCTTCCAGCTCATGTATACCGGCGGCTTCGGCAGCTGGTTTTCGGTGCAGAACACCTTAAGTCGTGCCGCACCCCTTCTCCTGACGGCACTTTGCGTCGCCCTGCCGGCCCGCCTCGGCCTCGTCATCATCGGCGGGGAAGGAGCGGTCGTGCTGGGCGGCGTTGCCGCTGCAGCCATGGCCATGCCGCTGGCCGGCTCGGCACCTGTCCTCCTGACCCTCATCGTGATGGGCATCGCCGCCATGGTGGTCGGCGGCATCTGGATCGGCCTTGCCGGTTTCCTGCGCCATTATCGCGGCGTCAACGAGACGATCTCCTCGCTGCTGCTGTCCTATATCGCCATCGCCCTGATGAACCAGTTCGTCGAGGGGCCACTGCGCGATCCCGCCAGCCTCAACAAGCCATCGACCAAGCCGTTGCCGCCGGAATATATGCTCGGCAACATCCCCGGCATGGACGTGCATTGGGGCCTCGTCATCGGCATCATCGCCTGCATCCTCTCCTGGATTTTGATAGAAGTGACGAGTTTCGGCTTTGCCGCCCGCATCGCCGGCGGCAATGTGCGCGCTGCTCAGATCCAGGGCCTGCCGGTCGGCAGGCTGATTACCGGCTTCACCGCAATCGCTGGCAGTTTCGCGGGACTTGCCGGGATGATCGAGGTCGTAGCCGTCCAGGGCAGTGCCAATGCATCGCTTGCCGCCGGTTACGGCTATACCGGCATCCTCGTCGCCTTCCTCGCCCGTCACAATCCGCTGGCGATCATCCCCGTTGCGATCCTGCTCGGCGGCATTGATGCCTCCGGCGGTCTTATTCAGCGCCGCATGGGCCTGCCCGACGCCACCGTGCTGGTACTGCAGGGCACGCTCTTCATCGTCATCCTGTTCTGCGAGACCTTCTACGGCCGCTTCAAGATGTTCAATCCCGACCTCTGGAAAAGGAGCCTCTGATGGAAGAGACAGGCATCGGCCTATGGGGCGTGCCCCTTGCCATCCTTGCAGGYGCCATCCGCGTGTCCACGCCCTTCATTTTCGTCAGCCTCGGCGAAACTGTCACCGAGCGTTCCGGCCGCATCAATCTTGGACTTGAAGGTACGCTGGTCTTCGGCGCCATGACGGCTTACGCCGTCGCCGTGATGACCAATTCGCCCTGGCTCGGAGTGCTCTCGGCCATGGCGACGGGCGCGGCGTTCGGCCTCGTGCATGGCTGGATCTGCAAATGGCCGAAGGTCAACGATATCGCCATCGGCATTGCCATGATGCAGTTCGGTCTTGGGCTTGCCTTCTTCCTCGGCAAGTCCTTCATCCAGCCTGCCGCCCCGCATCTGCCGGCGATACCACTCGGCTTCTGGTCGACCATGCCGCAGATCCAGGCGGCGTTGAACATCAACGTGCTCTTCCTGCTTGGCGCAGCTCTCGCCTTCATCCTTTGGTGGGCCTTCAAGAATACCCGGATCGGCCTGATCCTGCGCGTCGTTGGCGATAGCACCGATGCCGCACGCGCCATGGGCATCAATCCTGATCGTGTACGTCTGCTCGCAACCGCCGTCGGCGGTTCACTGGCAGCCATCGGCGGCGCCTACCTCTCGCTCTATTATCCGGGATCCTGGAACGAGGGCATTTCATCGGGTCAGGGTCTGATGGCCGTGGCGCTCGTCATCTTCGCCCGCTGGAACCCGATCGGTTGCTTCCTCGCCGCCCTTCTTTTCGGTGGCGCTGGTGCGCTTGGCCCGGCGCTGCAATCGGTCGGCGTCACCCAAGGCTACTATCTCTTCTACGCCGCTCCTTACGTGCTGACCCTGGTCATCATGATCGCCACCTCCTCGCCGACACGTTCGCTCGCCGGTGCACCCGGGGCGCTTTCCCTGACGAAATAAGCATGAAAGGAACCAAGCCATGAACGGCCTCGGCGGACTGAACAAATCGGAACACGGCGTCGGCATCGGTCTCGTGCAGTTGCAGCTCCCCCTCACCGTGACGAGGGAAGATCTTGCCCGCCAGACACAGCTGATCGTCGATCTCGTCGGCAAGGCGCGCCGCAACCAGCCGGGCATGGATCTGGTCGTCTTCCCTGAATATGCGCTGCACGGCCTGTCGATGGATATCAACCCCGAGATCATGTGCACGCTCGACGGACCGGAAGTCGCAGCCTTCAAGAAGGCCTGCAGGGAGAATGCGATCTGGGGATGCTTCTCCATCATGGAGCTGAACCCGGATGGTATGCCTTACAATTCCGGTATCATCATCGACGATAAGGGTGACCTGAAACTCTATTACCGCAAGATGCACCCATGGGTGCCGGTCGAGCCTTGGGAGCCCGGCAATTTCGGCATTCCCGTCATCGACGGGCCAAAGGGCGCAAAGCTCGCGCTCATCATCTGCCATGACGGCATGTTCCCGGAAATGGCCCGCGAATGCGCTTACAGGGGTGCGGAAATCATKATTCGCACTGCCGGTTATACGGCACCCATCCGCGACAGCTGGCGCTTTACCAACCAGTCGAACGCCTTCTGCAATCTCATGGTCACGGCGAACGTCTGCATGTGCGGCTCCGACGGCACCTTCGACAGTATGGGCGAAGGCATGATCTGCAATTTCGATGGCTCGATCATCGCTCACGGGATATCGGGACGCGTCAACGAGATCATCACCGCCGAAGTGCGCCCCGACCTCGTGCGCGAAGCCCGCCTCGGCTGGGGCGTTGAAAACAACATCTACCAGTTCGGCCATCGCGGCTATGTCGCCGTTGCCGGCGGCGCAGGCGACGCGCCCTACACCTACATGCACGACCTCATCGCCGGCAAATACCGCCTCCCCTGGGAGGACCAAGTCAAGGTCACGGATGGCACGTCCTGCGGCTTCGGCAAGCCAGCGCGCGCCTACGGCGAAACATTCAAACTCGCGGGTGAATAGGAGAAGAGACGATGGACGCCACGGTCAGGACCAAAGGACATTATATCGACGCCGATCCCTATGCCTGGCCCTATAACGGCGCCCTGCGGCCTGATAATACGGCACTCATCATCATCGACATGCAGACGGATTTCTGCGGTAAGGGCGGTTATGTCGATCACATGGGCTATGACCTCTCGCTGGTCCAAGCGCCCATCGATCCCATCAAGAAGACGCTGGCCGCGATGCGGGCGAAGGGCTACCATATCATCCACACACGAGAGGGCCATCGCCCCGATCTTGCCGACCTGCCGGCCAACAAGCGCTGGCGCTCGCAGCGCATCGGTGCAGGCATCGGCGACCCCGGTCCGTGCGGGCGCATCCTCACACGCGGCGAACCCGGCTGGGACATCATTCCGGAACTCTATCCGATCGAGGGCGAGACGATCATCGACAAGCCGGGCAAAGGCTCCTTCTGTGCTACCGATCTGGAACTGATCCTCAACCAGAAGCGCATCGAGAACATCATCCTGACCGGCATCACCACAGATGTCTGCGTTTCCACCACCATGCGCGAGGCGAACGACCGCGGCTACGAATGCCTGCTTCTGGAAGACTGCTGCGGCGCGACCGATTACGGCAATCATCTGGCCGCAATCAAGATGGTCAAAATGCAGGGCGGGGTCTTCGGCTCCGTCTCCAATTCGCAAACGCTCGTGAGCCAGCTGCCATGAGCACAGTCCGCGACACCCCCCTTCCGCAATCCGGCAAGGCAGTCGGCATCGACACTATCGACATGACGATGCGCTTCGGCAGTTTCACCGCGCTCGACCACGTGTCGATCAAGGTGCCCCCAGGCAGCTTCCACGCGCTGCTCGGCGAAAATGGCGCTGGCAAATCGACGCTCGTCAAATGCATCATGGGCTTCTACCACGCAACATCGGGTTCACTTTCCGTCGATGGCCGCGAAGTAGCGATCGCTTCGCCGAAGGATGCGGCAACTTATGGCCTCGGTATGGTCTACCAGCACTTCACACTGGTCCCGTCACTGACGGGTGCCGAAAACCTMGTCATCAGTCGCGCCGAAGTGCCCGCCATCATCAATTGGGCGAAGGAGCGCAAGGATCTTGCCGCCTTCATGGAGCGTATGCCTTTCAAGATCCCGCTCGAGCGCCCGGTGAGCGAGCTTGCCGCCGGCGAGAAGCAGAAGCTCGAAATCGTCAAGCAGCTCTATCTCGGCCGATCCTTCCTGGTGCTCGACGAGCCGACCTCGGTGCTGACACCCGCCGAGGCCGACGAGATGCTCGGCCTCGTGCGCGCCATGACGAAGCGCGGCGAGCTGACCGTGCTGATGATCTCCCACAAGTTCCACGAGGTCACGAAATTTGCCGACGCCGTTTCGGTCCTGCGGCGCGGCAAGCTCGTCGGCACTGGCGAGGTAGGTGAGCTTTCCACCGCCGACATGGCGGCGATGATGATTGGCGACGTCAAGCTGGCCGAACTGGACACCCGCATTCCCGTTACTGAAAGTGCCAGATACGTGCTGACGGTCGAGCAGATCAAGGCGCCAGACCGATCGGGACTCAAGACCATCGAGATCGACAATCTCACGGTCCGCTCTGGCGAGATCGTCGGCATTGCCGGCATATCCGGCAATGGCCAGAAGGAACTGACGGAAATCCTTGCCGGCCAAAGGCCGACAGATACCGGCCGTGTCAGCGTCAACGGCGAGACCTACGGAGCGACCCGGCCCGAGACCCGCAAGAACAATGTCCGCTTCATCCCCGAGGAACCGTTGCAGAACGCCTGTGCCCCGCGCATGACGGTCAGCGAAAACCTCGCCTTCCGCACCTTCGACCTGAAAGCCGACGGCAAGGACGCGATCTGGCTGAACAAGGGCAAGATGAAGAAGCGCGCCACGGACCTGATTTCGGATTTCAAAGTGAAGACGGCCTCCTCTTCCTCGCCGATCGCGGCCCTTTCGGGCGGCAATGTGCAGCGCGCCGTGCTTGCTCGCGAGCTGACCGGCGAGGTGGATCTGCTCATCGTCTCGAACCCCTGTTTCGGCCTCGATTTTTCGGCTGTCGCCGAAATCCGGGCCCGCATCATGAAAGCCCGCAATTCGGGCACCGCTGTCTTGCTGCTTTCCGAGGACCTTGATGAACTGCTCGAAATGTCCGACCGCATCATGGTGATATCCGACGGCAAGCTGGTTTACGAGACGCCGGCCCTATCCGCCGATATCGGCGTCATCGGCGCCCACATGGCGGGACATCACTGATGGCGGAGATCAAGGCAGAACCCTTCCCCTTTCCGGTGAAACACGACAGGCTTGCCCTCATCGTCATCGACATGCAGCGCGATTTTGCCGAGCCCGGCGGCTTCGGCGCAAGTCTCGGCAACGATGTCAGCCGCATCACCAGGATCGTGCCCGATGTCAAACGTCTCATCCAGGGCTTCCGCGATGCCGGCCTGCCGGTCATCCATACGATGGAATGCCACAAACCCGACCTATCGGACCTGCCGCCGGCAAAACGCAACCGCGGCAACCCAGCGCTCCGCATCGGTGACGAGGGTCCCATGGGCCGCATCCTGATAACCGGCGAGCCTGGAACCGAAATCCTGCCGGAGCTCGCCCCTCTCAAGAGCGAAATCGTCATCGAAAAGCCCGGTAAGGGTGCCTTCTACGCCACTGAGCTCTGCGACGTCCTGCAGCAGAAGGGTATCAAACAGTTAGTGTTCGCAGGCGTGACAACCGAAGTCTGCGTGCAGACGACGATGCGAGAGGCAAACGACCGCGGCTACGAATGTCTGCTCGCCGAAGAAGCGACGGAAAGCTATTTCCCCGAATTCAAGGCGGCCGCCATCGCCATGATCCGCGCCCAGGATGCGATCGTCGGCTGGACGGCCCATGTCGACGACATCCTGGAGAGCATCGCTTATGCCTGAAACGACCCGCGAACTGGTCACAGCCGGTGGCTGGAAGGAGCTGGAATTCGGTCCGTTCCGCGAGGAGGTGACGATCCACTGGATACGCCCCTTCGAAGGCGATCAGCCCGGCGTGGCACTGTTGAAATACGGGGCTGGCGCCTCGGTTCCCCGTCATCGGCACGAGGGTCTGGAGACAATTCTCGTTCTGGATGGGGTCCAATCCGACGAAGCGGGCGATTACGGCCGCGGCTGCTACATCGTCAATGCGCCGGGCACTGAGCATTCGGTCTGGAGCGATACCGGCTGTGTCGTGCTCATCCAGTGGGACCGGCCTGTCAAAATACTGGAAGACGAGACAACATGAATTCGACGATTCCGACTTTGGGGATCGCATCGCTGCATGATTTCATGTCGCAGCCGCGGCAGTGTCTCCGACGATCGTCGAAGCGGTCTGTACCGGTCGAACACGTGACTTGTTAGMCACCGCTAGCCATTCGTCACTGCGGATCGAGGTGTACTATTCCTTACCTGCTCGGCCGCACGAGCGATCACCCGATCTCGACTATATCGTCACGCGAGGTGTGCTCTTGCTAGCTTTGCGAAAGCTGATCGGCCGACCGTCAAGTCGGACTCAGGCCCAGAGCCAAAAGATGCGGCGGCATGTTGCCGGTAGGACGGCAATCTACCTGGGCATGTTTGCGAAGARGATTCTGCGGCATTGCAATAGTAGATAGCGCACTGCAATATAACTGTCATAAATCTGTGCAGTTGGGGTGCCGTGCAATGAGGATTTGCATCTATAAGTCGGAGAGAGCGCCCGAGTTCACCCTCTTGTTGCGAGAGGGCTTGCCTGTTCMGCTCGATACCAAGATAGACAAATGGACCAAAATCAAGGTCGTCACCGACAGGGAAATGAGAGCAGACCTTTTGATTCAAATTGGCGGTGCGGGCTATGCTTTAGTTCGGCTTGGCACGATTAGACAACATTAGGCGATAGCACCGCATTGCTGCCGCGTTATCACAACATCACCCTCACATCGCGAGGCCATGTCTGTTGGAAACACCCGCCTCTGACGCTCGCTAGCAGACCGGCGGCCACATTGTGCCTGCCTCAGACGGTAAGCTGCCTTACCGAATCGGTGGCCCTGAATGGATTTGAACAGTGGTGCTGTTATCACGGTTCCTACTGCCGGCTCACGATCATCAATTTCACTTCCATCCGCATGTCACCATCCGGCCCCTGCGCTCAGGTCAGTGGCATCGCCACTGGTCGCATCGGTGTGTCCGTCGCGCCACGTAACTTGATGCATGCACCGAAGAAGGCAAATTCGTAGATCGCCCTGCCCGATCCGGGCATTCGGCCCGATGCGGCCCGTCTTGGTCAGATCAGTGATCTCGTTCCAGAGAGTAATCCGCTCGATGTCGATCGGCTGTACGGCGCGCCAGTGCCAGACGATGTCGAGGTTGTGGAAGCACTGGTCGTAGATGTCGCAGGCCATCGGCTCCAGCGCCGCCTTGTGCTGGGCGGTCATGAAGTCCTGATTGTCGAATTCAATATCCATGCCGAGATCGCGCTCGGCACCGAGCCGAAGTTCTTCCAGCAGCGAGATCGCCGTGCCCAGGATGCGCAGCTTGATCCGGCCCCTGTATGGAGGGCGGATGTTGGGAAACTCTTCGGCGTCGGCATTTTTCTCATGGCTGCATCTCCTCGACCCGCTCCGGCGCGCGCTGTGCCGCACCGAGCCCGTTGAAGGCGTTGAACGATCGCTCGATCGCCGCCGGTGCAATGCCATCGACGATGAAGACGATGCGCGAACGCCGGTTCCAGCCCGGCCAGGATTGCATATGGACCGGTATATGGACCAGATGCTGCACCCGCGACATCCTCGCCCGCCAGACAGCGGAAGGATGGGGATGTCGCGTGATCGATCGACCGGCAGCGGACCTGCGACGCGATCGCGCGAAATGACAGGGCTTTCGCCTCGAAGCGGACTTCATCGACGACAAGGARAGGCACCGTCAAATTTCTCTCGAACGCTGCCTGCGCCGCAGTCCGAATTCGCCCAGGAATTGATCAGGGACCCGTATAGCTTCGATCTTCTCGCTCTCGTGTCAACACGTGCTGCATCCCGTCGACGAAAAGAGTACCGCTTGCTGGTGTCGAACGTCGTCTTGATGTCGAACGCCGTAGATTTCTCTGGTGCGAGGCCACGCATCAGAGAAATCCTTCAGAATACCGGCCGGACAGTCCCTAGACGGGCAATTGGAAGATCCAGTTCGCGATCAGGACGATGGCGAGCCCAGCGGCAAGAGCGAGGTATGGCAACATGCCGGCCTTCTTGACGCCGAGATCCTGGCCCACGAGCCCGAGGTCGTCCATTGCTCCGGGCGGGAATTTCCCGCCGTCGCGGACGTAGTGGCGATAGGCGAAAACCGGCAGGATAAGCGCKGCGAAGATGAAGCCGACCCAGAGCGCGTTGGCATAGCCCCAGACCTTGGCGCCGGCGCCGAGGAAGAGCGCGTTGACGAAGGCAAGAACGGTATTGAGGCCGATCAGCCAGGTGGGGGCCTTCCAGGGGCGCTCGACATGACCGGAATCCATGCGATGGATCCAGCCGGAATTAAGGTTCAGGAAGTTGAAGATGATGTAACCGACATTGGAGACGGCGAGCACGAAGAAATAGCCGCCAGCATCGGACGCGATCGCCAACAGGAAAAGATTGAACGCAAAGTCCGTCCACATCGCCCGGGTCGGGGCGCCGTGTTCGTTGACGTGGTCGAGATATTTCGGCAGCCAGCCATCCTTCGAGCCCTGGTAGAGCGTGCGCGAGGAGCCTGCCATCGCCGTCATGATGGCGAGGAAAAGCGCCATGATCATCAGCACGACGAGAAGCTGGGTGACGACACGGCCGGCGCCGATCAGTCCACCGAGCGCCTCGGCGACACCCGTCCCGTCAATGATCCCCGGCGCAAGCATGCCCGCATGACCGAGCACGCCCTGGAAGGCGAAAGGTACGAGGAAGAAGAACAGGCAGCAGGCAAGGCCCGAATAGAAGATCGCCTTGAAGGTATCCGTCTTCGGGTTCTTCAGTTCGCGTGTATAGCAGACCGCAGTCTCGAAACCGTAGGTCGACCAGGCGGCGATATAGAGACCGCCGAGGAAGAGGGTCCAGCCGCCATTGCTCCAGGTACCGTCGGTGCCGGCATAGGCCGCCGTCGGCGGAACCAGCCCGGTGACGTTGGCACTGACGATCTGGCCACTGATGATCGGATAGAGACCGATGATGAGCAGCGGCACAAGCACGATGATCGCCAGCCATTTCTGGACGCTCGCCGTCTCGGAGATGCCGCGATGCTGGATCGCAAAGATGATCAGCATCAGGATGCCGCCGATGAAGAAGGTGGCGTTGATATTGGCGGTGGCGAGGAAGGGAATGCTGAAGCTGACGAGTGACCAGCTGCGGACTGCCGGCGTCAGCGCGGCGATACCGTCAGCGCTCAGCAACGCCTTGACCGCATCCTCAGGCGAAGTGCCGGCATGGGCAGCAATATATTCGGCAACGCGGGGGCTTTCGGCCGTAATTGAAGCGGCATGCGCGCTGATCCAGGCGAGGACCGCCTGCGAATCCGCTGCCGGGATCGGGAAGAAGGCATTGAGGATATATCCGGCCGCAATGGCGCAGCCGAGCGAAAGCACCGGCGACCAGGCAAACCAATTGCACCAGACGGACAGCGGCGCGATGAATTTCGAATAGCGCAGCCAGGCCGTGGCGCCATAGACCGATGCGCCGCCCGACTTATTGCCGAACATGCCGGCGATTTCGGCATAGGTGAAGGATTGCAGGAAGCCCATGATCATAGAGATGATCCAGACCACAAAGGCGAGCTTGCCGGTCGTGCCTGCAATACCGCCGATGGAGAAGAGAACAAGCGGTGGCACGCCGGCTGCCACCCAGAACGCGCCCTTCCAGTCAAGCGCGCGTATAAGTTTACCTTCGGTGCCGGCGGCAACGCCGGCGTCCACGATATCCGTCATCGATGAAATTCCCCATTCTATTTGTTCGGGACGTAGCTTTGCGTACGTCTCCCTGAACGTGCCTCCCGTGGCATGCATGGGCTGCCCGGCATTTTCTCGATCCGCGCTCCCGAGCGGATTTCCGAGTCTAGACCCTTTATGCATAGTGAAGATATTTTCTTTTTAGTCAACATCCCTTTACTTTCGGGCGGCATTTTGTCAGCATGATTTCCGTGCCGGAGGGCACATCAATCTCATGAGGACCACATGCGAGATCTCCATCCCGGGATATCAGGGGTGCGACCCGTGTCGGCAAGCATCATTCGTTATCCCGGTATCCCCGCGCTCCCCGAAGGTGTCGAGCGTTACCGCTGCAAGGGCGGTGGATCCCTTGTTGTTCGCGTCGAGGCAGGCGACCACGTCACCCTGATCGACAGCGAAGGTGGACAAGCCTGCGAGCTTTCCTTCCTCGACGAAAATGGCCAGTTTCAATCGGCCGGCCTCGGCGCAGCCTTTACCGGCTCGGCCGACGGACTGAAGGCCATTTTCTCTTCAGGTTATGAGGGCGCCGCCCGGACCCGCACGGCGCTTGAGCGACGCGGTGCCGATCTCGCCACGGCAGGTGCGATCCGCATTTTCAGCGAAGCCTCCATTCCGGGCAGCAGCGCGGAGTTTGCGATCACGATGAAGGGTCTGCTGATTGCCGCCGCACCGGCAGCAGCGATGTCGCCTGACGCGCAGGATACGGCAACGCCGATCGAGATCCGCATCAGGCGCAGCACGCTGATCCGCGACTATGCCGCGGCCCTCCCCGAGCCGATGGCCGATCCGATCGAGGACATCCGCATCAGGGCGGCGACAGCATCGGCCTATTTCGTCCGTGCCGGAGAGTTCATCCAGATCATTGATGTCTACGGCCGGCAATGCACCGATTTCCAGGCCTTTGCCGCCCGCAAAGTCGACAAGGGCCTTGATCTTGCGCTCGATTCCACTGTCACCCGCACCCTGCTTGGCCGCAGCTATCCCGCCCCCGGCCTGCCGTCCAAGGCTTTCGACCGCGATTTCGAGCCGTTGGTGGAGATCGTCCAGGATACGGTCGGCCGCCATGATGCCTTCGCGACCGCCTGCAATTCGCGCTACTATGACGACATGGGCTATCCCGGCCATGTCAATTGCACCGACAATTTCAATGCGGTGCTGGCGCCCTACGGCATACCCGGCCGGAAGGGCTGGGAGGCGCTCAATTATTTCTACAATACGAATATCGACCACAACAACCAGCTTTATCTCGACGAGCCATGGTCGCGGCCGGGCGATTATGTGCTGATGCGGGCGCTGACCGATCTCGTCTGCGTCTCCTCCTCCTGCCCCGACGATATCGACGCCGCCAACGGCTGGGATCCGACCGATATCCACGTGCGCACCTTCTCCGGAAAAGAAAAATTCTCAAGAGCGGTAGCCTATCGCATGACCCCTGACGCCGACGCAGAACTGACGCGGGAAACCGCCTTCCACCCCCGCCTCTCGGCACTGACGCGGGATTACTCCGAATATCGCGGCTACTGGCTGCCAAACCGGTTTTCCTCCGCAGGTCCCGTCGAGGAATATTGGGCCTGCCGTGAGAAGGCCGCCGTCATCGACCTGTCGCCGTTGCGCAAATTCGAAGTCACGGGCCCGGATGCCGAGGAACTGCTGCAATATTGCCTGACGCGCGACGTGCGCAAGCTGTCGACCGGACAGGTCGTCTATTCCGCCATGTGCTACGAGCACGGCGGCATGATCGACGACGGCACACTCTTCCGCCTCGGCGACAAGAATTTCCGCTGGATCGGCGGCGACGACTACAGCGGCATATGGCTGCGCGAACAGGCCGAGAAGAAGGGCTTCAAGGTCTGGGTACGTTCTTCGACAGACCAGATGCACAATATCGCCCTGCAGGGACCGAAGAGCCGCGACATCCTCAAGGAGATCATCTGGACGGCACCACGCCAGCCTGATATCGGCGAGCTTGAATGGTTCCGCTTCACGGTCGGCCGGATCAGCGGCTTTGAAGGCGCCCCTGTGGTCGTCTCGCGTACCGGCTATACCGGMGAACTCGGCTACGAGATCTTCTGTCATCCGAAGGATGCGCTGACCGTCTTCGATGCCGTCTGGAAGGCCGGCGAGCCTTACGGGCTGAAGCCGATGGGACTGGAAGCGCTCGACATGGTCCGCATCGAGGCAGGTCTCATCTTCGCCCATCACGAATTCGACGATCAGACCGATCCCTTCGAGGCCGGCATCGGCTTCACCGTGCCGCTCAAGTCCAAGCAGGATGATTTCATCGGCCGCGAGGCGCTGATAGCCCGCAAGGAGCATCCGCGCCACCTGATGGTCGGTCTCGACATACAGGCGAACGATGCGGTCGGCCATGGCGATTGCGTTCATGTTGGCCGCGCCCAAATCGGCGTTATCACCAGCGCCACGCGCTCTCCGATCCTCGGCAAGACGATCGCACTTGCCCGTATCAACGTCACCCATGCCGCCATCGGCACCGAGGTTGAGATCGGCAAGCTCGATGGCCAGCAGAAACGCCTGCCGGCGACCGTGGTGCCGCTGTCGCACTACGACCCGCAGAAGACCCGGCCGCGTTCGTAAAAACCTTTATTCCGCCCTGCGCTGGGCACTGGTAATTGCCCTTGCGGCCTCTTCGGAGGAATTGGCGAGCTGACGCATCTCAGCGGCGAGCACGGCGAAGCCGGATCCCGCCGTCCCTGCCCTTGCCGCCTCAATACCGGCATTGACGGCGAGCAGCTTCAGATAGCGTAGCGAGTGCAGGATCTCGTTGGTCTTTGAGGCAGTGATGCGCATACCCGCAGTCTGCTCGTCAATGCGCTGGTAGAGCGACTCGATGTTGATAATGCTGCCCTCGAGATAGAGCAGCTCGCTGTTTTCGTCCCAGACGCCTCCGCCCGTCTCCGTCACCCAGACATGATGTCCCTCGCGGTGGCGGATACGATATTCCATCGTCCAGTCGGTGCGGCTTTCCAGCGCGCTGCCGACGACCTCATCCATTAGCGGCACGTCCTCCTCGCACATGATCGAGGTGAAGGTGCGTGTGCTGTTGCCGATGATCTCTTCGGCCGGATAGCCGAAGATGCGTTCGATGCCATCGGTCATCTCCAGCATCGTGTAGTTTTCATCCGCACGGCAGCGATAAAGAAAACCGCTCATGCGKCCGAGAACACTGCTCTGAAAATCCATGAAGACCACGCCTTGAGAAAATGAGTTGCAGATCGGGTTTGCTTCGTCTCATTTCAAACACGCCGGACAGGRCCGTGACGGACGACCCTTTCTCGGTTACGCGGGAGCCTGGGAAAGATCAGTTGCGCAGATATTCCTCCATGGAATCGTCGAGCGCCTCGACCCAGGGTGTGTGATGCGTCGGCGACATGTTGCCGGTCATCAGCGACCGGTAGGCATGGTCACGGAAGCCCATGATGTTGTGGGCCTTGTGGTGTTCCCACTCCATGAAGGTTTTGTTCGTCCCCTCGATGTCGAAAGAGGGATAATCGGTCTCGGCGAGCAGTTCCTTCACATAGTCGCCCTGATACCAGATCATCTGCTCGGCATCTTCGAGCGTCTCCTCACGGGCGCGCCATGCGTCGAAATTGGCCTTAAGCTCCTCTTCCGGCGGCAGGGTGATGCGGCCCATCATCACGTCGCGCGCCCACCATGCCTGCACGTCGAACATGTTGAAGGTGTAGAACTGGTCCTGCATGCCGATATAGAAAAGGTGCGGGTTCTTGTCGAAGATCACGCCCTTGTAGAGGCTATCGGCCCAGAGGCGGTTGGCGGTTTTCAGCCGGAGATCGTCGGGCAGGAAGGGGAAATGGTGCTGATATCCGGTGCAGAGGATCACCGCATCGACCTCCTTGGTCGAGCCGTCGAGGAAATGCGCCGTGCGGTTTTCGAGCCTGGTCAGCAGCGGCCGCTCCTCGAAATTCTCCGGCCATTTGAAGCCCATCGGCTTCGAGCGGTAACTCGTCGTCACCGATTTCGCGCCGTATTTCCAGCATTGCGAGCCGATGTCCTCGGCCGAATAGCTGCGACCGACGATGAGGATATCTTTGCCTTTGAATTCCAGCGCATCGCGGAAGTCGTGGGCGTGCAGTACACGGCCGTTGAAAGTCTTCACGCCCTCGAAATAAGGCACGTTCGGTGTCGAGAAGTGGCCGCTCGCCACCACGACATAGTCGAATTCCTCGTCGTACATGCGATCTTCGAGGCGGTTGTGCGCAGTGACCGTGAATTTCTTCGTGTCCTCATCGAAACGCACCATGCGCACCGGCGTATTGAAGCGCACCCAATGGCGGACATTCGCCTTCTCGACGCGGCCCTTGATATAGTCCCAGAGCACGGCGCGCGGCGGATAGGAAGCGATCGGCTTGCCGAAATGCGCCTCAAAGGAATAATCGGCGAATTCCAGGCATTCCTTCGGCCCGTTCGACCAGAGGTAGCGATACATGCTGCCATGGACCGGCTCGCCATATTCGTCGAGCCCGGTGCGCCAGGTATAGTTCCAGAGCCCGCCCCAGTMGGACTGCTTTTCGAAGCAGACGATCTCCGGGATCTCCGCACCCTTCTGCGCGGCCGACTGGAAGGCCCGCAGCTGGGCAAGCCCGGAAGGACCGGCACCGATGACGGCTACTCTTGTCATGAAGCATTCCCCTCTTGATTATATGTCATTGCTTGGTTTGCGCGTCTGAGAAGACGCACGGCGCTGGTGCGCATTGCTGCGCCTCAGTCCGGATAGATGCCGGGGCTGGTCGGGGCCCCGTCGTCATATTTGGAAAGCCAGTCGATCGTCGTCTCGCGGAAGCGGGTGAGGCCCTTGTAGTCGATGAGCTCTGGCGGCAACGTCTTCAGCACGCGCGGGAAGCGCCGCGCCCATTTCGGCACGGTAACGAGCTCTTCCATATTCATCAGGTAGCAGCGGATGACGAAGAGGATGGCGTTCGAGCGCGGCAGGCGCCACAGGCTCTGCAGCTCGACGCGCAGATGCACCTTCTCGCCGACATTGTCAGGCCTCACCGTCATGCGGTCGGGACCCCATTTGTGATAATTCTCCGGGCTGGTGTCGAGCCGCGGATTGATCGTCATCGTCCAGTTGAAGCGCCGCGTCGGCTTGCCCTGTTGCAGATTCAGGAGAAATTTCAAAGCCCGGTCGAAGACGCCGATCTGGTGAGCGAGCGGCACTGGCCCATGCCATTCCATGAAGTTCATGCCGATATCGAAATCGAGCGACCAGTCGGCTTGCGTCGTCACCATGCCGGCATCCATCCAGAGATTACCGTCGCGCTGGTCGACGATGCAGAAATCGCCCTGGGCCTGGCGGGTGATATATTCGAAGGGCTCATAGGGCAGCGTCGAAGCATCGCCGAAGGTGAAGCTGTCGTCGATGCCGAGCGGGCGGTTGATCCAGCGCCACTGGTCGCCGTTGCGGATTAGCGTGAAGTGATCGGGATAACCTGCCGCCTGCTCTTCCATCAAAAGTTCGAGCGTATCCCACTGCGCGCTCATCATATGCGGCAGCGCCTGGTAGCGCAGCGGATCTTCCTTCAACACCAGCGCCCGGTCGTGCATCTCGGCGACGTAATGCTCGTCGACGTCGATCAGGCTTTCGTAGACGGTTCCCGCCCGGCCGTGCACATGCGGTTCCATATTGACCGAATACATGTATTCGTCGCGGTCGAAGGGAAACGGAAAACGCCGGATGTTTTCCGGGCTGTTMCGATAGCTGAAATCGTTCCGGAAGGTTTCCTGCTTGAAGACGATTGCCATGTCCGGTCTCCTTGTTCCGCTTTCCCAATGCCGTCAGAGATCAAGATGCAGCGTGTTTCCCTCGAAACGGGAAACGCAGATCATCACCTTGCGGCCGGATGCTTTTTCTTCGCTCGTCAGATAGATGTCATTGTGCAGCAGCTTGCCGTCGCAGGTGACGACTGCGGTTTCGCATTGACCGCAGGCCCCGCCGCGACAGAGGAAGGGCGCATCGACCCCCGCCGCCTCGATCGCCTCCAGCATGCTTTCGTGATGGCCGACCTTCACGGTCTTGCCGGACCGCAGCAACTCGATCGCGAAGGGTTTGCCGGGCAGCGATGACAGGAACCGTTCCGAATGCAGGTTCTGCTCCGGCCAGCCGGCGTTGAGCCCGGTTTTCAGCACACCGTCGATCATGCCCGAGGGTCCGCAGACATAGAGATGCGTGCCGAGCGGTTGGCTGTCGAGCAGACGCGTCAGGGGGATGGCGCCGCCTTCGGCATCGCAATGGATCTTGATGCGATGTCCGCCGTAGCGCTCCTGGAGTTCCCGCCAGTAGGCGCCGCGGTCGCGCGTGCGTATGGCATAATGCAGTTCGAAATTGGCGCCTTCGCGGGAAAACTGCTCCATCATCGCGATGAAGGGCGTAATGCCGATGCCGCCGGCGATCAGAAGGTGCTTGCGCCCGCGCCAGTCCGGCTGGAACAGGTTGACGGGATAGCTGACCTTCAGCTCATCACCTTCGCTGACCTTCTCATGCATGAAGGTGGAGCCGCCGCGTGAATCCTCGACATGCAGCACGCTGATCTCGTAGGCCGCGCAATCATGCGGCGGTGACATCAGCGAATAGGCGTTKCGGCGCATATGGCCGCCATCGTTCATCGAGACGATGATATGGGCGCCGCCGGAAAAATAGGGCATCGGCTTGCCATCCAGGCGCTCAAAGCGGAAACGTTTGACGCGTTCGGCGATCGGTGTGATCCGCTCCACGCGGACGGGAATTTCTGTACCACCGCTCAAAGGAACAACTCCTCCGGATCGGGCGCGCTGCCAGGCTCTTCCGCATCGATATTGACGCCCTGGAAGGCGGCGAGCCGGCGCGAATAATGGTCGCGCACCAGAAGCGTCAGCCCGCAATGGCTGCAGGCAAACGGGCTGCTGGTGACGTCGTCGGTGATGCCCTTGCAATGGACGCATTGCACGCGCCGGGCCAGCGAGCCGCGATGCTCAGTAATGACAGAGGCATGGTCCATGCCGCAGTCGAGCGCCACGAGCATCGCCTGGCCGATGAAGCCTTCCGTGCCCGCGATATAGAGCCGCGTGCCCATATGGGCGGTGGCGAGCGAACCCTTTAATCGGAAGAGCAGCGTTGCGATTGTCGGCGCGGTGAAGAACATGTCGGAGCCGAGATGGCGGAGTGCCTCGTCCAGGCCGGACGCTTTAGAGCCGCGGGCGACATAGAGGACCTCGCTGCGGGAAAGGGCCGCGTCGTCAAGTGCTGCCCGTTGATCGAGGAGAGCCTTGGCACCCTCCCCTTCGAGCGCGAAAATGTGCCGCCGGGCGTTCGGCTGGATGGTCAAGCCCTTGTAGACTGGTCGGCTCTTGATGCCTGCAACGAGCATTCGCAAGCTCCTTAACCTACGGCAATCCTCTTCTTCTTTTCCGGATCGTCGAAGGGCAGTGTATGGGCGGTCGCGCTGGTCTTCAGGGTCTTGCCGCGCACCTCAAGCTTCGTGCCGTGCACAGCCTTGTCGACGTCGAGGCGGGCGATTGCCATCGACTTCTTCGTCAACGCAGAATAGCTCGGGCAGGTGATGACGCCAACTTTCTTTCCGTCGGCATAGACTTCATCACCGAGATCGGCCGGGCCGTCGGCATCGATCAGCATGCCGAAGATCTTGAAGCGTTCCTTGCCCTTCAGCCGTGCATGTTCCTCCGCGCCACGGAAGCCGGTCTTGCCGGGGCTGACCGTGAAATCGAGGCCGAGCTCCCACAGGCTGTCGCCGGGCGGCTGGTCGGCAAAGGGATACATCTGCGAATTGTCGTAGGGGTAGAACAGCAGGTAGCTTTCGACACGCAGCATGTCGAGCACGGAGAAGCAGCAGGGAATAATGCCCATCTCCTTGCCTTCCTCGACGATCCGGTCCCAGACCATGACGGCGTCCTGGCCGCGCACGAAAATCTCGTAGCCGCGCTCGCCGGTATAGCCGGTGCGCGAGATCATGACAGGAGCGCCGAACAGCGTCGTCTGCATGTGATGGAAATATTTGAGGTCGYGGATGCCGGGCACATATTTGGCGAGGTAATCGACCGCGATCGGGCCCTGCAGCGACAGGTCGTGCAGGTCGTCGTCGAAGAGCACGGCGCAGTTTCGGCCCGCTGCCTGCTTGATGAGTTCCTCATGGCCGGAGCCGGAGCCGTGTACCAGCATCCAGGAATTCGGGCCGGTGCGGTAGGCGATGCAATCGTCGGTGAAGTGGCCGCGGTCGTTCAGCATGGTCGCGTAGACCGAGCGGCCGGGATAGATCTTCGTCATATCGCGGGTGGTGATATAGTCGAGCACGGCGATCGCATGCGGGCCGACCAGATGCACCTTCTTCAGGCCCGAGACATCCATGATGCCGGCCTTGGTGCGGACCGCGACATGCTCGTCTGACATGTTCTTGTCGTAGGTCCAGGCGGTTCCCATACCGCTCCAGTCCTCGAGCTTCGATCCCAGAGCGCGATGCCGATCCGCCAAGGCGGAGAAACGCCAAGATAATGCCATTTCCGTTCCCTCTTATTTCCTCTACGGAATATTTATTTCCTGACTATATTCGTCTTTCACGCTGTGGCAAGCCGATCCCGGTGATTTTTGTCGGCTGTCCCAACGGCACTTTCGTTAGAATATCGGCGGCGTCAGCCCTGCCGAGCGATGGGCGGCAATCACCGTATTGGCCATCAGCATGGCGATCGTCATCGGGCCGACGCCACCCGGAACCGGCGTGATGACTGCGGCAACCGGCGCGACCTCCGCAAAGGCGACGTCGCCGACAAGGCGGGTCTTGCCCTCGCCTCGCTCGGGTGCCGCGATGCGATTGATGCCGACATCGACGACGGTGGCGCCGGGTTTCACCCAGTCGGCCTTGACCATTTCCGGACGGCCGACGGCGGCCACCAGAATATCGGCGTTGCGGCAGATCTCGGCGAGGTTCTTCGTGCGCGAATGAGCGATGGTGACCGTCGCATTGGCATTGAGCAGAAGCTGTGCCATCGGCTTGCCGAACAGGTTGGAGCGGCCGATGACGACCGCGTTAAGGCCCGAAAGATCCTCACCGTGGGTGCGACGAACGAAAACCATGGCGCCGGCCGGCGTGCAGGAGACGAGGCCCGTCTTCAGGTCGCCGGTC